>JAKSAX010000116.1 GCA_022361395.1 Desulfobacterales bacterium | reverse complement strand
GAGATAAAACAATTGGTGGCTGCCCTGGGAGACAACACCCCGTTACAGGTCAGTCCCACCCTGGCCCAGGCATTTTCAGTCGCCCTGACCGATGAAAGCAAAGACCGGGCCTTTCTTGCCAAAGCCCTTGCCCTGCCCCAGGAAACAGAGATCAAAGACCATTATGACACCATTGACGTCATGGCCATTCATCATGCAAGGACCTTTCTTAAAAATGAACTGGCCAAAGGGTTGAGGTCTGAGTTTCTGAAAGTTTTTGACTATTGCAGCGGCAGCGCCCCCGGGGACATCTCCCACAGCGCCGTGGCCGACAGGAGCCTCAAAAATCTCTGTCTCTCATACCTGGCAAGTCTTGGGGATGCAGATGCAAACGGCCTGGTAACCCGTCAGTTTGAAACAGCCCTGAATATGACCGATGAGTTTGCTGCCTTCAGGCTGATGACACGAATGAATGAGGAAGCCAGAGATAAGGCCTGCAGGATATTTTACGAAAAATGGCAGCACGAGGCACTGGTTCTGGACAAATGGTTTGCAGTCCAGGCGATATCGCCGCTGGCAGGCACCCTGGATCAGGTCAGGTCATTGACCGGGCACAAGGATTTCTCATTGACCAATCCAAACAAGGTCAGGGCACTGATCTATGCCTTTGCCATGCAGAATCCAGTCCATTTTCACAGGGAAGACGGTCAGGGTTATGAATTCATGGCAGATTTTATTCTTACCCTCGATAAGATCAACCCCATGGTTACGGCAAGGCTGGCATCCTGTTTCAACCTCTGGAAACGCTACGATGAAAATCGTCAGGAAAAGATGAAAAACGCCCTTGAAACCATTGTGGCCGAACAGGGCCTGTCAAAAAATGTCTATGAAATCGTATCCAGAGCCCTGGCATAGATCTAAGAAAACTTGAGCAAATATAATACCGGGGGATATCTCCCCCGGTATTTTGTTTTTTATCCGTAATATTCCCTGTACCAGTCCACAAAGTTTTTTATCCCTTCCGGGACAGGCGTGGAAGGTTTGAATCCAGTATCGGCAATGAGATCGTTAACGTCTGCATAAGTGGCCGGAACATCCCCGGGCTGCATGGGCCGGTAGTCTATTTTAGCCTTTCTACCGATGGCATCCTCAATGGCATGGACAAAGTCCATAAGAGCCACAGGCTGGTTGTTGCCGATATTGTACAGCCGGTAAGGCACGCAGCTGGATGAAGGTGTAGGTGTTTCCGCCGACCAGTCCGGATCTGCCTCAGGAATGTTGTTCATCACCCGGATCACCCCTTCCACGATATCATCAATATAGGTGAAGTCCCGCTGCATATTGCCATTGTTGAACACCTTTATGGGCTCGTCGTTAAGAATGGCTTTGGTAAAGAGGAAAAGCGCCATATCAGGCCGTCCCCACGGGCCGTACACCGTAAAAAATCTCAGTCCTGTCGTGGGCAGGTTATACAGGTAGCTGTAGGTGTGTGCCATGAGTTCATTGGCTTTTTTCGAGGCAGCATAGAGGCTGATGGGATGGTCCACATTGTGACGCACGGAAAACGGCATTGAGGTGTTCAAACCGTATACCGAACTGGAAGAGGCATATACCAGGTGCTTTACCTTGGTGTGCCGGCATCCTTCAAGAATATTTCCGAATCCCACCATGTTTGCATCCACATATGAGGCCGGGTTTTCAATGCTGTAACGGACTCCTGCCTGGGCAGCCAGATTTACAACACAGTCAAATCCATGGGAATCAAACAGGTTTTTAATGGCCGGCCGGTCTGCAAGATCAAGCCGTTGAAACTCAAATTCAGAGTAGGCCGCAAGCTTTTCCAGCCTGGCCTTTTTCAGGTTCACATCATAGTAGTCATTTAAATTATCCAGGCCGCAAACCCTGTGTCCTTCCTTTAGAAGCCGTTGCCCCAGGGTAGATCCGATAAATCCGGCAGCGCCGGTAATAAGCACGTTCATGGGTAGTCCTTTAGCTGTAGTGAGCTTTTATTTGATCATAGCAATACTCAGTTTTGCCAAATGGTTTTATTACCACGAACCTCATATCAAGACAAACAAAAAGGCTCGGTGCTGCAACAGACAATGCAAGAAAATGATTAAGAATGATCAGGGCAAGTCTGAATAGATGGGCGAACTGCTCCATTTGCTGATTCTTTCCCACCCGTAGCGGTCTTCCCATCCCCTGCGCCTGTCCTTTAATTTCAGCCGGTTCTCCACCCCCGGATATCCCGGCCCCATATCAAGAATTCTTCTGTCTACAGGAGACCTTCTGTCAACTGGCGACCGCTTGACATAAGTTGTTTTAGGCTGGGAAATTGTTGCCTCATTGCTTTTGACTTTTTCTTTCATAAATAAACTCCTTAACCTTGATCTTAAGGTTGGGTTACGCTGGTAAAAAGAGATGAGGAGATGTGTGGTACTGGTTGGGAAATATCCGAATGAATAATACGATTATATAAAAAAAACAGGATTTGTCAATTATTTCACCAACATTATTTCACTGGAAAACTTGGTTCCGGGTATTTCCGGAAAAATACCTCAGGGAAATATCAGCTGATCAAGGATTAGTCCGAAAAAATGATTCGGTGTCCCGTCTTTTGCAGACGAAAAAATCCATCCCAGCTGGTTCTGGCAATTCCGGCAGACAGCTACGGTCCAGACATGCCCCCTGAACCAGGAAAACTCATCAGAAGGGGCTGATCCCCTCACACACCCCTCTGCCTCACTGAAACATCCTATTTCAAACACCAGGCCATGGGGGTTGGCAAAGGTATGAACGAAACCGCCGTCAACCTCTATCCGGAACTCGGGCCTGGTCACCACAGCATCACAGGCACGGCAGATGATCACAGGCGCCTCCTGCTCCTCTGTTTTTGCCTCCGGCTGCACATCCGTCCGGATCCCGGCCTTTTTGCAAATTACCTCCATCTGATCTATTTTTCCCTGTCAATGAAGTAGAGGGTCGCACCAACGGGTGCAAAGGACAAAAAGAGAATGTTCACCCAGGGAATCAGAAACAGAAGACCGAAACCGATATGAAATCCAAGATTCTGCTTTAAAAACCCCACCCGCTCCCTGAAGGGAACCATACGCCGGGCCGGTATCAGGTCGGTATTGTCCCAGGCCAGAAACAACCCGGCAGTGACAGAGGAGATAACCAGGACAAAAATACTCAAGGGGGTGAACAGCCCCAACAGAAGAAAGATCATTGAAATCAAAACCGGGATAACAGCCCGGGGGATTTCCTGGCGGATCAGGTATAGAAAAAACTCAAACATGGACCCCTGGGCAATAGAGGCTTCCTTGCCCAGTACAATCCGCTCTGTAATCCTGGACATGTAATCCATGATAAAGACGCAGAAAAATACCTGGGCAATCAAATAGGAGACCACCATGGCAAGGGCTGCGAGAATAAGGGAGAGCACCCAGGAGGTAACATGCCACAGATAAACCATCCACTGGTTCTCAGGCACCTGCCAGATCATTGACAAAATCTCATTGTGCCAGTAAAGCACAAGCCCGGACAACAACAGGGTCAGGCCCAGTACCACAAAAAAGCGGATCAGTCCCAGCGCAAGTAAGGAAGGGGTTTTCAAAGCCAGGGCAAGCCCCTTGATATTATAACGGATACCGGAAAATAAACCCATTTTTTAACCTATTCTTGAAGTTTTGTTCATTGACGCTTATGTTAGTCTGTTAAATTAATAGTACCTGAGTAGTTTTCTATCAGAACTAAAAGTATCTGATTAAATTTGTACTATAGTTGTTTTTAATTTTCAATCTTGGGGATGCTGTTCATGAAAATTGTTTATGTTGACGGAGAATTTCTGCCATGGAACAAAGCCGTCATTCCGGTTGACGACCTGGCCGTAATCAGGGGATATGCCGTCTGTGATATAATGAGTACCTTCCGGGGTACCCCTTACTTTCTGGATGAACATATCCAGCGTCTCATGGATTCAGCCGTCAAAATAGGTATTACCCTGCCCTGGCAGGCTGCTGATATCAAAAAAATCGTCAGCCAGGTGCTGGACAAAAACCCGGACCTTTCCGAGGCCAATATCAGAATAATCATCACCGGCGGTTCCAGCCCTGATTTTTTTACCCCAAGCAGGGCCCCAAGGCTCATTGTCCTGGTAACGGACATCCCCGGCCTACCTGAAGAGTGGTATAGCAGAGGTGTAAAGGTCATTACCCACTATGAAGAACGGGCCAACCCCGAAGCCAAGGTCACGGATTATGTCCCGGCTGCCATGGCCCTGAAAAAGGCAAAAAAAGCAGGGGCAACGGAGGCCATCTACATCAGCAGTGACAACCTTGCCATGGAAGCCACCACCAGCAATTTGTTCGCCTTTATCGGCAATACCCTGGTCACACCGGCCACAGGGGTGTTAAAGGGCATTACCAGGAAAGCCGTACTTGGCCTTGCAAAGGACATGTTTGCGGTAGAAGAAAGACCCCTGCCCCTGAGTGAGCTGCTCAATGCCCGGGAGGTATTTATTACGGGAACCAATAAGGGGGTGGTACCCGTAGTACAGATTGATGACACGGTTATTGGGAAAGGAAAACCCGGTGGTAAAACAAAGGCTTTGATTGAGGCCCTTGACAGGCATGCAAATGCGTTCAGCAGCGGGAATAACAAAGGCTGACCTTTTGCAGTTTCGGGGTTGAAGCCCAGCCCGCCTTGCCGACACGGGTGCGAGTCAATTTTCCGGCTCTTAAATTCCCGGACAGGTGGTAAACCCGGTTTCAGGAAGACAGCGGATCAGGCGGGTGTCGGAAGCAGAGAACTCTTTATACCGGCTCTCCTCTTTTTTACAGATGGGATCCTGGTTGAGGTTGAAAGCGGTTTTATAAAAATCAAGGAATGGAAATCCGCTTTTATGGTTCCACTGCCGGATACCGTCAAGTTTTTTTACGGTTTCGTAAATCCACGTGGTGTCCCGGGAGATTCTGGCTTCCAGCAGTTGGGCGGCAACGTTCCTTGTGGTGTGGATATGATTGGGTGCGCCGCAGCTTTCCAGGCGTGAGGCCAGGTCAACGGTTTCCCCTATGGCGGTGACTATTTTCCGTTTCTGGCTGCCCAGGGGGCCGACAATGGCCCTGCCCTGGCTCATGCCGGCCCTGAAGCAGAGCTGAAGTCTATGGGATTTGACCAGGTGATAGACCTGTTTTCCCCTGTCACTGTAATGGTGGCCGCGGGCCAGTTGATGGATATCGTTGATCACCGAGGAGAGCATCAGTGTCATGAGCATGAGGCGCTCCTGGGGAGTCGGGTGGTATCCCTCCCACTTGTCAAACACAAATACATTCTGAAAGACCACACCGTCCCCGATGATATTCCCCATCCGGCACCCGAAACGGCCGGCATTTTCCGCTGCAATTTCATGGCAAGAATTCAGCAGGTCAACATAATCCCTGGGAGTGAGACGTTTGCTGATACCGGTGGAACCGACCATGTCAATGAAGGCATACACCCCATCATGAACACTGACCGCTGACATGTTCAACTGATCCGGGGTGACCGCTCCCACGGTCAGCAACTGTCTTTCCTGTTCGTCCAGGAGACGTTCTTTTTCTTTGACCCTGGCTGTTGATTTCCTCAACCCGGTTTCCTTGCGCCAGATCATTTTTGCCGCAGCCCGTCCCTTTACCCGGCCGAGATGGGCAAGGGAGGCTTTTTCAATGACGGATATGAGAATATCAAGCCTGGCCTTCAGGGCGTCATCATAGATAAAGGCGCCGGCTCCATCCACAATCGACTTCCCGCTGACTGTATTAAACACCACAGCCCCGTAGTCCGGGATATAGGCAGATATGAAATTGTCGGAATTGAACTGGCTGACAATACTGGTATCAAGCATCAGGTCCCTGCGTGTATTAAAAGATATTCCGTCGTATGTCACAACAGGGACCTGCCTGTACTTTGCAAAACTGCCGCCGCGGCCCTGGTCCTGGTTATCCGTGAGCAGTATTTTTATTCCACGGTCATAGAACCCCTGATGGTTCCGAAGCGTATAGGCAGTGATCCCCTCTTTTTCAACACGGTTGCCCATTTCGTCTGTCCTGTACAGATGAACAGGAGAGTTCCCTTTCATGCGCACCCAATGTTTGCCTGCAAACCTGAAAACCAGTCCCCGGATTCCCCTGCCTGAAAACCGGTCCATCACCCCCCGGTCCCACCGGCCCGGCGGCAGGAAATGGGAGAGTGAGGCGTCGGTTCCGTATATCAGTCCGGCCTGCCTGGCCTGCATCAGTTTCCTTGAAAAGGAGAGCAGGCAGGCAAGCACATTACGCCGCCTGAAAATCCGGCGTTCAAATGTGCGGAAATCAGATAATGGATCTTTCATGTCTTGAAAAAGGGGTTTTAAAATACTTGGTTTCCCTGGTATCAGGCCCGGATTTATGGAACAGGTTCTGAAACAGGGCGATTTCCTTTTCCCGAAAAGAGATCAGGGAACCTATGAAAAACACATGGTAAATCCGGAATATACTTTCAGGAACAATGGCCAGCAGTTTTTCCCTCTTATTTTCCATGCGGGCAATCCAGTCGGCAAGGGTTTTAACGTAGTGGGGCCTGAAATTCTCCGCGTTCAAGAGCTCGAATCCGGTATGGCAGGCCTGGTCAATCAGGTCCTGCTGGAACATGAGTTCTCCCCCGGGAAACATATAGGTGTCCAGAAACTTGTTGTTGTGCCCCTTTTTCCGCAGGACATTAGTGGTAATGGTGTGTTGCAGGAACAGGCCGTCCGGTGCAAGGCTCCGGTAAATAATCTTATAGAAACTTCTCATATTGGCCTGGCCCACGTGTTCGGACATGCCCACACAGGAGATCTTGTCAAATGTCCGGCCGTCAAGATCCCGGTAGTTGAGAATTTCAATGCTTACCCGGCCGGCCAGACCTTCTTCGGCCACCCACTGATCTGCATAGGATTTTTGTTCGCTGCTTAAAGTGATTCCGGTGACACGTACCTTGTAATGCCTGGCTGCGTACACGGCAAAATTCCCCCAGCCGCATCCGATATCCAGAAGATGATCATCAGGTTTCAGCCTCAGCTTACGGCAGATGATATCCATCTTTTCATTTTGGGCCTCGGACATGGAGGTTTCGGCACCTGCGTAATATCCGCAGGTATAGCCCATGGTCTTACCGAGAAACAGCCGGTAAAACTCACCGGGGATATCGTAGTGGTACTCAATATTCTCTTTTTCCCTTTTTCTGATGCGGGGGAATGACCCGGCAAAGAACCTTTCGGCAAGACCGGATAAAAAAGCGGATATACGCTGGGGCTGCTGGGGCTGGTCTGTGCTCAGCAGCTTGTGGCAGACCATTTCATAGAGATCCCTGATATTGCCCGTTACATCAAAATACCCCTTGATATAGGCCTCTCCAAGGGAAAAGGCATCGGGTGAAATCAAGGCGTTGAAAAACCGCTGGTCCCTGATCATGAGACGATGGCGGATACCCTTGGCTGCGGTTGCCCAGGTCCGGCCCCCGGGATCTATTATCTCCAGGGGAATCATCTCCTGTTTCAAAATCCGGATAAATTTATTCAGCACCAGTTGCCGGTGCTTTGGAATGAATCTGGATAAGGATTGGGGGATCATGAATGCTCCTTTTACGATTCCTTGGAATTAATAAAGGCAAGCATGACGAAATAAAAAAAGATCAAAATATTAGTGATATTATATAAAACTCATTGGAAAGATAAAGAAAAATTTGTATTTTATTAATTCAGGATCACTATTATGCCAAAAAGAAACCCCATGCATACCCGCAAGGAAATCAGAATAAAAAAAGAGAGGCTTAAACGGCAATTGCCTGGGGCATACCAGAGACTGTCCTGCTGCACACTCTGCCCGAGAAACTGCGGGGCGGACAGGATCCGCAATGAAACCGGGTATTGCAAAACCACTGACCAGGCTGTGGTTTACGGCTACATGCCCCATTTTGGAGAAGAGCCGCCCCTGTCCGGAACAATGGGGTCCGGCACCATTTTTTTCAGTCACTGCAGCCTCGGCTGTTGTTTCTGCCAGAATGAGGACATCAGCATTCAGGGAGACGGAGAACCTGCCTCACCGGACCAGATCGCCCGGGCCATGATTATTCTCCAGGATAAGGGATGCCATAACATTAACTTTGTTACTCCCACCCATGTGACCCCCTTTATTTTAAAAGCAATTGATCTCGCGCTGGATATGGGGCTGGCCATTCCCCTGGTTTACAACACCTCAGGCTATGACCTGCCTGAAACCCTTAAGCTGCTGGACGGTATCATCGATATCTACATGCCGGATTTTAAATTCTGGGATCCCGTGGCTGCAGAAACAGCCTGTAATGCCCCTGATTACCCGGAGGTGGCCAGAAAGGCGCTGCAGGTTATGCACCGGCAGGTGGGGGACCTGGCACTGGATGAAAACGGGATTGCGCAGAAAGGGCTTCTGGTACGCCACCTGGTCATGCCCGGGGATTTTGCCGGCACCGGAGAGATTATGGCCTTTTTGGCAAGGGAAATCAGCCCGGAGACCCGGGTAAACATCATGTCCCAGTATCACCCTGTGGGCAAAGCATGGCAAAATAACACCTTATCCCGTCCGGTGACACCCGAAGAATTCCGCAGTGCCGTGAGGACGGCGAAAACACACGGATTGGTCATGGTGAGCTGCCCCGGGCATCCTCGGACCCGGTTACGACTCTTTGACAACCACCCGGTTTCTTCCTGATTCCTTGGCTTCATAGAGAGCCTGATCTACCATTTCAACAATATCTGCTGAATAGTTTTCCATCTGTTCTCCCACCGGGATCTGCATTTTTTTATCAAAGAAATTGATAGAAGAGACACCGATAGAGACCGTCACCTGAAGAACCTGGCCGTTTTGAACCCGGAAGATATAAGCTTCAACTTCCTGCCGGATTTTCTCAGCACATTCAACAGCCGCACCAATATCCGCCTCCGGCAGGATAACGGTAAATTCCTCTCCGCCGTAGCGGGCAACCACATCTGTTTTCCGGTTTATGACTTTCACCATATCGGCCACTCCGCGCAGGACAAGATCCCCGGCCTTATGACCGTAATTATCGTTGACCCTTTTAAAATGGTCAATATCCAGCATTAAAAGGCTGATGGAACGGCCATACCGCTGTGCGCGGGTTAGCTCCCTTCCAAGGCAGGTATAAAAATACCTTCTGTTATAAAGCCGGGTCAGGTCATCTGTAATGGCCATCAATTCTATTGTCCGGTGGGCGGATCTCAGCTTTCTCGCCACCCTAGACACCATAAAGTAAAAAATGGCGATCAATATCGACACGGTGATCAAACTTGCAACGCCGATCAAAATCTTGTTTATCTTCAGATCTTTCTGGATGTTTGAGATATCAAAGGTGACACTGATGCCTCCCCTTACATCACCGATTTTATACATCTGTTTTCCATGGCAGGACAGGCAGGCTTTTTCAACGTAAAGCGGGGCCATATACCTGAATATGGTTTTACCGCCCACCTGTTTTTTTTCAGTAAACTCCCTGCTGCCACCTTCAAACATTTCCAATGCGTTTTTTTCAAAATCATCAGGGCGGTTATCCGGGTTCAGGGGATTAAGGCTGGTGATATGGTAGATAAAATCCCCGGCCTCCCTGGCATATTCGGATATCTCACGGGTCATTAAAGCCGGGTTTTTTTTGGTATACACCTTACCGTCAACGGTTGTGATATCAGGGTTCTCAAGGTAGGGGTTGGAAACAACACCCGCCCTTTTTTCCACATAGACCCCGCCGTGATCGGCATTCCATCTCCGCGTCAAAACGATGTTTCTAAAGTGAGAGCGGGCAGTGCTGTACATCTGGTCTTTGATGATACGATTGGTTGTGAGCACAAATCCCAGGAATATACCTGACAGGAATAAAATGATAATAAGGCTGATGTTAATCATAAACAGCCGCCAGGTTTTCCTGCTGTCATTATCAATGTGGGACATAGACGTATTTCCTTTACTCAACCGGGGTCTCAGGCAATAGCCTTTAATATGTTCTTTGTTTCCAGCAGCGCCCTTGAGATATTGTTCCGTTTCCTGCCCAACTGAATCCGGATACTCTCTTTTTTTACGAATTTATAGTCGGCAATCCTGTCCAGTGCCGCACCCACCCGGGCCAGGTCCTTCGGCATATGGGCAGGAGAAAAGGCCATGGTCAGGGTATTGGGGGACACATCCAGACGCTTGACGCCTGCCTTTATGGCATACACCCGGAGCATGATTTTGAGAAGCATATTTTCTGCAGCCTTGGGCAATTTTCCGTAACGGTCAAGAAGTTCCTTTTTCATATCGGCAATATCGGAAACATTTGACAGGCGTGACAACCTTCGGTACAGGGTCAGGCGCTGTTCCACCGACTCTATATAATCCTCCGGAAAGCCCGAGGACATGCTGGCGTTGATCTCCGGATCCAAGGGGTCCAGTACATCCTCCCCCTTCATATCCTTCACAGCCTGGTCCAGCAGTTTCAGGAACATGTCATAGCCCACAGCTGCAATATGGCCGGACTGGGATGCCCCCAGGGCAGTGCCTGCACCGCGTATCTGAAGATCTTTCATGGCAATCTGGAATCCGGAGCCGAGGTCCTTGTGCTCCATCAGGGCGGAGAGGCGCTTTTTGGCATCCTTGGACAGCCTGGACTCATCCGAGATAAACAGATAGGCATAGGCCTGGTTGTCCCCCCTTCCGATCCGCCCCCTGAGCTGGTAAATCTGGGACAGGCCGAAGCGTTCTGCCTTATTGATGATCATGGTATTGGCAAAGGGGATATCCAGGCCGGATTCAATAATGGTAGTGCAGACCAATACATTGATTTCCCTGTTTATAAACCGGAGCATCACCTTTTCCAGCTCAGATTCGGACAGCCGGCCGTGGGCCACCCCAATCTCTGCCTCCGGCACGATGGTCTTAAGGTTCTCGGCAGTCTTGAATATGGTCTTAATATTATTATGGACAAAAAAGACCTGACCGTTCCTGGAAAGCTCCCTCAGGACCGCATCCTTAATAATGGCATCTTCGTATTTGGAGATATAGGAGATGATCGGCTGACGTGCTGCGGGCGGAGTGGTAATTACAGAGATATCACGCATGCCGGTAAGGGACATGTGCAGGGTCCTGGGAATGGGTGTGGCGGTAAGGGCCAGGACATCCACGGCACTCCGCTTTTTTTTCAGGGTCTCCTTGTGCCTGACGCCGAACCGCTGCTCCTCGTCAATGACCAGCAGGCCCAGGGCATTAAAGTTAACATCCTTCTGGAGGAGACGGTGGGTGCCGATGACAATATCCACTTGGCCCGAGGCGGTCCGTTTGAGAATATCGGTCTGCTCTTTTCTTGTGCGGAACCTTGACAGGCACTGGATATCCACCGGGTAATTTTTGAATCTCTCCCTGAAAGTTGCCAGATGCTGCTCTGCCAGAATAGTGGTGGGTACCACCAGGGCCACCTGTTTTCCGTCGTTCACGGCTTTGAATGCGGCACGGACGGCAACTTCCGTTTTCCCGTATCCGACATCCCCGCAAACCAGGCGGTCCATGGGGGTATCCTTTTCCATATCCAGGTGGACATCGTCAATGGCCCGGAGCTGGTCCCGGGTCTCCTCATAGGGGAACGAGGCTTCGAAATCATTATAGTAGTTGTCCGGCCGGCTGAAGGAAAACCCCTTGTTTACCCGCCGTTTTGCATAAAGATCCAGAAGGTCGGCCGCCATTTTTTCAACCTCGGCCTTTGCCTTTGCCTTGGATTTAACCCAGGCCTTGGAACCGATCTTATCCAGTACCGGTGTATAGCCGTCCACCCCGATATACTTGCCGATCATCTCCATCCGGTCCACGGGCAGGTACAATTTGTCGTTATCCTGATAGATGATAAGAAGGAAGTCCTGGGAGATCCCCTGGACAGTCAGGCTGCACAGCCCTTCGTACTGCCCGACCCCGTGTTCCAGGTGAACCACAATATCCCCGTTTTTTAACTCTTCAGGGGCAATGAACTCCGTTTTAAGGTTCCTGTGGGCTGCTTTATGCCGCCGGATCCTTTTTTTACCGAAGATTTCATTTTCCGTAACAAGGGCTATATTTTCCCGGCCGGGCACAAAACCCGAACTCAGGCTGCCTAGGGTAAAAAATATGCCGGTTTTTTCAGCCCCGAAACCCGAGAAGTCCTTCAGGGCTGCAGGCTCAATCCCATAGGGGGCAAGCAGGGATACCAGGCGCTTGGCCTGGGAATCCTGGCTGACCACAAAAAGCACAGCCTTTTTATCCTGTCTGTGGTCTTCAATCCATTCAACCAGAGGTGCCAGAGGGGTATCAGCCTTGCTCTGCCCCCGAAGCTGAGCAGTCAGGTCAAGATTATCCGCATAGGGGAATTCAACCACCAGTGCATCGGCCCTTTCCGGTTCAAGCACGACGGATTTGAAGGCAAGGGACTGATACGACAGCACCTTTTGGTTTACCTGCTCCCAGTCCAGGTAGAGGGAATCAGGTGTTACGCAAAGCCTGTTTTCCCGGGTCACCGTATCAAAGTTGAGGCGGGCCTTGGTTTTAAACTCGTCTGCCTTTGATTTAAGAAGATCCGGATCATCCATGAGAAAGGTGGTCTGATCCGGCAGGTAGTCAAACAGGGTGTCCAGGTGATCATATACAATGGAGAGCATGCTTTCTATACCGGGAAACCTGCCGAATTCGCGGGTCTCGGTCACATACTCCCTGACGTGGGCTGCTGACAGTCCGGCCCGGGTCCCTGCCTGCCTGAGCCTGGCAAGTACATGGGGGAGGGCCTCCTTTGAAATCACGGCTTCTGTTGCCGGTACGATAATGGTCTCGGAAAGCTCTTTGGTTCCCCGCTGGGTAAAGGGAGAAAAGTAGCGGATGGATTCAACAAGATCCCCGAAAAATTCTATGCGGACCGGTTTTTCCTCACCGGGTGAGAACACATCCAGAATACCGCCCCGGACAGCATACTCCCCAGGGTCTTCAACCAGGGTGACCCGGCTGTATCCGCCAGCCTCAAGGTTCTCCACCAGTCCGTCCCTGTCAACTTCCTCATTGGCCATAACAAGTTCGCTGACGTCCGAAATAACCTGCCGGGGAATCAGGTTCTGAAGAAGGGTATCCACATGGGTGACCAGGAGGTACCCGGCGGTTCCGGTTTCGATTATTTTAGACAGGGCTGCCAGACGTGAAGTGGAGGTTTCCCTGTGATAGGACAGGGATTTAAAGGGCAGGATATTATACCCGGGAAAATAGATGATCCGTTCGTCATTGCCGGGCATGAAAAAGGCCAGGTCATCCAGAAACACCCTGGCAGATTTCGGATCCGGCAGAACCACCACCAGGGGATGATCCAGGGTTGAAAAAAGCTTTGCAGTAACATAGGCTTTATGGGATCCGTCACCGCGAACGGTGATAATACTGCGCTTTGCGTTTACCAGGGGCTGAATAAATGAATCTGTCATGGGTATCCGGGGGTAATTTTTATGAAAAATCTACAGGTTTCCTTACAACCACCCCTGATTTAAATGAAGTCACCCAAAGAAGCAAGGACAAAATGAGGAGAACACCCATTATTTAAAGACCTGTGATCACGCATCCTTGAACTTGTTGGCAAGATCGTTGTCAATAACATAGATACAGACCTCATTGGCGCCCTGCTGGGTATAGCCGAATTTTGACGAAAGGTTGTCCATGAGGAACTTGACATCCCGTTTGATCCTTTTGTCATGGGTCTTAAAATTCTCCGTATCAAAATCCTTAATGGCGTTCCTGAAATTTTCATTGGCGATAAAGGGTTCAAGCACCCGTTTTTTCAGGTTATGAACGTAACGATCGTAAAGGGATTGAAACAGCCTGGTTTCCACGATATCCTTACCCTCTATCATGATCTCGTGGGACAGGGTCAGGGTGGTAAATTCCTTTAACACGTCAATTCTCATTTCCTGCCGCTGTTTTTTGTCTGCCTTATCAGACAGGAGCCGGTTTTCGATACTCTCTAAAAAGGCTTCGGTCACATGGATCTCTTCCTTTGTAAAAATACACTTGACTATGGAGTTGAGTTCATTGGTTACCGCTGTAATATAATTCTGGATATCCTTGGCAATCTGATCCTCATTATAGTAGTACAGGGATTCTTTGACCTGCTGGAGTATGCTGTAATCATACATGCGCAGCAAAGAGGATAAAAAACCCTGGGGGATGATTTTCTTGGGCTGGTCATCCATCTTTTTAAAGAAAGTGCACAGATCCGGCATGCCGATAAGCCGGTCCTCTTTGGCATATTGTGAGTAAAACTGATCAAATATCTTTATGGAATCCCTGCCTGACAACCCCTCCTTGCCGTAGATTTCCGATTCTGCAATGATCTTTTTATGCATCTTTTTATCCAGGGCCTTTGTGTCCTCATCATCCAGCCACTTTGGAATGTTACCCGAAAAAATCTCCATTTTCAAAAGCGACATTTTATCGTCACAATAGTTAAGATATTTTTTCGGATCCTTTATCCACTCTTCCAGGGCCAGGGATTTTTTACCGATCCGGGTGCAGAGAATGGTACGGGCAAAATTCTCCAATACCATGGGAAGAAAACTGCCCTCAATATGGCGCCCGAATATGTTCAGGTAGATTTTCACCTCCGTGTTCACATCCAGAACATAGGGAATGTCAATATATTGAATCCGGTCTTCAAAAGAGGGGAAATCCCTCAGATTCCGCTTATCCTCCGGGTTCATCAGTGCAAAGAACAGGGCATCCACCCGCTCTTCCAGGTTTTCAACCTTATGAACGCCTTCCGAAATGACATTGTGCAGTTCCACCATCCGCTCCACATTATGGGACTTAATGTCCATCAGCGCATAGATCCCGTTATGGATCTTGGCAAAACTGGAGTACAGGTAATTGATCACATTGGAATCCTGGAAAAGGGCATTGAGCCTTCCCTGGAGCATCTGGTTGAGGATAAAGTTCCGCCTCAGGGGTTTGTCTCCCGGGTTGAACACCGAGATCCCGTTGCCGATACGCCGGTCAAAATGGTAGGGCCTTGCATAGAGCATATCAAAAACCGCTGTCGGGCTGCCGAGGCGTTCCATCAGGGAATGATAAATGGAGGAGCAGATTGTGCAGACCTCTTCTTTGAAAACCCACTCATACTGTTTTTCGGTAAACAGCTTCCACTTGAACTCGTCATTTTTAATAAGCTCGTCCAGCACACTTCTCCGCTGATCCTTCGGGATTACCAGAAATGGATTATCATGGCAAAGGCAGGGCACCTCAATATACTCCTGATCTTCATCATCAAAAGACATATCATGGGGAGAAATTGTTTTTTTACCCTCATTTTCCGGTTCAATGTACTGGATCAGCTTCTCAAAGGTCGACAGGCTCATCACCGACTTATCAGCCCCCTTGAGCTTTTTAATATTCAGGCGCCAGACAACCTCATACCTCAGCCCCTCCTCGGTATTGGAGTACTGCTCGAACTTTTTGAGCAGGTTATTCAAAAAGGTGCTCTTTCCGCAGCCGTGGGGACCGTAAAATACGTAGATGCGGTTCTGCTGGGCGCCGTGGCGAAGATACTCCATCTGTTTCATAAACCGGTTGGCAAAGAGCATGTCCGGAAAATAAGGATTGCTCGAATCTTCAACAAACAGACGGGTGCAGTCATAGTTGGTCACGCTCAGGCGGTCAAGATCTTCGGCCACTGACGGATCAATCTCATCCACATAGCTTTTGATCATATCGTGAAAGGATTGAAAGATATTTCTCAACACCCTTGAGGGGTTTTCCGTGGTGATATTGAGAAACTCCTGAAACGGAACCGGTTTTAACCGCTGGTAATCCTGGATATTTCGCTCCAGAAAATCAAGGGCCTGGCCTACGGATTCAGCAGCAGAGTCTTCAGATGTTGGTGACTTGGTATCCATGGCTCATATCTCCCGCTTAGTCAATTTTCGGTTTTCCATCACGTAACGCATCCGCTTCCATTTAATTTTAGGCTGTGGCGGCGGTGCGGCACCTGATGCTGAAGACGGGTCCCAGAAATTTGTATAGGTGCTTTCAGTGGGCGCCCCTGCCACCGGTTCACTGGTCTCAAGGTGAATGGGTCCGCCCCATAGGTACTCAATGCCCACCATGGTGTTCTCAATATAATCCGTCTTCAGGGGCTTGCCTTCGAACTGATGGTCCAGGTAGAGGATTCCGTCCCTGCTTTTTTCAACATCCACGTAAACCTCCGGCGGATGGTAGAGGGTATTGATAACCATTTCCTTATAATCGCCGGCCTTCTTTGACTTTATATAGTATACCCAGGACATCCGCTTCTGGTTGAACCGCTTTCCCGTGACAAAAAGCTTGTGCTTATCCAGAAATTCCTGGTCAACAAACTTGTTGATAAAGTTGAAATCCTCAAGGCTTTCCCTTACCTTGAATATCTGGTCCTGACCGGTTCCCTTTGCCGTATCATACTTCTTTTTCTTTACCTCGTCCTTAAGTGAGAAATAATCAAAGGAGTAACAGCCCCGGTCTTCCATATCTTCAATGTGCTGAAACAAGCGCATACCAAGGGCATAGGGGTTGAGCCCCACCTTGGGCATGGCAGTGACCCCGGCATTGATTTTGGCATAGTCTGCCTCGTGTCCGCAGATGCGGTCATCCCGCATGAACAGGTACTCATGCCAATAACTTGCCCATCCTTCATTCATGATTTTCGTCCGGATCTGGGGCTGGAAATAGAGGGAGGTATTTCTGACAATCTGAATCACGGACTTCATCCACTTGTTCTCTTCCGCCCTCAGAAAGGGGGAGTGCTGGATGATGTACTCCATCACGTCCAGCCGTGCGGGATCCTTTACTGCCAGGGCTTTTTTGTACAGTTCTTCAAATTCGGGGTATTGACTGACGACAAGCTCGTAAAAATCATCCCCGTTTTTTTTGGAATCGTTGTACCTGCTGATCTCTTTTAAATAATGATTGTGACTCACATTCTTCATTTTTTGCAGAAAGACATCAAAGTAAAAATCAGACCGGGTCATCCGGTGCCGCTTTTCAGACCTGAAGGCGCGGTCCAATTCATTTTGGTAGCCCACCAGGTTATCTATCCCCCGGGCAAACTCAATGACATAATCCACCCAGCGCCGCCCGATCTCGCTGCGCAACTGGGCAATCAAGCGTTTGTCCGCCAATGCCTGGCCGGTGAGATCCACATCCCAGGTGTTTTTATAGAACAGGTTGTTCTGGAAAAAATCAATATGCCCCAGAACGTGGTAAAAAATCATCACGTTCAGCCAGTCCGGATTATTGTCATTATAGTAAGAAATGGCCGGACGGGTATTGATAACGGTTTCGTAAGGGTTGGACGGATAGGCTTCATACATGCCTTTTCCGGACAATACCTTGACGTCGTGGACCCAATAGTCATAAAGGGTGGGAATCATGATCTTGGGACTGAGTTCGATCATATCCCGGTTGGTTACAACATATTCCAGGGTTTCGTCATCAAAGGTAAGCCCTGCATCCCGGGCCCTGACCTTGCACTCTTCCATGATCTTTTTGACATGTTGACTGACGAGTTCCATAAGCTGCCTTTCTTTTCACATCATCCGCAGTTACAGCAGGCTTTTTCCGGCCGGCTTCGGGTTTGGGAAACGGTTCAGCGGCAGGGGTCAGGCAATAATATGCTTTATCCCCTGGATGATTCTTGAATCATCCACATCCTCACCCATGATATCCAATTTGATGTGGTCCTGGTACTTTTTGAGAATACCTGAATTTTTCAGATATTTTTCAACCTCTGTCTGCTTGGCACCCACATAGGAGTGCTCAACAATTGTAATACCGATGCGGGCCACATACCGCATCATCTTTTCGATTTCAGCCAGTGTCTGGGTGCCTTCCTTGTCCCAGTCGTCCCCGTCCGTGCCGTGGAAGACATAGATATTGTAATCCCGGTCCAGGTTTTCCCTCTCAACAATATCATTGACCAGCTTAAAAGCTGAAAACACCTTTGTACCGCCGGCCACTTTATAAGAGTAATACTTGTAAAAATCCGATACTTCCTTTGCCTCTGTATCATGGAGGATAAACCGGGTTTCCACCTGTTTGTCATATTGGTACATAAGCCATGAGTAGAGCATTACATGCTGGGAGACAACGGTCTGGGTCACTTTCCCGCCCATGGACCCGGAATAGTCCCTCAGAAAAAAGACCAGGGCCTGGGATTCATAATCCTTTTCACGGGATAATATCCTGTAGACCATGTCCTGGGGGGAGACCAGAAACTTGGTGGGATCGATATTCGACACATCCGGAATCCTGTCCAGAGCGATATTTGTCTGGACAATCTGCTTAAGGGTGGCTTTTTTGTCTAAAATCTGGCCCACCCCTTTATTCCTGTCTGTGAGTTCATAAACATACCGGGCCAGGGTCCGTTTTTTCCCCTTGTCCTGAAGATTGGGCAGTTCAAAATCCTGGGACAAGACCTTGCCCAGTTCATAGGCGTTGGACTCCAGCTCATGTTCTCCGCCCTCCCCTTCACCGGGACCTTCTCCTCCGCCCTCTCCTTCACCTTCGCCCTCTTCGGGCCTCACCGGCTGTTCACCGATGATCTCCCCCTCTTCTCCGTCACCGGTACCGCCGGAGGGCTCTCCCTCTCCGGGTTCCTGGTCAAGGTTTACCTCATCGTGGATAAGCTTTTCCTCTACTGTGGTGGGCACCACTATAATCTTTTCCTTGCCACCGGTACCGGGCTTTACAATACGACCGATCCGGATTTTGCGCTTAAACCCGTCTTCTTCCCGCTGTCTGTCCCGCTCAAGAAGTTCATCAAGGGTTATCATAATCGCGTCCCCCTATGGGTTTTTATTTGTCATCCTCCTGGCTGCAGAAATATTCAATGGTCTTCTGGGCACAGGTGGGACAATAACCGAGTTTTTCGTCCATGGTAAATATCATCCGGTCATAGAGCTTCTGGTTTTCCTCGTTGGTCCTGTTGGCAAGGGCGCCGATAAGGGAACCAGCCCCTGCAATATCGGATTTAAGCCGTACATCGGTAATGGCCTTGACCAGTTCCAGGTTGTCCATAAAGTCGTAATTGGTATCCACGGAAAGCTTCTGGCCGTATATCTTTCTGATGGAGTTCCTGAAAGAGGCCCGTTGCTCTTCGGTTTTCAGCCCCAGCCGTTCTTCGACATTTTTAATGTACCGTTCATCAATCTTGAGCGCCCTCAGCTCACCGGTCTGGGGATCCTTATATTTCCACATCATATCAGGCCCGAGGTGTTCGGCATCCACACCGATGATCATGTTCACATAGTTGAGGACATCCTTTTTAATGGCCAGGGGTTCGTCCATGTAGGCGTTGAACATCTCGGTCATGATCTTTTCCCTGTACAGGCCCCTGGCGATCTTCAGGTCTTCCATGAACTTGGTCCGGTCCGCCGGTTCCTGGACATAATCCAGAACGATCCTTTCCAGGGCATTGAAAATATCCAGGGCAAACATGCACTTGCCGTCGTTGGTTTCCGAACTTTCCAGAAGCAGCTGGACAGCCCGTCCTAAATTTCTCTGGCCAAGCCCTTTCTGACCGAAACGTTTGGTGATCTCCGTGTCCTGGTTGAGCAGGTCAATGAGCTCTGCCAGGGTTTTAAGGCTCTTTTCGCCGGCCACCTCCCCGGCAGCCAGTTTCATGGTTTCCACAGGCGTGAGTTTCTCGGACCTGGGCAGGCGGGTCAGTACAACCGCTGCCGAGGCAGCATAGTTCAGATTAGGATCCTGGTGAAGGATCTCCTGGTCCAGGGACCGTTTCACATCAGTGCCGATGGCGTATTCGGTAAGGGTTTTCTGGATCTTGTAATCGGTGTTATGGGCCACATAGCAGATCCTGCACCTGTCAACGATGGGTGCCTCCTCCCGCTCTGATAAAAAGGTGTTGAATTCGGAGTTGTTGGAGGTGGCGATAATCAGGGTGTCAATGGGCCATTTAAACCCATCAAGTTCGATCATGCGGTTCTGGATAACCCCCAGATAAACCTGGACCAAATCCTTTTTATTTTTGTATATCTCATCGGAAAAGTGAATTCCGCCGCCGGCCACCCGGGCAAGCGCCCCGCGCCGAAGGTCGAACCGGTACGGGTTGTTGGAATCGGAGATGTGCAGCAGGCGCTGGATGGATTCCTCACCCATCAGATCCACAGCTGAAGAGGTAATCTTGTCCTTGGCAGGATACTTTCCGGTAATGGTGCCCAGACTCTCAATTAAGGGCACCGGCGTTATCTCAATAAAGCCCGTCATTTTAGCCGGATCATTGTTGCAGAACTCCCGGATCTGATTCCAGATATAGGCTGAACAGGCACCCATGGGACGATACTTGTCGTAAAGTTCCTCAACCTCCTTGGCCTTGAACTTAAACCGCTTGGCCATATAGGTCATTGATTCGTCCCTGGTCTCCTTAAAACTCATGGCAAGGATCATCGGATCCTCATAAGTCTGGGACTCAATGGTCTGTATGTTGCCATATCCCCCGATTTTATCCAGGTTTTTGAATTTAAAGGTATACTTCCGGTTCCGGTCAATGGATAAAAATTCGCGGTACCGGGCACAGAGATATTCCACAAAAAAGGTTTTACCGTTCCCCGGTTCCCCGACCAGAACATAGGCCATCTCACGGGACGAGCCGCCTTCAGATGCATCCTTTACAAATGAAACAAAAGAGTTGATTTCATCATACATCCCCACCAGGTGTTTCTTTCCCTGGCTGAACAGGTCAAACTGATAGGTGGTTTTCCCCTTTACCGTCACCTTCCGGATCCCGGCGTCCAGAATCATCCTGGACACCCCCTGGAAGGCGTCCTCAAAAACCCGCTCGCCTTTTTTTACGGCATCAACATGGTAGACTAAAGATTTGGGATCTGCTGTTTTGGCCATTTTACCCTCCCCTGGGCAGCAAGGAGGCGAATGCTGCCAGTTCTATTTGGTTGGAATTCGTAAATTAGTTTGCCCGGAAAATACCGAGTTTCCGGGATACGTTATTTCGGGTTGTTTTGGGTTTAGCGTCTTTGGATACGATATCTTAGTAAGAAATATAACAACTAAAAAAATCACTGTCAAACGATAATAGTCCTGGCGATTGTGCCAAATGCCGCCGGGTTGATAAACGCTTTCTCGATTCCTAATTTTATGATAACAATACAGTATTTAACCTGAGATTTTGGATCTGTTGATGAACAGTAGAATAGTGACCACGGTTGTTGATCCTGAAAAATGTACCGGATGCGGAAGCTGTGTGCGGGTATGTCCTTCCGAAACCTTGTCGGTTGAGAACGGCATCGCCAGGGTTGTCGGAGACAAATCGCTGTCCTGCGGGCATTGTGCGGCTGTCTGTCCCGGCGGTGCAATAACGGTTAAAGCCCTGGATACCTCAATGACTGAGTTTACCTCCTTTTCACTGGACCATGACTGGCTTCCCTTTGGCGGATTCGGGCCGGGGGATCTTGCACGGGTAATGGCCTCCAGGAGATCCTGCAGAAACTTTAAGAAAAAACCGGTTGAAACCGATGTTCTTGAAGACCTGGTTAAACTTGCCTGTCTTGCGCCCTCGGGCACCAACAGCCAGGAGTGGACCTTTACCTGTATGTCAACCCGGGAGGCGGTACTGGAATTCGGGGACTTGGTAAAGGAGTTTTTTACCGGCCTCAATAAAAAGGCGGAAAACCCTGTTTTAAGAAAGGGCCTCAGCCTTGTGGGATACAAGGCGCTGGACGCATATTACAAGGAGTATTACGAATCCGTAAAAGAGGCTATGTACGAAATGGAGCACCATAACAGGGACAGGCTTTTCCACGGTGCCACCGCCTGCATCCTTGTGGGTGCTGCCCCGGATGCAAGCTGCCCCAAGGAAGATGCCATGCTTGCGGCCGGCAACATCCTGCTGGGCGCCCATACCATGGGGCTTGGCACATGCCTGATCGGGTTTGCAGTGGAAGCCATGAAGGCAGACCGGTCCATCCAGAAAAAACTTGGTATTCCCGGATCGGAGAAAACCCATGCAGTTATTGCGCTGGGATATCCGGATGAATCCTATCAGCGGATAACCGGAAGGAAGAGACCGCTGGTCCGGTATAAATAAACCGGAGATCCGGTGGTTACCTGACGGTCAGGCACCGGTTAATAAAACAGAGAACAACAGGGTTAAACAGACCAGCACTAAACAGAGAGGATAAAATGACCCAGGCGAATACCTTAAGCATTGATGACCTCATCAAAGAACTGGATGTAGGCAGGGCCACTGTCAAGTTCATTCTAAAACGGTTCAGCCAATGGCTTCCCTTTGACCGAATCAATGGAGATCATCTCTATTCGCCGTTATCCATTCCAGTGATGTTTAAAATCCGGGATCTGCTTGACGGGGGTATGCTCCCCTCCCAGATCGAAGAGATCCTGGCAAAAGACCCGGCAGATAAAGATCCGGCAGATAGTCACCCCGCCGGGACCGGACCGGGAAATCATACACCAGAGGAAAGGGATATCCGCATGAGCAAGGATGCCCTGGGATTTATCCAGGACCTGTTCCAGGATATCAAAGGCCATCAGAACCGGATTGCCAGGGCCCATGAAAAAAGGGCTGAAGCTGAAGAGAGAAAAGCGGTAGCCATTGAAAAGAGGGCTGAGGCTGAAGAGAAAAAAGCCGATGCCATGAACAATATTGCGGCAGCGCTTCAGGAGATGAACCGGCAAAGGGCTGTTGACAATGAGACCATGGAGATTGCCGGCCAGGCAGCCCATGCTCTCACCATGAACGAGGTTGACCTGAGCGAAGACCTGCCGGAAACACCGGACAGCCACGCCGGCATAAACGGAAGTATGGAACCGGCGGAGTTGACTCCGGAGGATCTGGAAACAGATGATTTTACCCCTGGCGGCCCGGAGTTGGATGACCGGGGGGCAGATGATCTTGATATAGATGATCTTGACCTGGAAGATATGTTTGACGCGTGCACGGAAGTTTCGCCCGGTGACCTCGGCGGGATGGATACAGAGATTGATTCCATTGACCTTGATGACATTGTGCTGGATGACGGAGAGCCTGATGAAGGCCTCGATCTGGACGACCTGTCCATGCTTGTTGAAGACCAGACCACGGAAGAGCTTGATGATCTGTCAACGCTGATAGATACAATATCGGAAACCGATTCCGGTGACGGCCTGGATGATTTGGAAGACCTGCTGGAAGAGGATTTCGGTCTGCCTGAACCGGATGACGATCTGTCGGCCCTGGTAGACGAGGTGCCGGCCCTTCAGGACACCGGGACAGACGACCTGTACAGCCTTGTGGATGAAGGCCTTCCGGAACTTGATGATCTGTCCGCCCTTGTTGATGTCCCGTCTCAGGGGCCTGCTGAAGCGGATCTGGATGACCTGTCCCAGCTTGTGGACTATAAACCTGAAAAAGAGCCCCCGTCCCCTGAAGCCCGGGATGATCTCGACAACCTGTCATTATTGGTCGAACCTCCCGTGGAAGAGGCCCTGCCCTTGGATGACCTCTCTCTTCTGGTCGATTCCCCGGCAGAGAGTACTCCGCCACTTGATGATTTATCCCTTCTGGTTGACTCCCCGGATACTGATTCAGGATCAGGGGAGCAGGGTGATGATCTGTGGGCGCTGGTTGAAGAAGGCGGGGATTCTCAAGACGGCCAGCCAATGGATGACCTGTCCGCCCTGGTTGATACGCCGGAAGCAGCGGTACCGTCGCTGAAACCGGACATTACCCCGGATCAGGACCTGGGCAAGTACAAGGCAGCGGTGATGAAAATTATTATTGAGTTGAAATCCCAGGGGTTAAGTGCGGCTGAAACAACAGAGAGATTGAATGCTGACGGGGTTGCCACACTGTCGGGAAAACCTAAGTGGGCTGAAAAGGCCATCACTAAAATTTACGGGTTCATTGACTCAGCAAAATAAGCCTGTTCTTCTAAGGAATCAGGCTTATCTGACTGGCATATACGAATGAGAAGGGGATTTACTTGGCTCCGGCAGCCTTGGCAAACCGGGTGTCCATAAATTTCTCAAGATCAATCAGGCTGGTCATGATCTTCATCTCATCCATCATGTATTTCTGGATGGTATCCAGGTCTTCAATATTGGGAAACAACTCCCCTGTAAGGATGCGGTCCGGCGGCTCCGTCAAAACCTTCTGAACAACCTCTTTATCCTGGGAGAGGAACTCCCCGCCGATGATGGCGGCCGGCTCCGGCTGAGCATCAATGGCAAGGCCCGATCTGACAAAACTCGTGCAGATCTCCTGAATGGCTTCCGGATTCTTTTCAAGGACTTCGGTCCGCATGACAAAGACACAGCAGGGATGCCCGGGCCAGAGGTCTTTGGACAGGTAAAACTCTTCCCCGTGCCCTTTGGCAATGACCTGGGAGCCAAAAGGCTCAGCCACTATAAATCCGCCTATTTCGCCTTCATCGTCATACTCTAGGGCTTCCGGCATCTGGAAAGGCGCCACTACCTCAAGGGTCACGTCAATATCTTTTTCAGTTGCCCGGCCGGGCTTTAAGCCCTTTTCCGACAGCAGCTTATGAAACAGCATATTATGAACGGATAATTGATAGGGGATAAGAACGGTTTTCCCGGCGAAATCTTCAATGGACTGAATATTGGCCTTTTTGTTTTTCACTAGAATACTGCCGGATTTGTGGGTCAAAAGCAGTAATTTAAGATCCACACCGGATTTAAACAGGTCCATGGCCGTAGGCGCCAGGACAAGAGCACCATCCAAGGATTTTACGGCAAGGGCATCTGCTACTTCGTTCCAGCCGTTTTTCACCACAGGTTCAAGTGTACAATGCTCGAATTCTTCCATTCCTTTTTCAAGTTTCCGAGCTGTAACACCAAGAATTAGATGATCGGTAATTTTCAGATAGCCAATCTTTATTGCGGGTTTTTCCGCCATTTGAGGCACCTCCGGCATGGTTAGCGTAAAATTCAGGCAATTTTTCTCTATTATGCTGAGACTTTATTCTAAAGTTCTATTATGCGTAACTTTATTTCAAAGTCAATAACAAATGCTTGACACATGGAAGCGAATTCTTTAAAGCCAAACATGGACAAAATGTTGCACAAATTCCCTATAAAGTAAAGCGATAAGTTGCAAGGCATATGAAACAAGTAATTACCGATCCACCTGATTTACCCACTGGTTCAGCCGCCGGTTCAAGCAGCGGAGTACAAGCCGGTATGCCCGGGACTCAGACAATGAATACAGAAAAATGGCATAGGACTGAGGTGGTACCCCAGGTCTCTGATACAGACTATGGCGGGGGTATATACCACGGCAAGTACTTTGCCCTGTATAACCAGGCAAGGGACAGGTTTTTAGCTGACCTGGGGGTTTCCTACCTCTCTCTCATGAACCAGGGCCTGAACCTCTCTGTTGCTGAACTGCACACCCGTTTTTTCAAACCTGTTTTTTACGGTGAGGAAATACACGTCCTCACCAGGGTTTCATGGCTGCGGGCCCGGAGTCTCGGCGTTATTCAGAAAATGATCGCCACGGATCCTGAAACCGGGAAAACGACGCTTAAAAACCAGGTTGAACTGAACCTGGTCTGCACCAACGATAAAGCTGAGGCTGTTCCCTTTCCCAAGAGACTGGCCGAGGCAATTCGCGGCCATTACAGGGTCTGAAAATCAGAGATTTCGCGACAGCAGGAAATCTGCCAGATCCAGATCCCGTGGGGTAGTTAATTTGATATTGAACAAGGCACCGGGAACCATGTGGACAGGTATGCCGGCATGCTCCAGAACAGAGGCTTCATCGGTCCCTGAAAACCCGGTCTCTTCAGCATGGGTAAAAGCTGACAATATCAGGTCCAGGCGGAACACCTGGGGGGTCTGGGCGCTGTAAAGCCGGCTCCGGTCCAGAGTTTCATTGACCTGGGTTCCCCCTTTGCTCATCTTTATGGTGTCGGTGAGCTGAAGCGAAGGAATGCAGGCTCCGGTCTCCATTGCCTTGTCCAGACAAGCATCCACAAGTTCAGGGGAAACAAAAGGACGGACCCCGTCGTGAACAGATACTAAAGTTGTTTTGGGGTTGGCGGAAAGTTTGTCTACCTTGTCCAGTCCGTTATTCACTGAATCCTGCCTGGTGATTCCCCCCGGAACGATATGCAGAGGCGTCTTTATCTCATAGGGGGCGATCAGGTCATGCCGGCAAAAATCCGCATCAGATTCCGGTACGACCAGGATGATCTCATCCGTCCGGAAATGCCGGTCAAATACCATAAGCGTCCTGACCAGCACCGGAATTTTATCCAGAACCATATATTGTTTTTTCCGGTCCGACTGCATGCGAAGCCCTCTGCCTCCGGCAACAATCACGGCAAAGACCTTCAGGCTGTTTTCACAGGATCCCATTCGCGCCTCCTTTAGATCAGGTAGCTTAACTCTTTTGGCAGCGGAATACCTTTGCCCATATGATCTTCACCATAGTTGACCCCGGCCAGGATCACAAGGTCGTTCAAGGCCCTGGAATCCCCGGTAAAGGTGACCGTTTCAATCTCTTCTTTCTTGATTTTACCCCCGGCCCACTGGATATCAAGAACAGAAGAGGCGTCAAACTGGTCTTCTCCCACATGAAGGTTAACCTCTCCCCCATAGTGCTGGACAATTTTCGCCACAAGAAGGCTTGGCCGGCTGTGAAACCCCCGGTCTTTGGGAATCCCCACCTCTATTTCGGAGGTTTCCATATTTTCATTCAGGATCCTGGTGGCCACCTCTTTGCCTGAGGATAGAAATTTACCCGCATAAAAGAGGCAGTAATTTACGGCCCGGTCAAGCAGGACATCCGGATCAATCAGGTCTGACAAGGCGATACTCATATTTTTATACACATGTTTAAGCCCGGTATCATAGAGATGACGCTCATAGAAGTGAAGCAGCCGCCCCATGACCTGAAGGATGTGAAAGGCAATTGAAAAATGGCTTCTGAGCTGATTTAAAATAGCGGTTTCAGATGAATGCCGGGTACTGACCACATAGGAGTCAAATGACGACTGGATATTGTGTATCTTCATCTCATAACTGCGGATGATCACTTCATTGATCTTTTCCGGCACCAACCCGGTTATGGTTTTAAGGTCGTACCGCTCGTAAAAGGCAAATTGCTCAAAATCCTTTATGACCTCAAGGAACTCACTGGCAATCCGGGTGAGGTTTTTTTTCTGATCCGTCTTGACCATGGTGTCGTCAATATTGTGCTCCAGCTGTTCAGTGGAGGATATGCCGGGAAAATAACTGAGGTCGTAACCGGACTTGGGAATGGTAATATCCAGGCGCCTGGCTTCGTCCAGGATCACGGGAACGGCTAATTTTATGGAATCCTGGATGATCTTCAGGGTATCCAGTGCTTCAAGCTTGAACATGTCGTGGTTGCCGTTTTCAAGCTGGTAGAATTTAAACCGGTTCAGGGTGTGACGCTGGGAGTAGCAGGCAAGGGAAAGATGACGGATAGTGGCGCTCAGCTCTCTGTAAAACACCCAGTCCTTATTTTTTTTGGCCCCGTGAAAATCGAGAAAATCTTCAAGGATGTGGGATGTTGTAATCAGCTTTGAGTAGAGCTTTTTTGTAAAGATATACTCGTCTGATTCAATGGTGCTGATAAATAAAATACACTTTAAATACTCAAAGGAAAAGATATTTGCCTTTTCCTTAAAAGAGATATCACAGGTCTCAAGCATAGCTGTCTTCTTCAAGTTAAAAAATTTCGGCCTGACCGGCCCGTAAGCCGAATTTTGTTACCTGCCCCGGTTACCCGGAACCAGGTCAACGATCATTCATCTAGGATGCATGTTGCCATACACCTCAAGCAACCTACCCGGAAACATCGGACGGACCGCCCTCAATCGTTTCCCTATTTGGTCTTGCACCGGACGGGGTGTACCAAGCTTTTCCAGTCACCTGGAAAACTGGTGCGCTCTTACCGCACCGTTTCACCCTTACCCGGATACCGGTACCGGTATCCCGGCGGTCTACTCTCTGCTGCACTTTCCTTCACGTCACCGTGACTCCACGTTATGGAGCGTCCTGTCCTGCGGTGTTCGGACTTTCCTCCCGGTGATATTATCACCCGGCGATCGTTTGTTCCGGTCAGACCGAAATTTTACTTTATAGTTCCATAGTAAAGAATCCTGCTGCACTGGGGACAGGAGACCAGCTCATTTCCCCTTTGTACCTCAATATACATCTGGGGCGGTATGTTCATGAAGCATCCCATGCAGACAGCCTCACTTGCCTGTGTCACGGCAGATCCCTGGTTCATTTTGGATATTCTTCTAAACCGGTCCATGAGTTTCGGGTCCAGGGTTTTTCCGATCTCTTCCTGTTGTTCCAGATACTCGTTCAAAAGCGCCCGGTCTTCAGAGGACCGTTTTTCAATCTCAGCCTGTTCGGACCTGATCTGCTCCTCCAGCATCTGGTACTCTTTCTGGCTTTCAGTTACAATGCCGCTGGATTTTTCCCGCTCGTCCATCAACTCCAGCAACTCTGTTTCCAGGGCATCTTTCCGTTTCTTATTATCGTCCACCTCCCTCAGCAACACCTGATATTCCTTATTGGTGGTCACGTTGCGAAGGTTTTCATTACTCTTAACGATGCGCTCATCAATGGTTTTGATTTCCAGCTCATTGTCCCTGCAGGCTTTCTGGGCTCTTTCAAGTTCTTCCTGATTTTCGTTCAGGGCGGTTTCAAACTGCTTCAACCTGGATGCCAGCTTGTTTTTTTCATTTTCAACACGTTCGAGCACCTCCTGGAGCCTGACAACTTCTGTTTCGGCTTCCTGGAGTTTCACAAGGGTGGCAATATCTGGTTTTGACATATCCTTTATCCTTAAATTATTTTAAATGGATCTTTTTCTTCCTTGAAATCCTGAATTTCAATTTCACAGCCCAGGGACTTCAGAGAAGGGGTCAGACGGTTTCTCAAAAGCCCGATTACAATATGCTCGGATGCGAAATGCCCCACATCAATGACGGTTTTTCCCTTGGCCTCAATATCTCTGGCCTCATGGTATTTAAGATCTCCCGTGATAAACACCTGGGCGGAGGAGTTTAAAAAATGCCCGGTGAGAGACCCGCCTGACCCCGTACACAGGGCAACGGCGTCCACCTCAAGATCCAGGCGACCTGCAACGCGGAGGGCCGGGATATTCAGCTTCTGCTTTATCATCCGGACCAATTGCTCTATGGACATGGGCTGACTGAGCCGTCCCAGCCGGCCGATTCCGGTCCGGGAGTCTCCCAAGCCGCTGTCATCTGAATAAAACGGGGATTCACATTGAATCCCCAGCTGTTCGGCAAAGTAGTCGTTTAGTCCGTCCCTGGCTTTATCCAGATTGGTGTGGGCGGAAAGAACGGCAATTTTTTCCCTGGCCGCAACTTCAATGGCAGCCC
The DNA here is from genome assembly GCA_022361395.1 of Desulfobacterales bacterium. Classification (GTDB taxonomy): domain Bacteria; phylum Desulfobacterota; class Desulfobacteria; order Desulfobacterales; family Desulfobacteraceae; genus Desulfobacter. The sequence goes on along the minus strand of JAKSAX010000116.1, from coordinate 13,977 downwards.
CGGGCATGGTGCCGAAATCAATGGATTTTTCAGGGGAAATGACCAGGGGATGATGGGTGATCAGCATATCGCATTTTGATTTTTGAGCGGTAGCCATGGCGGCCATGGTTACATCCAGGGCCAGGAGAATCCTTTTTACCGGCCAGGTCCTGTCCCCGGCCTGGAGTCCTGAGTTATCCCATTTTTCAGCCAGTTCAAAGGGAGCAATGGTGTTTAACACCTCTATGATATCTTGTACGCAGGCAGTCATCCTAATTTCCTGTGTCCTGATATTATCCGGGTAGTATCCGGGAAATAAAAAAAGCGTGGTTAGATACCACGCTTTGTCGTCTGTTCGGGATGTAGTGCTTTACAGGCATATTCATATATGACCTGGCCGTCCTTGTTCTGGTTTTATCGGTTTTTGTTCCATCGCATTCATCGGCAAAACCTTGTGTCGGGGTGTGTCAATTGCTGCGCGTTTATTTGGTGGGCCCACCTGGATTCGAACCAGGGACCGACCGGTTATGAGCCGGTGGCTCTGCCAAACTGAGCTATAGGCCCGCTATTTCTGTTGCTCCTTCTAAACAAACTTGCAATATATATAGTAATGCCCCGGGGCTGTCAACCCTTAATTCTCTATAAAGGTTTTCAGCTTTTTGCTCCTGGTGGGATGCCGCAGCTTGCGCAGGGCCTTGGCTTCAATCTGCCGGATCCGTTCACGTGTTACTGTAAAATCCTTGCCCACCTCTTCAAGGGTATGGTCGGATTTTTCACCGATTCCAAACCGCATTCTCAGAACCTTTTCCTCCCTTGGGGTCAGGGTAGCCAATATCTTTCTTGTCTGTTCGGCAAGACTGAAGTCAATGGCAGCCTCAGAGGGGATTGAAAACTTTTTATCCTCGATAAAGTCTCCGAGATGGCTGTCCTCCTCCTCACCGATGGGGGTTTCCAGGGAAATGGGTTCTTTGGCGATTTTCAGCACCCGCCGGACTTTATCAATGGGGATTTCCATCTTTTCGGCAATCTCCTCCGGGGAGGGCTCCTTACCCATCTCCTGGACCAGGTACCGTGATGTCCGGATCAGCTTATTAATGGTCTCTATCATATGAACAGGAATCCTTATGGTCCTGGCCTGATCGGCAATGGCACGGGTGATGGCCTGGCGTATCCACCAGGTGGCGTAGGTGGAAAATTTGTACCCCCTGCGGTATTCAAATTTATCCACCGCCTTCATCAGTCCGATATTGCCCTCCTGGATGAGATCCAGGAATTGCAACCCCCTGTTGGTGTACTTTTTGGCAATGCTCACCACAAGACGAAGGTTGGCCCGCACAAGCTCTCTTTTGGCAAAGTCAGCGCTTCTGCGCCCCCTGTCAATTCCCCGGGTAATCTCACGTAACTCGTCGGCGCCCCCTTTAATAAGGCTCTGCCTCAGTGAGACCTGGTTCAGGATCGCGATAATATCCTTGTACAGTACAATGGACCTGTCCCGGGTAATGCTGCTTCTGGCAGTGGCCCATTTAACAAAGGTGGTCTGGTTCTTGGTCTGTTTGAGCATGGTGTCCTTGCGCACATTAAAGGTCTTGGCGCAGCGCTCAAGAAGCGCATCCACTGTTTCGAACCAGACGATGGAGTTCCGGATACTTTTTTCTATGGTATCAATCACATTGGATTCAAAACGCCACCGCTTCAGGAGTTCAAAAATATCTTCTGTGTTGTTGAAGATCTCTTCCTGGATATTGGCGTACTTTTTGGTCCCCTTTTTCATGTCTGCAAGCTGATCTCTTTTTCCCTGGCTCTCCTCATGGAGTTCCCTGATTTTTGTCAGGGAATCCAAGAATTTTTCCTGCTTTGAGACCTCATCCACAACGCCGTCACCTTCATCCACATCCCTGAGGACATGCTTGGGGCGCATGTATTTTTTTTCCATTTTCTGGCCATACATGAAAATGGTATTCAGCGCCAGGGGGCAATCCAGCATGGCACGGAGAATATCTCTCTCACCTACCTCTATTTTCTTGGCTATTTCAATCTCGCCTTCACGGCTGAGCAGGGTGACCATCCCCATCTCTTTGAGGTACATTTTCACCGGATCGGTGACCGCACCAAACTCCATGTCAGCCCTGTCTTTTTTCGGGGCAAACAGGTCTTTTTTCTCTGATTTTTCTTTTTTATCGCCGGCGCTGTCGGAACCACCTGTTTTCTTCTTTTTGGCCGCTGTTTTTTTGGCCTTTGCCTTGGCAGGAGATTTTCCTTTACCTTTTCCGGCCTTACCGTCGCCATCCACCAGTTCAATTCCCATTTCACGGAATTGAACCACAATATCATCAATCTGATCAAAAGATTTTAAATCATCAGAGATTGCATCATTTATTTCGGCAAAAGAGAGAACACCGGTTTTCTCACCCTTTTTAATGAGTTTTCGCATTTCATTCTTACTGATCACCACACTCTCTCCAGACTTGTCTGTCTTACCTGCCATATAATGCCTCCCAAAGGCTTAAAAGTATTAACTGTTATGCAATTGCTGAATTTCCTGCTGCTTTTGTTTCAACAAGTCCATTACATCAGCATCACAGCCCTTTTCCGCACTTATAATTTTGCTTATTATTAAATTATCTGTTTTCTTTTTTATCTTTATAACCCGGTCCATAAGTATCTCTGCTGTTTTACCGAGATCCTCGGTGCCGGAAAAATCTTCCATTGCCATGGATGCAATCAGCTCCTGATCACCTGTCCCTTCCACCTTTGCCATGACAGCTGTGATGAAATTTTCAGAATCCGCAGGTGTCTGGATAATCTTTTGGGCAAGATCCCGGAAGTGTTGTGAATAAAACGCCTGAACCACATTTTTCTCAACCACTGAGGGAATGAGTTCAGGATGGTGAAGCATCATGGCCAATATCTGTTTTTCCCTGGGATCAGATACCTGCTGTTCCGGCTGCTGTTCCTCTTCCCGGGCCGGGATCAGGGGGGATTGCCTGGTATTTTCCCGGACATAGGCATCCTTGACTTTTTCAAGCACGGCCTTTTCATCGATATTCAAGGTTTCGGCCAGCTCCCTGACATAGAGGGACCGCAACGCGGCGTCACGGATCATGGCAAGATACACCTTCATCTCATCCAGTATTTTGATCCGCCCTTCAACAGAAGACCCGTGGGTATCCATGGCAAGCTGAAGCAGGAACTGCATCACTGTTTTGGCTTCATCCGCCAGGGCCAGGAACGCCTCTTTTCCCTTTTCCATCACATAGGAATCCGGATCATTTTTTCCCGGCAGCACCAGGATCCTGGTGTCGATCCCCTCTTTTACAAAGATCTGGATACTCCGCTTGGCAGCGTTAATACCGGCATCATCAGAGTCAAATACAAGAATCATCCGGCCGGCATACCCTTTCAGGATTCTTACATGCTCCCGGGTTAATGCCGTGCCCAGGCTTGCCACCGTGTTTTTGATGCCGTGCTGGTAAAGGGAGAGAAAGTCAAAATAGCCCTCAACGATGAAGACTTTTCCCTGACGGCGGCACTCCTGCTTTGCCGCATGCAGCCCGTATAAAATCCGGCTTTTACTGTAAACAGGGGTCTCAGGGGAGTTCATATATTTGGGCATGGACTCATCCATGACCCTTCCCCCGAATCCGGCCACCTGCATATTAATATCAAAAATCGGAAACATCAGCCGGTTTCTGAACCGGTCATAGTATCCGTTTCCCTGTTTCCGGGGCAGGATAAGCCCTGAATTCACCGCCACTTTCCGGGTGATCTTCTCTTTCCGGAAAAAAGAGACAATGGTATCCCACCCGTCAGGAGAGTATCCCAGTTTAAACTGCTCTATGGTTTCCCGGGTCATCCCCCGCCGTTCAAGATATCCGCGTACCCCCCGGCTGGCCGGCTGATCCTGGATCAGTCCGCTGTAAACCCCCATCACCTTTTTATTGAGCCGGAACAGGGATTCCTTAACCTGGATTTCTTTTCGCCTGGCCGGATCAATATCACGGGTTTCAACGACAATATCATATTTTCTTGCAAGCATCCTGGCTGCTTCGGGAAAAGAGATGCCGTGATACTTCATGACAAAAGACAGGGCATTGCCGCCGGCACTGCAGCCAAAGCAGTGAAAGATCTGTTTGTCCGGGTTGACTGAGAACGAAGGGGTTTTTTCCGCATGAAACGGACAGAGGCCGAAGAAGTTTCTCCCTGATTTCTTAAGGATAACGGCTTCAGACACCACATCCACTATATCTGAGGTGTTTAAAATTTCTGAAATTTTTTCTTCAGGAATTAACATTTTGGGTGGTGCTGACTCCAGATTTTCAAGCGGTTATGCAAGATCTATAAGTTAAGTACTGAATGCAACCTGTCAACAATTATCGGGACTGCTTATAAACTGCCTTTGCTGGAAAGAGCGCCTATTATCCGGTCATTGGGCCGGGTGGCCGAATGCAGTGACCGTCCAAGGGCTTTGAACACAGATTCAAGCACATGGTGCTCGTTCACACCGTAATAGGCATTGATATGCAAATTAAATCCGCCTTTAACACATAGGGCCTGAAAAAACTCTTTGGCCAGGTATGCGTCGAAAACACCCCTTGATTTTAAATCATCGGGAATGTGGTACACCAGGTAAGGACGGTTGGACAGATCAATGGTTACCCGTGACAATGCTTCGTCCATGGGCACACAGCTGTCACCGAACCGCATGATACCCTCTTTGCCGGTCAGCGCCTCCTGAAAAGCCTGGCCAAGCACGAGCCCGGTATCTTCAATGGTATGGTGGAGATCCACTTCAAGATCGCCCTTGGCGAGGACCTTCAGGTCAAAAAATCCATGAACGGTAAAAGCAGTAAGCATATGATCAAAAAAGGGAATTCCCGAGTCGATCTCAGCCTGACCGGTTCCGTCTAAATCCAATCGGATCTCTATCTGGGTTTCTTTTGTCTGTCGGGAAACATTGGATTGTCGACTCATAAGATCTTCCTTGAAACTGGCTGCCATTTGTTCTATATACCTTTTGGGTCACCTTACCCGCCATCACCAGGACGCACAGGTGCACCCAAACGAATCTTGTTAAGATACCGGATCCTTCATTTTTTGTCAATCTAATTACACGGGCAGTTTAAATTTTCTAAAAACACCTTGAAAACTAGTGGGTTAGCCTTTATATTTAGTTAATGAGTCCACTATTGAGGTAATTTCAGATGAATATAAGCGCCATTATACATAACCCCTACGCACCCCATACCCAGGATGTGCACCAGGGTGACCTCAATACAGATACGTCAAAAACAGAGAACGCCGGAAGCCCTTCAGTCACGGGTTTGCAACCATCAGGGCTGTCCGAAACCGGGACTGGGACAAATTCAAACACCTCAGATGCCGCAGCCTCCAGCCAGTCTGACGAACAGGATTCTCAAACAACCGGTGACACCGAAGCCCAGGATGCCGCAGTCCAGCAACTGACTGAGGAGGAACTCCGTGTTGTAGACCAGTTAAAGCAGAGAGACCGCGAAGTGAGAAACCATGAAATGGCCCATATTGCAGCCGGCGGCTCTTTGATCACCTCCGGAGCCTCCTTCACCTATCAACAGGGACCGGACGGACGAAACTATGCCGTGGGAGGAGAGGTCGGCATTGACACCTCTCCCGTTCCCGGAGACCCGGAGGCAACCGCCCGAAAAATGCGTCAGGTCAGAAGCGCGGCCCTTGCACCGGGAAATCCCTCGGCACAGGATCTGAAAGTCGCTTCAAATGCTGCAACAGAGGCTGCCAAAGCCATGTCTGAAATCACCATGCTCCAGGCCAAGGAACAGGCCGAACAGAGGGAGGCCCAGGTCTTTGGCAACACCACCCGGGAGGCGGCTGACACCTACTCCTTTATCGGCGGACTGCCTGAAGAAGAGACAAACACCTTTGAAGTGGCAGTGTAGCCTCCCCACCTACTTAATCAGTTTGACCATCTTTTTGAAAGCCTCCCCCTCGGCAGCTTTCATTAATTCAAAAAAGGCCATTTCAACACTGGTGATCTGTGCCCCGCCCGCGGCCAGGCGGGCCAGACCGATCTCCTTGTTTTCCCGGGTTCTTGAAGATACGCAATCCGCCACCACCTGAACCTCGCATCCCTTGGCCATAAGGTCCATTCCTGTCTGGAATACGCAGATATGGGTTTCAATACCGGTGATCAGCACCTGCCGCCTGTCCAAAGCCTCAAACCGCTTCATGAATTCAGGCTCACCGCAGCAGGAAAAGGCAAATTTTTCAATGGGGGCTTCCCCCGCCATCCGGGCTGCAATCCGCTCCGTGGTACTACCGAGCTTGGACGGAATCTGCTCCATCCATATGATGGGAACTCCCAGCACCTTCATCCCCTGGATCATGGCCTCAAGATTTTTAAACAGCGCCTCCTTTTCGTGCATGAGCTGGGCCAGCTGTCCCTGAACATCCACCAGCAGCATAACTGAATTATTTACATCAAACATGGCAACCTCCTTAATTTTGGTTCCAACGGTGTATTGTTTTTCTTTTAGAATTAATTCATTTTAAACGTGTATGACTACGAAAAGGCAAGCAGTTTTTAAAAATGGCCGGCAGATTTTTAAAAAAACCATTATTTGTCTTGGGTAAAATTATCTGCTAAACTGGCAATTGCAAGCCGGTAGTGGCCGGAAAACATCAGGAGGTCCCATGAGCCTTTCCATTAATAACAACGTATCTGCCCTGCAGGCATTTTCCCGCCAGATGCAGGTCAGTGCCAATAATGTGGCCAACTCCCTGTCGGATGAGTTCAAATCCAGCAGGGCCTATAACGTGGAGGGGACCAACAAAGCCGTTGAGACCTCTATTTCACAATCCCAAAAAGCAGGCCCGCTCGTGGATGATCCGTTAAGCACGGACGGGTCATTAAAAGAACTCTCCAACACAGACATTGCCGAGGAGCTTGTTCAGCAGATCGCCTCCCAGCACGGGTTTGACGCCAACGCAAAAACCATCAAAACCTATGATGAGACCATAGGGTCACTGCTTGATATTATGGGATAGCCCGGCAGACAGATAACCAAGAATTCTTCAGGACAACAACAATGCCAGAACCCCGTTCCTTTTCCCTGTTGCTCCCTGCCCTTATTCTGGCCCTAGTATTTTCAGGGGGGTGTACAGGTCTCCAATCCGGTTACGAAACGCCCATTGCAAACGTATCTTCATTCAAGGCCCTTCCCGGTGACGGTATGGTCCCCCGGTTTGAAATCGGGCTTCATATTGTCAATCCCAACCGGACCCCTCTTGAGCTTGAAGGGGTCGCCTATACCATAAGTATCGAAGGCCATAAAATCCTCACCGGCGTATCCAATGACCTGCCCGTTATTGAGGCCTATGGCGACGGCATAGTAATGCTCCGGGGAAATGTAAGCCTGTTTAACAGCATTGCCTTTTTTACCTCTCTTGCCCGAAAAAAAGATCCGGATGTTCTCTCCTACCGCCTGGAGGTTAAGTTGGATACCGGTGCGCTGCGGCCTGTCATCCGGATAAACGAAACAGGAACATTTTCCCTTGCCTCAGGGCAATAGCAATCCCCTGCCATGCGGTTATTCCCGGCGAACAGGCTTCTAATCCTCTTAATACCGGTTTTGATATTTGGCTGCTCATCCCGTCAGCCAGACATCCTTCAGCCATCCGGCCAGTCCGGTGAAAATCCCGGCCAGGTGGAAGCACTGAAGGGAAAAAGGGAAGTAGTGGTCCGTCATGCCATAGATAGTGTGGGCACCCCTTATGCCTGGGGCGGAGAATCTCCGTCAGAGGGATTTGATTGCAGCGGACTTGTAACTTACACCCATTCCAGGGCCGGGATTTCCATGCCCAGGACAGCTCAGGCACAGTTCAAAAAAGGCAGGCCCGTGCCCAGGTCTGCCCTGCAGCCCGGAGACCTGGTATTTTTCAATGCACCGGATAAAAAAAATGCTGTTCATGTGGGAATTTTTATCGGCCGGAATAATTTTGTCCATGCACCGGGCAAAGGGCGGACGGTTATCCGCTCCACTTTGACCAATCCCTATTTCAAACGGTATTTGAAAGGGGCCAGATCGTTTTTATAACAGCGGAAGAGGCCCGAACAGAGGGAGCGGCAATAAAAGCGGATCCAGTTTTGCAAAAAGCTGTGGCATTAAGCTTCCGGACCTGTTAATACACTTTAAAATTGGTTAACAACAGGTTATCTCTCAACGTTAAGAGGTGACCGGCTTGATTATTAAAAAACTGGGAGTGCACATGTCTACCTCTTGTTTATACAGACTTCAAAGATCCGGCGTCAGCCTCGCGCTGATGTTGATACTAATCCTGGCCACGGCACCTGCGTGGGCCGCGGAACTCTCCAAAGGGCAAACCCTCTACGTTCCGGCATACTCTCATATCTATATCGGCCATAAAGGCACCCCGTATATGCTTGCCGTGACCCTGAGCATCAGAAATATTGATCCAAAATTCCCACTGACCCTGACAGCCGTGGATTACCATGACACCGAAGGGCGGCTGATCAAGAAAAACCTTACCGAATCCGTGACCCTGAAACCCATGGCGTCCACCCGGTTTGTGATACCGGCCCCGGATAAGACAGGGGGCTCGGGCGCCAATTTTATTGTGAAATGGTCGTCTAAAGAAAAGATGAATCCCCCTGTTGTGGAATCCATTATGATCGGTACCCAGTCCCAGCAGGGTATCTCATTTACCTCAAGGGCGGAGGAGATCAGGCAATAGGCCGGTTTAACAGCCTGTCTACTGTCAGGCGTTGGTTTTCAGCTTGAGAAGAAAAGGAGTTATAAGACGGCGGGGTTCATAGGAGAGCTTGGCCTGCCGGAGGCCTGCAATGCCCAGGTCCTGCTCCCGGTTGATATATTTCACCTTATCCGCGAGATACAGGGCGGTTTCCTGGTTGATCACCTGGGCCGCCCCCTTAAAGGCGATATTGGCCTTTTCAAAATGGACATTAACGGTATCCGCATTCAACCGGCTGAAAACGGAAAATGCCGCAATCTTGTCTTCAACGGTCAGCAGGAGCCCCTGAACCTTTAAGTCATCCCAATGCGCAAATGTTTTTTCCATGGCTGAATACTCCTCCTGCAGGGACCGGGGCACAGGCTCACGGGTCAGGAGAAGATCCCTGGAAAATGCTTTTACCGCGCTTCGGTTATTATCATTAATGGGAAGAATCCTGAAATCCGGATACCGGCGTTTAAACTGGGAGACCAGGTTCCGTTTTTTATGGAGCTTGTTTCCCTTTAATTCCGCCAGGCTCCGGGTCAGATAGATGTACTCGGCAGCATCCCTGTCTTCGGCGACTGTATAGAAATCACGGATCCTGGGATAGGCGTCAATATATGCGGAAGTTGCCAGGCATATATTGGGAGACAGCTCCATAATATTCATCAGATGATGGGAAAGGGCGAACAGAGACTCCGGCTCAAAGGGCTCACCCAGGGGCATGAACATGCAATGGTTTACCCCGTCATAAATCAAGAGCCGGCCCTCGTATGCGAACCACCTGTAATTGTAGACCTCCTGCCAGCTGAAAAGGTTAACAAAGTTGTATTCACAAGACTGGATGCCGTACCTGTCCACAAAGCCCTGAACCATTTGCCTGTCTTCCAGGTTAAAACTGCCGGACCCGGCGAACCGAATGGTGTCACCGGGATTGACATTCATTGAATCATCCATGGTGTTATCCGTCATCGGATTCCTCTAACTTAAAAGGGACGTATCCTTTCATCTCACGAAACCCCAGTTTTTCATAAAACAGGCTGGTACCGGGCTCGGCAACAAGTCCGATCCAGTCCACCCCCATCTCTTTTAATCCCCGGATGAGTTCCCGGACGATTCTCTTGCCAAGCCCCCTGCCCCGACAGGATTTCAAGACCGCAATATCCTGAATATAAGCATCACTGGCCCTGTCCGAAAGGGCGCGGCCCATACCGACCATCTTTTCTCCGGCAAAGGCCCCTGCAAACAGGGCCGAATCTTTTGGAATCTTTTCAAGAAAGAGAGGGGAGTCATCGTAGGCGTCCTCCCACCAGCCGGCATCCTTATACAGGGCAATTAAATCCCCCACATCCGCTGTCCGCACCAGTTTTATCTCTATTTTTGAAGAGGGGGACAGGGCAGCTTTATCCTCTGACGAGCCGGACATGGTTCAGCCCTCCATCATTTTCCGGGCAAAGTGGGGAAGCACAAAGGCGGCCTCATGCACCTGCCGGGAGTAATATTTCAGCCTGTCCTGAACTGTGGCCGGGATTTCCCTGGCAGGCTTTACCAATTCGGTCCCCAGGGATCCCAGGCAGACACCGATATGGCCGCCGGGATAAGTGGGGACCAGGATATTGGCATAGCCCCGGACCGGAAAAAGTTCACGGGTAATGCGGATCAGGTTTTCAACACATTCCTGGTGGAGGAAAAAGGACTCGCCCTGGGTGGCCACAATCCCCCCGGGTCTGAGCGCCTGCTTCAGGTTTTCGTAAAACGGCCTTTCAAACAGGGCCTCGCCCGGGCCGACGGGATCTGAAGAGTCCACAATAATGACTTCATAAACCTGATGGCATTCACGGACAAAGGCATTGCCGTCCCGGATATGGATATTGACCCTTGGGTCGTCAAACCCGCAGGCCATGCCGGGCAGAAACTTTTTAGAGACCGCTATGACTTCAGGGTCAATCTCACAGAAATCAATCTGTTTCACTGGACTGTGTTTGCCGACTTCCCTGAGCACCCCGCCGTCTCCGCCGCCGATCACCAGAACGGTTTCAGGGTTCGGGTGGGCAAAGAGGGGCACATGCGCCATCATCTCCTGGTATCCGAATTCATCCCTTTCCGTCAGCTGGATGATACCGTCCAGGACCAGCATCTTGCCGTGGGAACGGGTCTGGTAAAGATCAATCTGCTGGAATTGACTTTTATTTGAATACAGCACCTCATCCACCTGGAGGGAAAGGGCCACCCCTTCCCACATGGGGCAGATCTCCGAAAACCATCCCTTTTCAATCTTATTGTAGTTCTTCATCGTCAGTTTCCGGATTACTGCCTCAGGGCAATCTGCATTTTATAGTTGTCTCCTTTGAAAAAGGACATGGCAAACTCAGCCACATCCCTGGGCTCGTAAAACTTACAGGAAAAAATATCCAGGTATGCCGTGTTTGTGGCATTGGCAAAATGTCCTGAAATCAAAGAGGTCTCAATGAGCTGGGTCATGGAGTACCCGGCCACTTTTTCGTCCTCTCCGAAGTGGACCACCTGGCATTCACCGAACCGCCGCATCTCTATCCGCTCGCAAAGCTCGATCACAAATTGTTCAATAAGACCTGCATCCCGGATCTTTTCGGGATCACAGCCTGAGATGTCCACCGAGGTGAGTACGCCCCAGGGATTATTCTTATCATAGGCTTTTTTCCAGGAAATAGGCAGGGTCTCCCTGTCCCTGACAGTATCGGAAACGGTGCCTCCCCCGTCTCCTCCTCCCGGATTTAAAAGCCCCCGGTTCCGATCCGAAGAGATCATCACCCTTCCGGATTCAAACCCCTCCTGCATGGCATGGATGGCTGTATCCAGGTTAATATTGTCTCCGCAGGTAAAAATATCAACCGCAGCATAGTTGTGCTCCGGCCATGCATGAACGGTAAAATGGGACTCTGCAATAATGACAACCCCTGAGACACCCTGGGGTTCGAATTTATGAAAGGAGCTTGAAATAATGGTCGCACCGCTGTCCCGGGCTGCTTTCAGCAACGTGTCTTCAACAGCTTCCTTGCTCAGCAGGGCGTCCGGATGACAGTCATAGTATTCAATGGTGAGCTGACGGCCCAGGGCAAACACCGGGTCGGGGCGGCTCTCGGAAAATGCGCTGCCCGAGGGCTTCATATTTTTATCCAACATCAGGGAGACTCCAGTATAATCTATATAGGTAACCGGTTACGGCACTGCAGGGTTACCACAGAATCGCAACCGGTGATAAAAGTTTATAGAAAGTTAATCCCTATTGGGAGATAATCAATGGTGAAATTAAGAAGAAATCAATATATTTCCATTAAAGAGGCAAATCGCTGGGAACCAGTTTCCCTGGGCATGCCTCTCTCTTCAAGACGCCGGATCATGGACGGGGCATTAAACCTGAGATAGGGATTTACCTTGAGTTCATCTGCCATGCAGGAGACAACCGGTTCCCGGCTGTAGGTATCTCTGTAAACCTGGATATCACTGTTTTCTGGCTCAATTGATTCGGCCACGGCCAGGGACTCTTCCACATAATCATGCCCCGCATAAACCAGGGTCTCTCCGGGCAGTGCCATAAGCTGTTTCAAAGACCTGTAAAACCCTTCAAGATCCCCTGAAAAACAATTGCCCACCGTGGCATTGAACAATGTATCTCCGGTAACAACAAATCCCGGTCCCTTAAAGCAGACCGAATCCGCGGTATGGCCCGGTGTGAGCATCACTTCAAGCCCCTGCCCCCCGTCCAGTTCAATGACCTGCCCCTGATCAAGGGACCGGCAGTCCAGAAAGAGAGCACCGGCCGCCCTGGTTTTCTTTAACAGCATCCTGTTGCCAAAGGTATGGTCCTGGTGGGAGTGGGTATTGGTTACGTACTTGATTTCTATCCCCCTGTCCCGGGCAAACCCGCTGATGGCCTCCGGATTGCCGGCATCTATGGCAATCCCCTGTTTGGCCGTGTAAACCAGATACCCCAGATTGTCATCAGCATAACGGAATTGTTCAATATCCATGGACCACCTTCCTTTTCAGCAGCAGGTTATCAGTTATCGCTTACCAGATTTCAGATCTAAAATAAATTGTCCTCCTCACCAAACCCGGATTCGTCATCCGCCTCATGGATAGAGAAGTCTTCACTGTTATAAATCCCTTCGATTTCATCGTCATCCATGGCATCTTCCATGAATTCGTCATCAAAGGCATGTTCAACCCCGTGCTCCTCGAAAATCAGGCTCAGGGCCTCCTTGAGATTCCGCTCCAGGCTTTCCGCATATTCTCCGTTTTCATCCGGAGTAAACTCATAGATGTCTTCGTTCTCCTCTAAGAGGTCTTTCAGATCGGCGTCAATTTGGGCGCGGGTGTAAAAATCCGCCTCATAGGTATCGAGTATTTCATTGAAAAGATCGTAAAGTTCAAAGGCATCCACGGCATTGCAAATGGTCATTTTCTTTGCCATTTATCATCCCTCCCATGTGAATAAACTTTGGAATTCCCTCTATGATAAAGAGAGTTTTTTTTGATGTCAATTCGGTAGTGAATTTAATTTGGGGAAATCCCTGTCCGCCTTTTACAGGGGAACGGCAATGGTAAACTCCGTATACTCACCCTGCCGGGAATCCACCTGAATCCGCCCCTTATGCTGTTTAACGGCCCGGTTTGCGATAAAAAGCCCCAGGCCTGTCCCCTTTTTACCCTTGTCCGAATAAAACAGGGAAAAGATATCTTTTTCATTATCCCGGTTAAGGCCTTTACCGTTATCGCGTATCTTAAACACCATGTCACGGTCTTCCGGGATCACCCGGATGCCTATCCTGGGGTCCGGCTTTTCATCCTTTACCGCGGCGCAGGCGTCAATGGCATTTTCAAGCACGGCAAGAAAGGCCGGCAAGAGCACCACCCTGTCCATGGTAACCAGGGTGCCGGGTGCCGGCACATCCAGGTCCAGCACAATCCGGTTTTCTTTCATCTTAGTGTCCAGGGCAGTGGTAACCTCCTGGATAAAGTCAAATACATCCTCGGGGTGCAGCTCCAGGTCACGGTTTTTGGAATGAAACAGGATATCCAGAACCATTTTTCTCACCGTGGCAATCTTTTCTTTGACAATCTCCCAGCCGTCGGACACCATTTCGGTATCCTGTTTTTCAATACCGGTTGAAATCAGGTAGTCTCCGCCGTCAAGTCCGGTGAGCACCCCCTTGATCCCGTGGGAAATGGATGAGATGTGCAGGCCAAGTGCGGCCAGGTGGTCCTGGAGGT
>JAKSAX010000117.1 GCA_022361395.1 Desulfobacterales bacterium | reverse complement strand
TATGTTGAAAATAATGGAAAATTCCCCGTTGTATTGGGCTTTAAACAACCGGAAGTCTCCCAGTTGAGTTTTTCAGATTCAGCCGGAAAAAACCATAAGCTGGAACGCCATGAAAGCGACAGGTACAGCAGGATCTTAGGAGATACCGTTTCTGAGAACGGCGGTGAAGACGTTTCCGGAGAAGAGGAGCTCCGGTTTCCTGATCACAGTTATTTTAAGGTTGTTCCCACCGGGGGCAGCCGGGATCTTGCCGACCTTTCACAACTTACCCGGGATTCGGATGAAATACCGTTCCAATTGAAAAGGGAGGGCGGCAAGGAGTTCTTTTTCCAGCATTCCTCCGGTACCCGGGTATTAATCGGCAGGGACGGGGAGTTCAAGATTTCACACCAGGCCGGAACCTGGGTTTCCATCGGTCCGGATACCGGCGACCTGCCCCTGGCCGCAGCCTGCGGGAGAACCATTGACAGTAAAAACGATCCGCCGGCGGAACCCGACTGTTCAGCTGTCCAGGTGCATATCGGGCATTCCTCCGGGACCTCCGTCACAATAGATGCGGGAGGGAATATCACTGCCAAATCCACCGGCAGCGTTCATGTGAATTCCAGTGATATCACCTTAGGGGCCGGAACGGCATATAAGTTGCTGGACGAGAGATCCCATACGTATTTAGGTTCCCTGGTTGCAAGCCTGAACACCTGGCTGAACAATCACACCCATGGTGAAAATGACGCCGGCGGTTCAACAGATACCCCGGACCAGACAGCTGCCTTGTCTTCTCCCCCGGATATTAAAGAGGCCGCAACCTCACACACTGTTGCATCATAATTACAGAGGGAAATGTTTATGCCAAGCATAGTTACAGAAAATATCTCAAAGGCTAAAGGCGCCGCCGACCTTTCCAAAACACTTAAAATCAAGGGTAGAAAAGGAGGTAAATCTGGCCCTGCACGTCCGAATCACAGCCAGCATCAGAAAAGCGTTTCATTGCAGCTCTACACGGACGGTAAGATTTCCGGGAACCTGCCGGCTCATGGTGAGTTTATATTTCCCATAAATCCGGAAGAGTTTAATCTGACCTATAACCACAAGATCCAGGTTGTCCAGACGCTTGGTGACCCGTTTATCGATGAGTTTGGTGCGGGGATGCCCTCCCTGAGTATGCGGGGGACGACAGGCTGGAGAACGCGGCCGGGTAGTGAGAATGTCGACGGCCATGAAGCGTTTGAACGGTTACGCCGGGATTTTATCAAAAAGTACTTTGAATTGCGCCATGAAAAACAAAAGAATAATCAAGATCCTGAAGACATCAAACTGATTGTGGTCAATGGGGTTGACGACTTGATCTTTCAGGTTGTTCCAGTGGATTTTCGTTTGCTGCGGAGCAAATCAAGTCCCTTGCTCTATCGATATGATCTGACATTTAAGACGGTTTCGGATTTCAGCGATAAAACAGTGTCACAGGCTCCGGTCAGTACAAATAAAATTCAATCCAGAAATTGGCTTGATGCCTTGAAAGAGCGTAGCGAACCACTGACAGAAAAACTCTTAGCATCTACCTCTTCTGTTTGTAATACTGTGGGGAACTTTATACAGGATACTGTCGGCATCCTTTCCGCTGCCAAATCCGGGGTAGGGGATGTGGCTAATTTTATCGGCGGTGTTACAGGGTCTATAGAGAGTGTTCTGAATGCCCTGGGCGATACGGAAATCTTTTTTGATGACCTGTTCCTGGAGGGTATTATTGAGTTGAACAATCTCACGGGAGGTATGGGTGAATTCAACTGTTACCTGTCCAAGGCATCCCTGGATTCTCTGATGCCGGATTTTTCAGGTATCAGGGGGATCTCGGACTGTGCTGCCATCCACGGCATTAAAGCCGGTTCCAGGGCAGACTGTGCGGATAATGCCTTTGAATGGGTTCATGAACTCAATCAGACGGCAAAACAGAATGGCACCACTTCTTTAATGGCCACGTCATATGCCGACGATGTGCTTCCGGATATTTTTGATGAGCCTGATACGGCAATCATTATCAGCAGCAGTTTGGATGCCAAACTCACGACCCTGGAAAATATTGCACGAGACACATCTTCGGCATCGACCCTGGGAGAGGCGTATACCGCTATTGAAGAGGCGCTGAATTGTTTTACCTTTAAGCCGGATAAGGTGCCTGAAGAGGATGAACTGGAAGGCGATCTGATATCCCTTGCCCGGTTCAAACGTGTTGTAGTCAAAGAAAACCAGACCCTTATGGATATCGCATACCAGGAATACAGTGATGCGGACAGGTGGACCGATATCGCCGATGCCAATGACATCGTGGTCGAAAGCTGCGCTAAAAACCTGGCGCCTTATACCAGGTTTGCCCTAAGTGAAGACCTTTATGCCGGTCAGACCCGTATCACTATAGCCTATGATGTACCCACGGAATATGCGGCCCGAGGGTGCACATTGGAACTCAAGGACAATGAGGGCCGGCGGCAGACACTCCAGGTAGATTCAGTCGAAAGGAATACGATCAGTCTGCATGAAACAGTAAGCACAAACCTGGAAGCCCCGATTTCCGTCGTACGATACGTAAATCTTGCTGAATACGGGATTTCAAACGGTGTCACGGAATTGACCCGTGACACCAACGCCGGGTTGAAAACATACCATCTTGAAAACATTAAAGATATCTATCCGGGTTATGTGCTTTTCATCTCTGGTAATGCCGAGGCCCGGGCTTACACGGTTTCCTCTGTGAATTACCTGGAAAAATCAATCAGGGTTGAAGAGAGCTCAATCGGTTTTACCACCGGTGCAAGGGTTGAGATTTTCAATACCGAAACCTCTATGGTCCACCTGGCCCCCGGCACGCAGTTGAATATACCTGTCTCTTCTGAAGATAACGCTGGCACCGTCCAGAACGATAATGAAATTTACGGCGGAGATCTTACCTTGGATTCCGGTGGATTCCTGAGTGTGGTAGACGGGGATCTTGAGTTATCAGAAGGGATGGCAAATTTAAAACAGGCAATCGTTCACAGGGTTATCAGTGAATACGGCAGCCTGGTGATCCATCCCTCATACGGATGCGGGCTGCTGTCAATTGCCGGAAAGAAGAATACACCTGCAGTAAACACCCTGGCCCGGGCAGCGCTGGTGGAGGCATTGCAGAGGGAACCCAGGCTCAGCCGGATGACCGGACTGAATGTAGTCACCAGGGGGGATATCATACAGTTTTCAGCAGAGGTGCAAAGTACGGACAGCAATACAACAACAGATTTGAACTATGTAATCGGGGTATAAAGAATGTTTCAGATAAAATCACGCGCAAGTATTGTGGCCTCCATGATCAACCGGGTAACGGCCATGAGCGACGACCTTACCGACTTCAACACAGGGTCGAAGATAAGAACAACATTAGAGGCTGTTGGCAGTGAAATTGAAGAGTATTACCAGGCCATGCTTAAAGGATTGTATGAGGCCATTCCCGTGGCCATATACAAGACGTTTAACTTTGACCGGAAAGATGCCACGGCATCCAGCGGTTACGTTACGTTTACACGCGTTTCAGGCACAACAGGTGAAATCAATATCGGAAAAGGCACAACCTTATCCATCCCCAGCACGGATTATCAATATATCACGGTTGGAGATTACACTATGGCTGGCGATAATGAAACCATTGATGTACTGGTGTCCTGTACAACCACGGGGAACGATACAAATTGCCTGGCTAACACAATTACTGAAATGGTGGATTTTATTCATAATGACATTGATTCGGTTACCAATGCCTCTGCCTTCACCGATGGGACTGACGAAGAATCTGACCCAGAGAGAAAGGCCCGTTTTCAAAAGTGGGTGAGTACCCTGGCCCGGGCCATCAAATCTGCTGTTGAATATGGAGCCGGGACCGTCCGGATAACCAATGATGCAGGGAATGTTACAGAAGAAGTCAAAAAGGTAATCGTCTGGCAACCGGCCATTGATGAGGATGACGAAACAAAAGTCGGCTATGTTGACGTTTATATCTGGAACGGGGTCGACGGCGCAAGCTCTGATTTGATCACCGAAACAAAGCAGACCCTCTATGGATACACGGATAACAACGGGAATAAGGTAGCTGGCTGGAAGGGCGCGGGCATTATTTTAAATGTTTTTGCCGTATCTCTGGATACCGTATCCGTAACGGCTGACGTTAGCCTTGAGGAGGGGGGGGGACAGAGATACAATTGAACAGAGACTGGAAGAGATCATTGATGAATTTTTCAATGCTCTTGATATCGGTGAGACACTTATCTGGGGTCAGCTCTATGAAAAAATGATGTCTGTTAACGGTGTAGAGGATCTTAGCCTGACTGCACCGTCTGCAAACACCGCCACAACTGACTGGCATTATATTAATTCCAAAGGCGATGTCACGCTGACGTTTCAATAGGGGGGAACATGAGTGTATTAACCAAACTTCTTGACTTCCTTCCCACCTGTTTCAACATTGACCCACAGCAGATCTCCGCATTTACTCTGTCATATGACGATGAGAACGCAAGGGTCGAGCATTCAATCCAGGACAATGTCTTCACTACGAAGGTTTTTTCATCATTCACCAATGATATTGAAATTGATCTGGACGATTTGACTATAGGAGAACTGGTGGAAAAGATTAACACCCACCACAATTATTCAGCCACAGTTCATTCCTTTGGGCAGAAAAGCGCCATGTGCCTGGCGGATGTGAAAAACTCGGAAGACGAGATGGTCTATATCTTTACTTCACCCACCTGGGTCTTTTACAAAGCCATGGCCATGGAGTTGAAAGAGGCTCACGAAATGATGGAAGAAGGGTTGAAGCAGATGTCCATTCAGGGGTCTACCGGAGTGATAACGGACTATTGGTGCAACTTTTTTAACGGCACCCGGAAAACCGGTGAGCAGGATATTGACTTCGGCATAAGGACTATACGGGAAATCCGTATGCCCAAATCCAATAATGTGGCCATAGAAGAGATTCTAAAAGAGAACTACGGCTATGATATTGTGTGTATTGACCTGTTGTTTGAGCAGACTGCGGTCATGGAAATGAATAACAAGGCAACACCGGTGCATAACCGGTATTATCCAATAACCGATTCAACTGCCATTGAAGTGGAACCCGGTACGTTTGCACTGATCTTTCCAAACAATACGATTTCGGGATGGACAGGTGATGATATCAACGGCCTCAGAAAACTTGTTTATTCAATCCATGAAGCCGGCACCCGTTGTAAGGTTTTTTGGTCTGATTTACCGGATACTGAATGGATGCTGATGAATGATACAAACACACCGGTCCATGATTCAAATTACATTTTACCAATTACAAAAAACAGTGAATTCTTTTCTTTTTACCTATAGGAGGAAACATTAATGTTTACTGGAAATACAGGCCTTAACTGGGGCGGAGAATACAGTCGCTGGAATTATGATGAATCAAAGGCGTACCTCATGGTCGCCAAAATGCAAAGGGAACCCGGTACATCCAACGGGATTCCTTTGCTTGACGCTGAGCTGAATGAAAACAGCGAAATCCTTTTAGGGCTGATCCGGCGTTTAATACATCGCATTCACGGTAATGGCTCCATGGGAAACGGTTTTAAAATTACCCAGTCCAGCGCCAACCCGAACAATAACTTCACCATAACAGGCGGGGACGGCACCACTTCCGGGGCCGGCGTTATCTTTGTTGACGGCTGGATGCCGGCAGCCTTGACTAATCAGGACTACACAAGCCAAAGCTACGGTCCTGCCGCTCTTACAACCCCTGCATCGGACAGGGTGGATCATGTGTACATTGATGTCTATTACAAAGAAGTCGATTATAAAGAAGACGCAGACATCAAAGACACAAATGTCAACCTCGAAACATCCCGGCGCATTGCCCTTGTTTGGGAAGTGAAAGTGGCAGAGGGCAGTACCACTCCGTCAAACTATGTTGATGGCAATAATATCCAGCATTTTTGCCATCAGCTGGCAATCATCAACCGGAAAAGTGGGAATGCGGCGATTACCACCGATATGATCGTTGACACGCGCAACCGTGACAGGCTCATCAAACGCAACCACATCCATGAGCAAACAATTGGGGCGTCCACCTGGACAATTAATCATTACCTCGGCACAACAAAGCTCTTGGTGCTAATCGTGGATAACAGTGGAAATGAAATGGAACCGGCTATCAGTCATCCCAATAATAGTACAACTGTTCTTGATTTCGGCGGGGTGAATGTGACCGGTACTGCCCTGTTTAACGCGATTGAGGCCTAACGCTGATAATAAATTTTTCTATTTAATAAAAAGTAATTAATTACTTCGGAGGAGTCAGATGACAAAAAAAGTTTACCAGCCGTACGAGTTCAATAGTGAACTGAAAGTGGAGGAGGTTTTATCACTGCCTACATGGAAGGCCACTGATAAACGGCGGCTTTTGCGGGTATCCGGCAGCGGTCTTTTTTTTGGCGGTGAAACGTCTTGGATAAAGGTGGCAGACTCAGAGCACAACCACGATAGCACCTATGCGCAGAAAACGCATTCCCACGGCGATTTTTCCCTTGCCGGCCACAATCATAACGATTCTTACGCGGCCAAATCTCACACTCACAGCTATGCGGCTACTAATCATAACCACAATACGGTCTATGCTGCGAAATCCCATAGTCACAATTATGCAGCCACCAGCCATAGTCATACCTCATTGGCCAACAGTCTCAAGGTATCGGGCAACTTGACATGTACAGCCGATATGAAGCCAAAGCGGCTGGTCGTTAACGGTAAAGAGGTAGTCGATGCCTCAGGATTCATTGACTATGCCCGGATTAAAAACCATCCGTCATATTGCTCCTCTGACTGCAACTGCAACTGTGGCGATAACCTGTAAAAGGAAAAAGAGATGATTAAAAGAAAGTATGGGTGTGGTATCACCCTAGGGCTTGAAAGAAAGTTCATGATCCGAACTCTGGTCGACGAGAGTAATGTTACCTTTGCAACCTATGAAACCTTTTTTCGTGAAGATAACGGCTGCTTTGTAAGTTTTTGCACGGGTAGGGAGTTTCACGGACAGGTTGTCTCTGTCATTGGTGAATTACCTGACTTCAAACACAATGACGGCCCCTTCCCCACACATTTTCAAGACAATGTTATGATCCCGGGCGAACTTTTCGGCAAAGACCCTAATTTGTTTTTCCGTCTCCGGAGTAAAGTAACCCTGAATAAGACCTTTGATAAACATGGCCTGAATGCAGATACCCTATGGGCGATCCATTCAGATATTTTTATCATGATGGATTCGGATGGGGCCCTGTTCACCCCCCACAACAAGTTCAGCAGAACAAGGACAAGCAAACAAGATGGCCAAAACTATGTTTTCCAGAAAGGATATTGCGCCATTGCTCAAATTTATCTTGCTGACGCCAAAGGGCCTTTTTCAGATGACGGTTTAAGGATAACAGTGAATGAAACCCTCGGCTATTACGGGAACCTTGAGTTTGACCAAAAAGTACCTGCGACACAAAATGGCTTCCACTCATTCGGCATGATGTTTTATCCGGTCCTTGAATCACCTTCTGCTACGGAGTGTCCCGCAGAAAAAATGGTCGAGATTCCTCTGGAACTTTACACCGCCGACGGTGAGGTGTTTACGGACCCGGATACCATTTATATAAAAACGGATGCCGGATATCTGCCCCGGTCACAGGTTGCCATCGTAAATGGTAAAGCCATGGCACGCTTCATTGCGTTGGGCCTGGCGCCAG
>JAKSAX010000118.1 GCA_022361395.1 Desulfobacterales bacterium | reverse complement strand
GTTCAGGCACTTCATCCTTCCGGTGGCAGGCCACCTGATGGGCCGGGTCTGATTTCACCGGTTCCAGAGGGGGCTCGGCCTGCCGGCACAGGTCAACGGCAAAGGGGCAGCGGGTGTGGAACCTGCAGCCCGGGGGCGGGTCAATGGGGCTGGGCACATCGCCCTTAAGTACGATGCGGTTGGAAAACGCGCTTGAATCCGTGGCCGGAATACCGGACAGGAGGGCAAATGTATAGGGGTGCAGGGGACGGTTGAAAAGTGTGAGGGTATCTGCGGTCTCCACAATCTTGCCCAGGTACATGACAACGATGCGCGTGCTGATATACTTTACCACCAGCAGGTGGTGGGTGATAAAAATATAGGTAAGGCCGAACTCCTCTTTTAGCTGTTTCAGCAAGTTCAGGATCTGGGCCTGGACAGAGACATCCAGGGCTGATGTGGGCTCGTCCAGGACGATGATTTCAGGGTTGGTGGCAATGGCCCTTGCCACGGCGATCCGCTGCCGCTGGCCGCCGGAAAATTCATGGGGATACCGCAGGAGATGATCCCTGGTCAGCCCCACCAGGTTTAAGAGGGAGATTACTCTTTCATGGCGCTGCCTCCCGGTCAGCCCGCCTCTGGCCAGCATGGGTTCGGCAATAATGTTTTTTATCAGCATCCTCGGGTTCAGGGAGGTGGTGGGGTCCTGGAACACCATCTGCATTTTGCCGGTCAGGCCTGCTTTCCGGGCCCGGGAGCGGCTCATGCGGGTGATGTCAATCCCTTGGGGCGGTCCGGATTCCGGGAAGTAGATGATCCGGCCTGCCGTGGCTTTGTGCAGCTTGATAATGGCTTTTCCTGCCGTGGTTTTTCCGCAGCCCGATTCCCCCACAATACCGATGCATTCCCCGCGGTTAATGGTCAGGTCGATGCCGTCAAGCGCTTTTACCGAGTTCACCTGCCGCCTCAGCACCCCGCCTGTAATGGGATAGTGCTTTTTCAATTGTTTCAGTTTTAAGATTCTCTGCATTGCTGGGTTTTACGCTTCCTAATAATTACTCTAATGATAAAGATAACAGGCCACCTGATGGCCGTCACCCGCTTCCACCATCCCGGGAAACCTCTCCCTGCACCGGGCCATGACATGGCCGCACCTGGGATGGAACCTGCAGCCTTCAGGCGGGTTCACGAGGTTGGGCACGCTGCCGGCAATACTCTTCAACGCCTCTGTCTGCCTTAATTTGGGAACGGAATCCAGGAGCGCCCTGGTATAGGGATGCCTGGGATTCTCAAAAAGGGCATCTGCGTTTCCAACCTCGCAGAGGTTCCCGGCGTACATCACTCCTACCCTGTCACAGGTCTCCTTTACCACGCCCAGGTCATGGGTGATCAGGAGGATGGAGGAGATAATCCTGCGCCGCTTCAGATCGTTTAACAGATCCAGGATCTGGGCCTGCACCGTCACATCAAGGTTGGATGTGGCTTCATCCGCGATCAGCAGCACCGGTTCGGATGCCAGGGCAATGGCAATGACCACCCGCTGCTTCATCCCCCCGGAAAGATTGTGGGGGTATTGGTCAACGATGCGGTCCGGGTTGGGGATGCCCAGGCCGGCCAGCAGTTCCACGGACTTGAGCACCGCCGTTTTTAGGATGGCCCGGTCCCAGTGTTTGAGAACGGGGAATCGTTTCAGCAGTTTAAAGACAAGGGCCCCGGGCCGGTTACGGGCAAGGGTGTAAAGGGGCTTGAGAACCCCGGAGGTCTTCACCTTGGGAAAGGGATTGTCCTCTCCAGCCCGTCCCAGGAGCCGTTCGATGATCTGTTCCCGCCGGTGGAATAGATAGCTTTCGGCGATCTGTTCCCCAATGGTCATGATGGGGTTCAGGGCCGCATTGGGCTCCTGGAAGATCATGGAGATGCGGTTGCCCCGGATCTTTTGCATGGCCGTCTCATCCAGGGTTAGCAGATCGGTCCGGTCTTCTTCTTTGTCTGGCTCGCCATGGGATCCATTGCCCCTTCCATTATTACTGCCACTGCCCGGATCCGGTGAAAACCAGATTTTC
>JAKSAX010000119.1 GCA_022361395.1 Desulfobacterales bacterium | reverse complement strand
CAGCCAGTGCCCTGGGCGGGTCACTCCCCCTGCGGGAGTGTGGATTGAAACATTCCATAACATATATTACTTTTCAGTCTGTTCAGGTCACTCCCCCTGCGGGAGTGTGGATTGAAACCCATTCTCCCACCCGGGTGTAACAATAAGATATAGTCACTCCCCCTGCGGGAGTGTGGATTGAAACTCCTTGGTGCATCTGATTCAAGGATCTTGACAGGTCACTCCCCCTGCGGGAGTGTGGATTGAAACATCTTCCCCCCAGTGATCCTTGAAAGCGGCCGCATGTCACTCCCCCTGCGGGAGTGTGGATTGAAACCTGGCTGCCCTGCTATGTTTTATCTGCATGGACGTCACTCCTCCTGCGGGAGTGTGGAGTGAAGCTTTTATCCGATGAACGGGGCATGAGGTTTTATTAGTCACTCCCCTCTGAGGGGTTGGATTGAGTTGGGCGAGAACAATTGATTTAAGCATTGGCAGTAATTGTACTGCCAATGCAAACCAAGATAGTGGAAAATTTTCTATTGTTCTCAGTCCCAGAAACCCTCATGGACTTTTGCGGCCTCGTCCTCAAGAAGAGGCCCGATCACCTCAATGGGCTTGCGGCCCCTTTGAAAGACTTCCCGGCAGGGAAGGTAAAGCACCTCTTCGTTATCTGCCCCGATGATGTCGTAGAGGCCTTCCTCGCTGAGTCCGTATACCACCCGCCGCACATTGCCCCAGAATATGGCGCCTGCGCACATGGGGCAGGGCTCCGTGCTGGTATAGAGGGAGCAGCCGGCAAGAAACTCATTGTCGAATTTTTTGCTGGCCATGCGCATGAGGGCTGACTCAGCATGACCTGTGCAGTCCCTTTCCGTGGATATATTGTTTTCCGATTCAAGGAGGATCTCGCCCTCACCGTCCACCAGCAGGGCGCCAAAGGGTTCGTTTCCTTTGTTCCTGGCCTCTGTTGCTATTTCAAAGGCACGGCGGATAAAACGTTTGTCATCTAAACTCATAAAGGTCCTTATTGTTTCCTGTTGTAAAAAAACGGCTAACCATATGGCAGGGGGATATTAGTTCAAGTGCGGTTCCATTGGCAATCCAAATCAGAATTTTTTTCTCGAAAATCCGTAAAACATGCATTATCCTTATAGATCATGTCTTATCGGAGATAAATATAAACAGGAATCGAAAAAAGGATGATCCCATGACCAAAGTCTATGATGTTGCAATCATCGGTGCGGGCACGGCCGGGCTGACCGCCCAGGAATATATCGTACAGAAGACGGATAACTATGTGATTATTGACGACGGCCCCCTCGGCACCACCTGCGCCAGGGTGGGGTGCATGCCGTCCAAGGCCCTGATCGCCATGGCAAACGATTTTCATAAAACCCGGTATTTTGACGAATACGGCATCTCCGGAACAGGGGGCCTTAAGGCGGATCATTCCCGGATCATGGCCCGGGTCCGCAGCCTGCGGGACGAGTTTGCCGGCGGTGTGGTGGATGAGATGGCCGGGTTCATGGACAAGGTGATCAGAAAACGGGCAAGGTTTCTGGCACCGGACACCCTGGACCTGGGGGACGAGATCATCAAGGCCAGGCAGGTTATCATTGCCACCGGTTCAAGCCCGGTGATTCCGGAGCCCTGGCAGCCCTATAAGGAGTTTATCATAGACACGGACCGGTTTTTCGAGCTTGAAGCCCTGCCTGAAAAGATGGCGGTATTCGGCCTGGGCGTGATCGGTATCGAACTGGGCCAGGCCCTCCACCGCCTGGGGATTGATGTCACTGCCGTAACCCGCCGGAAAACCGCCGGCGGTCTCACCGATCCGGACCTGCAGGTTTATGCTTTTGAACATTTTTCAAAGGAGATGAAGGTTGCACTGGGCACAGCAGATATCACCGGCAGAACTGAAAACGGCCTTACCGTCAGCTGCGACGGAGATGAGTGGGAGGTGGACCGTGTTCTTCTTGCCACGGGCCGCCGCCCCAATCTCGTGGATATCGGGCTGGAGAACCTGGGGGTTGAACTGGATGAAAAAGGCATGCCCCCGTTTGATCCGGGAACCCTCAGGATCGCGGATCTTCCGGTATTCCTGACCGGGGATGCCAACGGCCAGATCCCCATCCTCCATGAGGCGGCTGATGACGGCAGCATTGCCGGATACAACACCACGTCCGGGGATGTCTCCTGCTTTAAGAAACGCACCCCCCTGCGTATCACTTTTTCATCCCCGGACATCGCCATTGCCGGCAGTTCCCACAGGGAGCTGACGGAACAGGGCATTGATTTTGTTACGGGGAAAACCACCTGGGAAGGGTGGGGCCGGGCCAGGATGATGCTGGGCAAAGCCGCAGGCCGGGCCTGCATTTATGCGGAACCGGAGGAGGGCAGGCTGCTGGGGGCTGAGCTCATGGCTCCGGCCGGAGAACACATGGCCCATCTCCTGGCCTGGGCAATCGGCGCAAACCTGACTGTCAATGATATCCTGGCCATGCCGTTTTACCATCCCGTGCCTGAAGAGGCACTGCGGCCGGCCTTTGAGCAGATCCGGGATAAGATCAGGGCGCCGGCACCGGAATTTGAACTGTCCGTTTGCGGGAAGTGAATCTGCCGGGCAGTGTAAAAACGGAGTTCAGATTTGCCCTTCCGGGTATGTACACCGGTCCCTGAGCGTCGGGTACAGGCTTTGGAAAATTAAAATAGTATACATGTATATACAAGTTGATTTCTTTGTGATAATAAAAGGGAAAAAATTATCCTGGAATAACCATAAAGAAAAGGGCGGATCATGAAAAAAATAGTCGAATGTGTCCCTAATTTTTCAGAGGGGCGGAACACGGAAACCATTGAAGCCATTGCCGATGCCATCAGACAAACCCCTGGCTGCAGCCTGCTGGATGTTGATCCGGGGCGTTCCACCAACCGGACCGTTTATACCTTTGTGGGAGATCCCGAAGCGGTTGTGGACGGGGCTGTCGCCGCTGCCAGGGTGGCCAGGGAAAAGATCGATATGCGGACCCACACAGGGGAACATCACCGCATGGGGGCCATGGATGTCTGCCCCTTTATCCCGGTGGCCAACGTGACAATGGAAGAGTGTGTGGCGGTTTCAAAAACCTTTGGCCGCCGGGTGGCGGATGAGGTGGGAATCCCCGTCTACCTCTATGAGGAATCCTCAACACAGGACTATAGAAAGAAACTGCCCCAGATCAGGGAGGGACAGTATGAAGCGGTGAAGGACAGGATTGTCCGACCGGAGTGGAAACCGGATTTCGGCCCTGCCGAATTTATTCCGGAGTGGGGGGCTACTGTTACAGGCGCACGCTTTTTTCTCATTGCATATAATGTGAATCTTCTGTCCACGCCCAACCAGGCCCACCGCATTGCCCTGAACCTCAGGGAGGCGGGGCGCGGGGAAGATGAGCCCGGCCGTTTCAAGGAGGTCAAGGGCATGGGCTGGTATGTGGATGACTACAACCTGGCCCAGGTCACCGTGAACCTGAACAACTACCTTGTCACCCCGCCCCATATCCTGTATGAGGCGGTAAAGGAAGAGGCTGCCAAACTGAAAGTGGGTGTCACCGGCTCCGAGATCGTCGGGGTTATCCCCCTGGAAGCCATTCTCCAGGCAGCGGATTATTACATTGAAAAAGAGGGGCTGTTTGTCCTGGACGAAGACCAGAAGGTCCGCCTGGCAGTCGAGCGATTGGGACTTAACTCGGTTGCCCCCTTTGATCCTAAAGAGAAGATCATTGAGTATATCATTGCAGAAGATCCGGATGAGCCCCTGGCATCCCTGACCCTTCGGGGATTCATCGAAGAGGTGGCCAACAGGAGTTCAGCACCTGGCGGCGGTTCGGCCTCGGCTGCCATTGCAGCCGTGGGCGCAGGCCTCGGCGCCATGGTGGCCAAGCTTACCATGGGGGTGAGGAAATTCGAGGATATAGACGGCAAGATGCGGGAGCTGATTCCCCCCCTGCATGAGGCCTCCCATGCACTGATCCCCATGGTGGATGCAGATACCAATGCCTTTACCGATTATGTGGAAGCCCTGGGCCTGCCCAAAGACACGGACGAGGAAAAGGCCTTTCGGTCCGCCCGGCTCCAGGAAGGTCTGAAAAAGGCCATTGAGATTCCCCTGGGCACCATGATCCTGGGGGACCGGGCCTGGGATGCCATGATCGAGGTGGCAAAATACGGCAACATTGCCTCACAGTCCGATGTGGAAGTGGGTGCCCGGGCCCTTGAAGTGGGGATATGGGGCGCCTATAAAAACGTGGTCATCAACATGGGGGACATCAGGGATGAAACCTATAAAAAAGAGACCATGGCCAAAGCCGAAGCCCTGAAAGACCGGGCTGCGGGCATGTGCGCAAAGGTGCTGAAAATTCTTGAGGACCGGTCTGCTTAGGGACCGCGCAAAAATTACTTCACCCGGTCTGTTTATAAAAATCCTTTAAACATTGGGTATTTTGCAAACAGACTGTGAACTGAGTTCTTACGCGACCCCTTAATTTTGTTCCGGTTTTATTTTAATCCCTTCCCGGCGGTATTCCGCCCGGAAGGGATTTTTTAATTCAATTCCTGTATTCTCTTTCATTTAAAACCCATTGGGGCTTGACGACCGGGTGAACAATGTTATTTATTATGGATAAAATCGGCTGCAGTTGCAGTTGTTAATCAGCTTTCATCCATAAAATGAACGGAACACAATGGGCCTGAAAAAAATAAGTAAACCCGAGCCTCTGGCAAAAACAGCACTAAAGGCGCTGAGACACTCCATCCTGACCAACGAGCTGACCACGGGGGTGGTGTATAATGAAAAGGGCCTGGCCGGAGACCTGGGAATTTCAAGAACCCCGGTCCGGGAAGCCCTGCTTGAGCTGTCTGCAAAAAAGCTGGTGAAGTTTCTCCCCCAGAAAGGGCTTGTGATCAATACCTTTTCCGATGACGACATTGAAGATGTATTTGAAATCAGAACCGCCCTTGAAATCTTTTCCATTAAAAAGGTTTGCAGCAAGCTTGAAAAAGAGGATGTCTCCCTTTTGCAGAGCTTTCTGGATGCTCAGAAAAAGGCGGCGGCAGCAGGGGATAAGACCGCCTTTATGGCGGCGGATAATGATTACCATATCAACTTCACCAACCTGACGGACAACAACTACCTTATCGAAATGATGCAGAATATCAGGGATATCATGCATCTGATGGGGGCGCAGGCCATCGACCTTGACGGCCGGATGCAGGAGGTGGTCCAAGAGCACGAATCCATCATGGCTGCCGTGGCAATTTGTGATGTTCCCAAAGCCTCCCTTGCCATGATTTCCCATCTTGAGAACAGCAAGGCAGCGGTTAAAAAAGTGTATCAGCTGGAGGGGACGGGGGGATGAAACTAACATTCCGATCCCAGCCTCCCTGTTGCCCCTACCAGGGGGCACTGCCTGTGTTGTTGACGCTGACGGCCGGCACCTTTGCATGCCGGCAAAATCCTCCCTTTCCCGGTGATGTGACGATTATTAAATAATTAGCCGAATTTAAAATCCGGGCCACAAAGCGGTTCTGCCCCTGTTAAGAGGGCAGAACCGCTTTTTTGTTTCCGGTTTTCTCCCTTTGCAAATCAGGCCTGACAGGAAAATTTAGAATTTGTCTTGACTGTATGTTGTATGTAATATATTACATGCAACATGTAGTGCTAAGTGTTTAACTGTCGCAGGGAGGATTATCCGTCTATGGGGTTGAACCGAATAAACAAGCCCGAGCCATTGGCCAAAACAGCGTTAAAGGCACTTCGCCATTCCATCCTGGCCAACGATCTGACCACGGGTGTTGTCTACAATGAAAAGCAGCTGGCCCAGGATCTGGGCATTTCAAGGACCCCGGTAAGGGAGGCGCTTCTCGAACTCTCATCCAAGCGGCTGGTCAGGTTCCTGCCCCAGAAGGGGGTGATCATCAACACCTTTTCCCAAAAAGATATTGAAGATGTATTTGATGTGAGGACGGCGCTGGAAGTCTACTCCATCACAAAGGTCTGCAGGAATATCAAAACCACTAATATTTCAGTGCTTAAAGAGTGTCTTGCGGAACAGAAAAAATCGGCCGGAACCGGTGATACCAACCGGTTCATGGAGGCGGACAGGCGGTTTCATATCAGTTTTACCACCCTTACGAACAACAATTATCTCATGGATATGATGCATGACATCAGGGATATGATGCATCTCATGGGATTTAAGGCCTTAGGCCTTGAAGGACGGATGCACCAGGTCATCCGTGAGCACGAGGCTGTGCTGAAAGCGGTCTGCACAGGAGACGCCGCAACTGCCGTTGCGCAAATGGAAACCCACCTGGCCCTGAGCAAAGCGGCTGTTAATAAAACCAAAGAGGAGAAAAACAACAATGGCTAAACCGGAAATTGAATTTACAGATTATGACACGGAATACGAGTGGAGGAATGTTGAGGGCGATACACTGGGCATCAAGGAAAAGATCCTGAGCCATGATCCGGAAACCGGGGACTATACCCGGATGCTTAAGTTCCCTCCGGGCATTGAAACAAGCGAGACACTGGTCCACGACTTCTGGGAAGAGGTATTGCTCATCGAGGGCAGCCTTTACGATATTGCCAAGGATGAAACCTTCCTGCCCGGTTACTACGCCTGCCGTCCCCCGGGAATGACCCACGGCCCCTATAGGATCCCCCAGGGATGCGTCACCTTTGAAATCAGGTATTTTAAAAAATAAAAGGATTCACAGTGGATATACAATTATTAGTGCAGGCCGGTGCCCGGGTCACCCCGGTTTCATTCAGTGTGCGGAAAATGGTGAACGCCGGATTTACCGGGAGAAACCAGGAGGAGGTCCGGCATCACCTGGATGAACTGGCCGCCAAGGGCATTGAGGTGCCTGCCGCAACCCCGGTGCTTTATCCGGTGATCCCGTCGGCCCTTACAACGGACGGGGCGGTTGACGTCTACGGCGGGGAAACATCCGGGGAAATCGAATATGTCCTTTTTGTTAAAAACAAGGACGAGATCTATGTGGGCATCGGCAGCGACCATACCGACCGGAAGCTGGAAGAGCTGGATATTCCCAGGGCAAAACAGATTACCCCGAACATTGTCTCCCCGGTGGTCTGGCCGCTGGAGGATGTACTGGGCCACTGGGACGACCTGTCCATGAAATGCTCCGTGGAGAAGGGCGGGGAGTCCATTGTCTATCAAAAAGGCGGGCTGGACCTGCTGATGTCACCCAAAGAGCTGCTGGACCTGATCGGAGGTGCGGTGGAAGGGCCCCTGGCCGGTACGGTTATCTATTCGGGCACCGTTAAAATGGAAACCGAAGACTTTGTATTTGCAGAGCGGTTTAAGGGGAATCTCACGGACCCGGTGCTGAACCGGCGTATTGATTTCAGCTACGATGTCAGGCCCATGGACTATATGCCCGGGGACAGGTCATGAAGGTCGCATCCGTTCAGATATCCGTCATTGAAGGGGATAAGGCAGCAACCCTGGACAAGGCGGCAGCGCGTATTGACGCCTGCAGGGATGCCGATCTGATCATCCTTCCCGAGATATGGAACATCGGTTTTATGAGTTTTGATCGGTACAGGGATGAAGCCGAGGATATAGACGGACCGACCGTGACCATGTTCCGGGAGGCAGCCCGGGAAAAAAAGGCCTATCTTCACACAGGCAGTTTTGTTGAAAGGGAGGGGGATGAGTTCTTTAACACCAGTCTTTTACTCTCTCCGGAAGGGAAGGTGCTTGCCAGGTACCGGAAGATCCACCTGTTCGGATTCAACTCCCTTGAAACCCGGATCCTGTCCCCCGGTGACCGGGTTGTCGTGGCAGATACCCCCCTGGGTAAAATCGGCATGGCCACCTGTTTTGACCTGAGGTTTCCCGAGCTGTTCAGGGCCATGGTTGACCGGGGCGCCGAGTACTTTCTCGTCTGCTCGGCCTGGCCTTACCCCAGGATCGAACCCTGGATCATGCTCAACCGGGTCCGGGCCCTTGAAAACCAGGCCTGCCTGATTTCGTCAAACGCCTGCGGCATGAACGGCGCAAGCCAGTTCGTGGGCCACAGCATGGTGATAGACCCCTGGGGCACCATCCTGGCCGGGGCCGGGGACGGGGAGATGACCGTGACAGCGGACATTGAGCCGGATGCGGTATCTGCGGCGCGGGATTCCTTTCCGGGCCTTGCCGGCAGAAAAGAGTTTTTAAACATCAGGTAACCCGGGTATCGGCTCAAGGATTACTTGAACCTTTTGTTTTAGGTCAGGTTATTTTGCAGCGATTCCCAAAAGAGACTTACCCGCCGTGCGGGTGACAAAACAAAGGAAGACTATTATGGCTGACACTCGAATTGATTTTTGCGGCGTGACCTTTAAGAATCCCCTGGCGGCAGCCTCTGCCGAACCCACCCTTAACGCTGCCAACATGAAACAATGCATAGATGCCGGTGCCGGTGCCGTGATCGCCAAAACCATGACCGATTCGGCAGATATGCGGGAGTTGACCCAGCGGGCCAAATGGCGGTTTTTAAATGAAAAGCTTGAGGTCTGCCACGGCAGGGTTCCCAGGGGATTCAGCCTTTACAGCCGCAGCGGCCTTGCCCTGGAGCCGCCAAAGGATTTCATGAGGGAAATCACGGAAACCGTGGAATATGCAAGACAAAAAGATGCCGTGGTTATCGGCTCTGTGGCCGCAACGGACATGGACGGCTGGGTGACCCTGGGCAAACAGATGGAAGACGGTGGTGTGCCCCTGATCGAGCTGAACTTCGGCTGTCCCCATCCCAAACTGATGCCCGGCGTCAGAACCGGCATGAATGTGGGCCAGGACTTTGAGTATGCCTCTGAAATCACAAGAAAGGTTGCCGATGCTCTTGAGATCCCCGTGATTATCAAGGTAACGCCCCAGGTAACGGATTTGGTGCTCTTTTCCGACATGCTCCACAAGGCAGGGGCCCGTGCCGTGACCCTGACCAACCGCTTTATCGGATTTGTTCCGGATATTGAGACGGGAAAACCCCAGATCTACGGGAAAGCCGGTGTAGGCGGCCCCTGGACAAAACCTTTAACACTCAGATGGATCAATGAAGTCCGCACCGCCCTGGGGGATAAGCTGGATATCACCGGCACCAACGGCGCCTACGACTGGCGGGATATTGTCATGTTTATTATGAGCGGCGCACACATCGTCCAGATGTGCTCCGCGGTCATGTGCTACGGCTATGCCTGGCTTGAAAAACAGGTAAAAGGGCTTGAGGCCTTTATGGATGAGAAGGGGTACGAAACCGTTGACCAGATGCTGGGCATTGCCACCGATGCCTGCCTTGAATATGCGGACATGCCCCATGAAAAGGCCCGGGTGGATGCTGAAACCTGTAAAAACTGCGGCATGTGCCTGAAGGTCTGCTTCTCGGACGCCATGCAGCAGGGGGATGACACCACCTTTGTAACAGAGGAAAACTGTGTGGGATGCGGCGGCTGCTATTCCGTATGCCCGGCAAAAGGAACCATTGAAATGATTCAGGTATAGATATCAGCCCCGGAAATCTCCCGCCCTGAGCCCGAAACAACAGATGACCATTTTTCCGGGGCTGCCGAAAATGTGATTGCAAATACAACTTTAATCTTAGCAAAAGGAGTAAAGGATGGAAGAGAGCATGACTGTCAGTGCAAGTGCGGAATCCGGAAAGGGGTTCCAATGGGGCAAGATGGAGTGGCCTGTTTTTCTGGTGAGCGGAGGGGTTCTGCTTTTATTTGTGATTGCATCACTGGTTAATGCCGAAGCGGTTTCCGGCATGGTGAACAAGTATTTCGGCCTGTCGTGCAAGTATTTCGGTGCTTACTGGCAGTGGCTGCTCTTCCTGAATTTTTTGATTGCCCTTTGTCTGGCCATGTCCAAATACGGCGGGGTACGCCTGGGCAAGGCTGAGACCCCTGAACTGAGCACCTTCCGCTGGGTTGCCATTATCATGTGCACCCTTCTGGCCGGGGGCGGGGTCTTCTGGTCGGCCGCAGAGCCCATGTACTACTTCACCTCCGTGCCCCCGGTGTTCAAGGGGGTGGAAGCCGGCACCCAGGCCGCCGTTATTCCGGCCATGGAACAGAGTTTTCTCCACTGGGGCTTTTTGGCCTGGTCTATCCTGGGCACTCTGGGGGCGGTTGTCCTCATGTACGTCCATTACCACAGGGGCCATAAACTCCAGGCAAGGGGTCTGCTCTATCCGGTATTCGGCAGAAAGATCATGACCAACACCCTGGGGCAGCTGGCCGAAGGCTGCTCAATTCTTGCTGTGGCCGCAGGAACCATCGGACCCATCGGGTTTCTGGGGCTCCAGGTCTCCTATGCCCTGAACCAGCTTTTCGGTGTGCCGGATGCCTACGGCACCCAGCTTGCGATTATCATTGCCCTTGTCTGCGTGTATACCTTTTCCGCCGTCACCGGGCTGCACAAGGGAATCCAGATCTTAAGCCGGGTGAACGTCTGGCTCACCGTGGCCCTTGTGGGCATCATCCTGGTCATCGGCCCAGGCGGTTTTATCATTGATACCTTCACCCATTCCCTGGGGGCATATGTTAAGGATTTTACCACCCTGAGCCTCTACCGCGGCGATCTGGGATGGCTGTCCTGGTGGACCGTGTTCTTCTGGGGATGGTTTCTCGGGTACGGCCCGCTCATGGCGGTTCTCATCGCCCGTATTTCCAGGGGCAGAACCATCCGTGAGATTGTTCTTGCCGTGGGTGTGATCGCTCCCGTGGCCACCCACTTCTGGTTTTCCATTCTCGGCGGAACAGGGATTTTCTATGAACTTGCCAGTCCCGGCGTTATCTCGGGTCCCCTGAAGGATGCGGGCCTGCCAGCGGCCCTGATGGCCGTCATCGGCCAGCTTCCCATGGCCTCCCTGCTGATCCCGGTCTTTCTGGTGCTGATCTTCCTTTTCCTTGCCACCACAGGGGACTCCATGTCCCTTTCAATCGCCATCTGTGTGACCGGTGAAGATGATCCTCCCAAAAGCATGCGGGTGTTCTGGGCCCTGACCATGGGGGCTGTGGCAGCCATTTTGATAAAAATGGGGGCCGGCGGCATCGGTGCGCTCCAGTCCTTTATCGTTGTCACGGCCGTGCCGGTGGGATTTATTATGCTGCCCACCCTGTGGGGAGGTGTCAGTATGGCCAAAAAACTATATAATGAGCAGAATAACTGAGACTCTGCATCCGGCAGGTCAGGGTTCTTCCCGGGCCTGCCGCAACTTATATACGGGCAAATTTCAGGAGTACCTTAGATGAGACCCACATTAGAATTTTTATCCCGGAACGATATCGACACCATCCATGCATGTTCCCTCAGGATTTTAAAAGAGGTGGGCATGCGGTTTCCTGCCGAAGAGGCCCTGTCGGCGTTTGAAAAGGCCGGGGCAGCCATTGGTGATGACAGTATTGTCCGGATTGACGAGACCCTGGTTGACACCGCTTTGAAGACCACCCGGAAAAGGGGGGAGGTCACCCTCTATGCAAGGGATCCCGCCCATGACATAAAATTCCGTGACCATGATCCGGGCATGTCCTGCATGACCATGGCCACCAGTGTGGTTGATCCCGAATCAGGGGAGAAGCGGGAGGCCACCAATAAGGACCTGGCTGACCTGGTCCGGATTGCAGAGGGGCTTGAGCATGTGAAAGTGGCCGGCGGCCTTGTCACTCCCCAGGATGTGGCTCTGGATATCTGTGAGTGGCATACCTGGGCCACCTGCCTGAAAAATACCACCAAGCATATCACGGACGGGGTGACCGGGTATAAAGGGGTGAAGGATCTCATCGAGATGGCATCCGTGGCTGCCGGCTCCAGGGAAAAATTCCTGGAACGGCCCTTTGTTTCCGGCTGGGTGCTCACCCTGCCGCCCCTGGGCATGGACACGGGGTCCCTTGAGGCCATGATGGAGATGAACCGCCATGATATCCCCATTATGCTCAGCTCGGGGCCTATCCTGGGCAGCACAGCCCCTGTGACCATCCCGGCCATGGTGGCCCAGGCCCATGCGGAGATCCTGGCCTGCATCACCCTGTCCCAGCTGATCCGGCCCGGTGCCCCCCTGGTTTATACCAGTTTTGCCCGGGGCATGAATATGAAGACCACCAATATTTCCATGGCAGGCCCGGAGTTTGCCGCCCTGAAGGTCGCGATGGCCCAGATGGGGCTCTGGCTGGACCTTCCTGTGCGCATGCCCTCCATGCTCAGGGATGCCAAGATCCTGGATGCCCAGGCAGGTTTTGAAACCGGGATGGTGGGCACCCTGTCCGCATTCAATGCCGATATCATGGATGCCATGCAGCTGGATACGGACATGGTGGTGGATTATCCTGATCTTCTGTTCTGCAACGACTGTATGGCCGCCATCAAACATGCCATACGGCCTTTAAATGTGGATGAGGAAACCATGGCCTTTGACCTGATCAAAGAGGTGGGGCCCGGAGGCAATTTCCTGGCCACTCCGCACACCTTCCGAAATTTTAAAACCGAACTGCTTCACCCGGAGATCCTGGACCATGACAACTGGGATTCCTGGGCGGAAAAGGGGGCAAGATCCATCCGGGACAAGGCCCTGATCAGGGTGCGCGGCCTGCTGGCTGAAAAGGCCGAAGCCCTGCTGACCCCGGAACAGGAAAAGGCCATTGATGCCATAGTGGATGCTGCGGGAAAAGGAGCACATTGATGCGGATAAATGAACTTGAGTTTAAGACCGCCCGGAACCTTGCCCATGCCCTGGACCTGTTAGGCCGGGCCGGGCAGGGGGCAAAGATTCTTGCCGGCGGCACCGATCTTGTACTGAACCTGAAAAAAAAGCGGGTAAACACGAATACCCTGATCAGCCTCCACAGGCTTACCGGTCTTGACTATGTCAAGGAGGAGGCCGGTGTCATCCGCATCGGTGCCATGGCAAAACATGAGGATCTTGCCAAGGACCGGCGGCTCCGGGAAAAAACAGATATCCTCTGCCAGGCCGTGGGACTCATCGGCTCCTGGCAGATCCGGAATGCGGGCACCATCGGCGGCAACATCTGTAATGCATCCCCTGCCGGAGATTCCCTGCCGCCCCTGCTGGTACTTGATGCCGAACTTGTGATTGCGGGGCCGGACGGTGACACCCTTATGCCGGTGAACTCATTTTTCAAGGGGCCGGGGCAGACCGGGTTACGTCCGGATCAGATTCTCAAGGAGATCAGGATTCCGGTGCCGCCGGAAAACTCAGCCGGATGTTATATGAAGCTTCGCCGGCGCAAGGCCGTGGATATCTCCATTGCCGGGGTCGCCTTCCAGGCTGGTACCGATTCATCCGGGCAGGTTCTCGAAAGCGTGGGCATTGCCCTTGGCGGGGTGGCACCCACACCGGTGCGGGTGCCTGCTGCCGAGGCCATGCTCACGGGACTTTCCATTGAGGATTCCCTTGGAAAGATTGAGGACTGCGCCGACGCCTGCGCGGATACGGCACGGCCCATTGATGATATCAGGGCGTCGGCAGGCTACAAACGGACCATTGTAAATGTCTTTGCCCGGCGATGCGCCCGCCATGTCTTAACCACCCTGAAGGAGAACTAAAGGATGACACCTGTACATCTCATTGTGAACGGCGAGGACTACCATTTAATGATTCCCCCCAACCGGATACTGCTGGACCTGCTCCGGGAAGATCTTGAGCTGACCGGTACCAAAGAGGGCTGCGGCCTTGGCAAATGCGGGGCCTGTACCGTGCTTCTGGACGGCCGCCCGGTCCACGCCTGCCTGATCCTGGCCCTCCAGGCAGACGGCTGCCGGGTGGATACCATTGAAGGCATGGCCGATATTGCGACAAAGGCCCTGCATCCCATCCAGGAGGCCTTTGTGGAAAAAGGGGCCATCCAGTGCGGGTTCTGCACCCCGGGCATGATCAACACGGCCAGGGCATTGCTGGGTGAAAATCCTGATCCCGGAGAGGAAGATATCAAACTTGCCATTGCCGGAAACCTGTGCCGGTGCACGGGCTATCATAAAATCGTGGATGCCATTTCGTCCTGTGCCTGCGGCAAAGGGGAAAAAGAGAGGGGGAAGAATGGACAGGTTTGATGTGGTGGGAAAGTCCCATCCCCAGCTGGCCGCCCGGGAAAAGGCCGTGGGGGATACAAAGTTTGTCACTGACCTGGTGCTGCCCAGGATGCTCCACGGCCGGGTGCTTCGAAGCCCCCATGCCCATGCGAAAATACTGTCGGTTGATACCCGGAAAGCGGAACGCCTGCCCGGTGTCAGGGCTGTAGTGACCTACGAGGATACCCCTAAGGTCAGATTCGGACCGAGATCCGAAGACTGGACCATATTTGCCTCGGACAAGGTCCGCTTCCACGGGGATGAGGTGGCGGCTGTGGCCGCTGTGGACCAGGATACGGCAGAGGCCGCACTGGACCTGATCCGTGTTGACTACGAGGTGCTTGACCATGTGGTAAGCCCCCTGGATGCCTTAAAGGAAGGGGCCCCCCTGGTCCATGAAGAGAGCCCGGGCAATATTGCCGCCGAGTTTAAAATTGAAGCAGGGGATATCAACAGGGGATTTGACGAATCCCATGTGATCTTTGAGGACAAATTCTATACCTCCCAGGTCTATCAGGCTTACATGGAGCCCATGTCGGTTCTGGCCGAGGTTGACCTGGGGGGGCGCGTCACCCTGCACACCGGAACCCAGATTCCCAATATGATGCGCATGACCTATGCCAGGGCCCTGGATATGCCGCCGGAAAATATCCGGATTCTTGTCCCGGAATACGGCGGAGCCTTCGGCGGAAAGATGGAGAATAATATCCACCTGGTGGCTGCTGTTTTAGCGCAGAAATCAGGCCTGCCCGTGAAACTGACCAACACCCGCCACGATGATTTCATTTCAGGCAATCCACGGGTGCCCATGCATTTTGACATCCGGCTGGGGGCCACCCGGGAAGGAATTCTGACGGCCAAGGATGTAAAGGTGGTGGGAGGGGCCGGTGCCAGGCTGGTCTACTCCCAGGTGATTGTGTCCACGGCCTGCTACCGGGTGGACTCCCTTTACCGGTTTAAAAATGTCCGGGCCAGGGGGTTGACCGTATATACCAACACGGTTCCCACGGCCTGTTACCGGGGATTCGGCAACTCCCAGTCCAC
Organism: Desulfobacterales bacterium; assembly: GCA_022361395.1. Lineage (GTDB taxonomy): Bacteria > Desulfobacterota > Desulfobacteria > Desulfobacterales > Desulfobacteraceae > Desulfobacter. The sequence goes on along the minus strand of JAKSAX010000119.1, from coordinate 2,551 downwards.
CTTTGTCCTGGAGTCGGCCATGGATGAACTGGCACGGCGGCTTAAGATGGATCCGGCGGAGTTAAGGATCAAAAACGGGATGGCAGCCGGGGAGACCAGTGTCCACGGCTGGAAGATCGGCAGCTCGGGGTTGAGGGAATGTGTGGAAAAGGCCACGGCATCCATCGGGTGGAAAGAAAAGAGGGCGGATAAACGTCCCTACAGGGGAATCGGCCTTGCCTGCTGCAACCATGTCTCGGGCAACCGCCCCTTTGCCCGAGAGTTTGACGGCGGATCAGGCATGGTCCGGGTGGGCAAGGACGGCAGGGTCGTGGTTTTCCACGGGGAATCAGACATGGGCCAGGGACAGAACACCACCTTTGCCCAGATCGTGGCGGAAACCCTGGGCGTACCCCTGGAATGGGTGAATGTGGCCCAGGTGGACACGGATGTCTCCCCCTTTGGCCTGGGATCCTTTGCCACCCGGGGGACCCTGATGGGTGGGAACGGCGTATTTGCCGCAGCCCAAAAAGCCCTGGCACAGCTGGGAGAGGTGGCGGCGGATCAGCTTGGTACTTCACCTGACCGGGTGACCTGCAAAAAAGGTGTCTTTTATGTGATTGACAGGCCGGAACAGCGCATCGGCTTCAAAGAGGTGGCGTCCCAGGCCACCATCAGCAGGCACGGGGCCCCTGTGGTAGGCACCGGTTTTTATAAACCGCCCACGGAACTGCCGGATCCGGAGACTAAAAAAGGAAATATTTCTCCGGCCTATCCCTTTGGCTGCCAGATTGCCGAAGTCGAGATTGATAAGGATACCGGAGAGGTCACGGTGACCAATATGGCCGCCGCCCATGATGTCGGCCGGGCCATCAACCCCATGGCCACGGAAGGCCAGATCCAGGGGGGCATTGCCCAGGGCCTTGGCTGGACCCTGATGGAGGACATGAGCTACGGGGACGGCAAACTGCTGAACGGGGATTTTGTGGACTACATCGTTCCCAGCGCCTTTGACATGCCCAAAATTGATTCCATCCTGGTGGAGCCGGTGGAGCCGAACGGCCCATACGGTGCCAAGGGGATAGGCGAACCTGCCCTGAATCCGACAATGGCTGCCATCACCAATGCGGTGTATGATGCGGTGGGGGTGAGAATCACCTCTTTGCCCGTCAATCCCCGGCAGCTTCTGGCGGCTATTAAAGAAAAGCAGGAAACCGCCCTCTGAAGTGGCAGGAAGATCAATGATAAGGAAGATCAGGGTTGAAGATGCTGTAGGCACCGTCCTTGCCCATGATATGACCCGTATCGAACGGGGAAAGTTCAAAGGGGTGGGGTTTAAAAAGGGCCATGTGATAGGGGCGTCGGATATTGAGGGACTGCGTAAAATCGGAAAACAATCCGTCTATGTCCTGAATCTGCACCGTGATCATCTCCATGAAGATGATGCCGCGGCAAGGATTGCCGCTGCTGTATCCGGAGAAGGACTTGAATTTACCGAACCCAGTGAGGGGAAAATCAATATCCGGTCGACATGTGAAGGGCTTTTGAAGATCAATACAGAGGCACTGCTTCAAGTCAACCGGCTGGAGGCCGTTATCGTGGCCACATTGAAAAACAACTATCCCTGTAAGAAAGGCGAGACAGTGGCTGCCACCCGGATCATTCCCCTTGTGATCCCGGAAAAACGGATTCTGGCCCTGGAGGCCCTGACATGGGGCCGCGGTCCTGTTGTATCAATAAAGCCCTTCCGGCGATTGAATGTGGGCGCAGTGGTCACCGGATCAGAGGTCTATGAGGGCCTGATCACAGATGATTTCGGCCCGTCTGTCGGAAAAAAGATTACAGATGCCGGCTGTACCCTGGTTGAAAAACTGGTGGTGCCGGATGATGCGGAGGTCATTTCTAAAGCCGTTTCCCGCCTGGATCAGGCCGGTTGCGATCTTATCATTACCACAGGCGGCCTGTCCGTGGATCCGGATGATGTCACGCCCCAGGGTGTGGCTCAATCCGGTGCCGAAACCGTATTTTACGGCAGCCCGGTGCTGCCGGGCGCCATGCTCATGGTTTCCAGGCTGGGCAATACCCCGGTGGTCAGTCTTCCGGCCTGTGTCTTTTATTATAACCGCACCGTGTTCGACCTGATCTTCCCGCGTCTTCTTGCCGGTGAAAACATTGAGGCGGATGATATCGCTGCCATGGGTCACGGCGGGCTCTGCATGAACTGCGATGTCTGCCACTATCCGGCCTGTTCCTTCGGCAGGTAGGTTTGGGGGCTTGCCATGAAGTTTCCATGAGTAATCTTAATGCCATGCCCGGGCCGGCGACCCTCCTGGTGAACCAGGAGATAGCCTCCGTTATCCGCCGGGCAAAAATCCAGGATGCCGGCAGCAGATTAAGGGAAGAACCGGCTGCGGGGAGGACGGAGCCCCGCAGCCGGGATATCATCCGGCCGGGGCCGGATGACCTTACACTAATCAGGCGGATTCCAGTTTCCGTCTTTCAGCCATATCCATCATTACCCGTTCCCTGGCCTTGTTGATACCCAAGGCCTCACGTTTTTTATCAATATGGT
>JAKSAX010000333.1 GCA_022361395.1 Desulfobacterales bacterium | reverse complement strand
CTATGCCACGGCGCTTGTGGCCAACTCGTCCATCCTGGGCCTTTTGATTCCGCCGAGCGTCACCATGATCATTTACGGGTGGGTCACGGATACATCCATCCTGGCCTGTTTTCTGGCCACCCTGGGGCCGGGCATGCTGATCACCACCCTTTTCTGTGTGGTCAACCTCTATCTTGTCAGAAAGTTTCCCCTGGAGCTGGATCCGCCAAGGCCGGTGAACGAAACCGTCAAAGAAGGGGTTACCATGACCTCCAGGGCAATGCCCGCCCTGATCATGCCCCTGATCATCCTTGGCGGGATCTACGGCGGGATCATGACCCCTACGGAAGCGGCTGCCGTTGCGGTTATCTATGCCTTTCCCGTGGGGTTCCTGGTGTATAAGGGGCTGACCTTTAAAACCTTTTTAACCGCCGCTAAAAATTCGGCCACAGCCGTGGGCGCCATCATGATCATGATCGTGTTCAGCCTGATGCTCAGCCAGATCTTTGTCATGGAGGACGTGCCCCAGGCCCTTGTGGACGGTGTGTTTACCATTACCCAGAATAAGATGCTGCTGCTGGTCCTCATCAATTTCCTGCTCTTTTTTGTGGGTATGATCGTCAATGACGTCACCTCCATTATCCTGCTCGGCCCCCTGCTGCTTCCCCTGATGGAGGCCATCGGCATCAGCCCGGTCCAGTTCGCGGCCGTCATGGGAGTGAACACGGCCATGGGCGGTGTGACCCCGCCTTACGCCAGTATCCTTTACTTTGGGATGCGCATCGGAAAGGTTGAGTTTTCCGAGGTGATCAAGCCCGCCATGATCCTGATTATTTTCGGCTATGTTCCCGTGGTGTTCCTGACATCTTTCTGGCCGAACCTGTCATTGTTTTTTCCCGGTTTATTCGGATATTAATAACCTAATCCAAAGGAGTTTGAAGATGAAGAAAAGATGTGTTGCAAGTGTGGCAATCCTGGCCGTCTGCCTGATGGTATTTGCCTCCCATGTCCAGGCAAGAACGTGGAAGATTTCCCATGTCCGGCCCCAGGGTACGGCCATTGACAATGACCTGCGCTGGTTTACCGATGCCCTGAAAAAGGCCAGCGGTAAAAAGATGAAGGCTAAAATCTATCCGGCATCCGCCCTTGGCGATTATACCGTGGTCCAGGAACGTGTGGGACTGGGCGCGGTGGACATGGCCTGCCAGCCGCCTTCTTCTGCTGCTGACAAACGGTTCCAGGTGGTCTACTTCCCCTATATGGTGGAATCCTGGGAGCAGGCAAAGAACAACCTCACTGCCGGCGCCCCTTTGCGGAACACGGTTGCTGATCTTTATGCAAAGCAGGGCATCCATCTTCTGGCTGCCTGGCCGGTTTATTTCGGCGGTATCAGCCTGAACCGCGAGCCTGTCTCCCCGGGTGATCCCGAAACCAAAAAGGGGATCAAACTGCGTGTGCCGCCCATGAAATCCTTCCAGCTTCTTGCAGACAAGACCGGGTACCTGGGAACTCCCATTCCGTTTTCCGATGCATTTACAGCGGTTCAGACAGGTGTTGTGGACGGTGTCATCGGTTCGGGTGCGGAAGGGTACTACTCTTCTTTCCGGGACGTGACCAAGACTTATATCCCCTCCAATACCCATTTTGAGGTCTGGTACCTGATTATCAACAAAGAGTTGTTTGACGGCCTTAAGGCTGAACAGCAGAACCTGCTCCAGGATGTGGCCACCCAATTTGAGCAGCGCCGCTGGGAATCCGCCAAATCCGACCAGGCTGCCAATGAAAAACGCCTGGCCGATTACGGGGCGACCATAGTGAACATCAGCCCTGATGAGATTGCGGCAACTGCCAAAAAAGTCAGGGAAACCATCTGGCCTGAGGTTCTCAAGGATGTGGGCACTGAATGGGGGCAGTCCGTACTGGACTCCCTTGCCAAATAAATAATATGTGACACGCAAAGGCGCCTGGCTCCGGAAGATCCGGAACAGGCGCCTTGTTTTATTTAAGGATCGGCTTCAAAATTACTTGGTCTTTTGTTTTAAAACACCTGTTTTTAAAGGATTTTGAAAATGATTTAGAGCAGGTTATTTTGTAACGATTCCTAAACCGGCCTGGTTATCCCGGCCGTTTTATCCCGAATTCTTTGACTTTACGGTACAGGGTCGCCCGTGAAATACCCAGCAGGGGAGCGGTCTTTGCCATGTTGAATCCGGTCGCCTCAAGGGTGGACAGGATCACATCCTTTTCCATGTCACGGATGGCGCCCCGGGGAAAAGAAGGCCGGTGTTCCGTTTTTTCCGGCAGATTCAGGTGCTCAGGCGTAAGTTCTTTACCGTCGCTCAGGTGGATGGCCTGCTGAATGGTGTTTTCCAGTTCCCTGACATTGCCGGGCCAGTCATAACCGGCCAGAAGCTGTGCCGCCTCATGGTTCAGGCGGCATCCGGGATTATACTTTTTGATGAAGTGTGATGCCAGGTTCCGGATATCCGCCTCTCCCCTGTCCCGCAGGGGGGGGATGGTGATGGGAAGAATGTTCAGGCGGTAGTAGAGATCCTGGCGGAACCTTTTCTTTTTTATGGCGTTAACAAGATTCACATTGGTTGCGGCAATGATTCTGACACGGACCTTTTTCGTTGTTGTGCTGCCTATGCTCTGGATTTCCCCGGTTTGAAGCACCCTGAGCAGTTTGACCTGCATGTTGTGGGGCATATCACCGATTTCATCCAGCAGCAGGGTCCCCCCGTCCGCCAGCTCAAACTTGCCCGGCCGTCCCCCCTTCAGCGCTCCTGAAAACGCGCCGTGCACATAGCCGAACATCTCGCTTTCCATCAACTCCGCAGGGATGGCGCCGCAGTTAACCGGGATAAAGGGGCCGTGATTCTTGGGTCCTGCATTGTGAATGGCCTGGGCAAAGAGTTCTTTTCCGGTGCCGGTCTCTCCCATGAGCAGCACTGTGGAGTCTGTTTCTGCCGCACGCCTTGCAAGTTCCAGGGTGTGGGTAAAGCCTGGGGACCCGCCCACTAAATGGCCAAAGGTAAAGTAGGGTCTGGCCCCGGACAGCGTTTCTGACAGCTCGCGGTTTCTCCTGACCAGCCGGATCTGTTTCTCAATGGACCGGGCGGCAGAGGCAATCATCACCAGGGTATGGGGATGGACAAGGGCATTTTTCCCGGACACCACCAGCACCCCGTGGAGGCGGCCGTCTTTTTCAAATATGGGGGCTGCCGAACTCGTATAACCCTGGGCGCGTTTGTAGAAATGCTCCTTATCGTTGATCTGGACGGGAATCTGTTTTTCCAGGCAGAGGCTTGTGGCTGTGGTGCCCACGTCCTTTTCCGTAAACCTGAATCCCGGCGCATAGTTGTGTTTGGCAAAATCGGAAATGATCCTGCGGCTTCCGGCAATATGGAGGACATAGCCCTGGTTGTCCACAATGGCTGTTATAAATTGCTCCGGGGATAGAAGGTCGTAAAATTCCTCTATATATTCCCGCCCCACTTCCATCAGGTCCCTGAAGGCCTCCCTCCTGGCTGCAAGCTGGTCGCCGGTCAGTTTCTTCTGTCCCGGCCCCCTTTTAAATGCGGAAATACCCATTGCCTTTGAACGTTTATGGGATTGCTCAATTTCATGTTTGAGCAGCTCTCGGGTCAGGGGGGTGGGTTTTTTCATTTCCGGTCCAGGCCTGTTATCGGGAAAATTGTAAGGTAAAAAAGTGCCTTTCCATATGGTGCCAGGGTTGCATAGGCCTTCATACCATATCTGCCTGGATTTTTTCAAATTCTATATCCGTCACTCCCCGGCCGGGCTGCCGCACCTGGATAAATTTTACAGGGTTAGGGATCGCGTAAAAATAACTTCACCTGGTCTGTTTATAAAAACCCTTAAAACATTGGGTATTTTGCAAACAAAATGTGAACTAATTCTTACGCGCTCCCTTACAGCCTTGAATTTCCCGTAATCGGAGTTATAGTAGCCCCTTGTGAAAATACCCATCCAAGCACCGCCCGCCGGTTCACAGGGATGAAATACTAAAATGAATTATCAGGAGTACAATATGTCAGAATCAAAACCGCTGCCCGCCGGTGTGATGCTTCAACGTGACAAAGAAACCTATGCCGCCCGTATTACACCGCCCTCGGGAGTTCTCACGGCAGATGACCTGGAAAAAATGGCCGCTGTCGTCCGCAAATATGATATTCCGGCCGTGAAGATTACCTCGGGGCAGCGCATCGGGTTTTACGGATTAACCCGGGACAACGTCCATGAGGTATGCGGTGACATGCCTTTCAGGACCGGGGGGCACTATGTTCAGGCCTGTCCCGGAACCGAATGGTGCAAGTTTGCCCACACGGATGCCATGGCCCTGGCTGATATGATCGAAAACAGGTTTGGTTTTGAACCGGTGCCTGCAAAGGTCAAGTTTGGTATTTCAGCCTGCAACTTCAGCTGCGGGGAGTCCTATATCAGGGATATCGGGTTCATCGGTTCACCCAAGGGATGGACAATGATTGTGGGGGGAAACTCCGGAAGAAAGCCAAGGCTGGGTGATGTGGTCGCAAAACAACTGAGCACTGACGATGCCCTTGAAATGACCCGGCGCTTCCTTGCCTTTTATTCTGAAAACGCCCCTGAAAAAAAGCGGACCGCACATTTTATAGAAAAAATCGGCATTGAGACCGTGAAAGCCGAACTCGGCCTGGAACCGGCGTAAAAACAGAAGGCGCAATTCACCAAAATTATCCGGTAATGCGATGCAAAGGCTGCATCGCATTACCGGTTTCCTGTTAAAGCAGTCCTCTCTGTGATCCCTTATGCTATGCAGGATAGCAGGCTGATTTTTTATTTGCTTCATTGATCATTTTTTCATGAAACGCCACCGAATCATACCCGGGTGGGCCGCCTTCCGCGTGCCGCCCTGCGGCCGAGAAGTCTGAGTGAAAGGCATTAATCGAGACGGCGGTGAGTGTCCGGGCATCCCCGGTATCTGCTGCCCTAAAACAAGGTTTCATACTAAAAAATGTCCTTTTCATGAATGGGTGTGGAAACCATGACCCATCGAATATGAACCACAGAATGCTGAAAAGTTCAATAACATCAGGTGTTCAGACAGCTTCCGGAAACGATAATGTATGGGGTTTCGTTTAGGAATTTATGGGGGTTATTGACAATCTTATTATTGATATTGTATTTTAGGTATTATCCCCTATGGGGGGATAGGGGTTATGAAATAAATTCCGGAGACTACAAATGACAACAAAAAGCACTCTCCGTCAGAATTACCACACCAGTCATGAGGCCATTGCCAAGCGGTTGAAACGGGCAAGGGGCCACCTGGGCAAGGTGGTGTCCATGATAGAGGAGGGGGCGCCCTGTGTGGATGTGGCCCGCCAGCTCCAGGCGGTGT
>JAKSAX010000121.1 GCA_022361395.1 Desulfobacterales bacterium | reverse complement strand
CCCATGGTTTCAGCGGCATGCTGTGTTTATGGGGATATGACCTTGTTAAATTCTGGGCCTTTGGAGATCTTCTTTTGAGCAGAGGGATTGATCCTGTGGTTTTCCTTTATTTTGATGTGGTCACGGTTCCCCCCTTTATCCTCGGGTCTTCAAGGCTGATAAATGCGTTGACCGGAAAGGTTATGGCCTGGCCTGAGGTTCTGGGATGGGGGCTTATCGTGATTATCAACACCCTTATTCCCTATGTCTATGCCGCCATGGCAGGGGCAGCCGGATTTGACCGCAGGGCCTGGGAAGCCTTCTGGGTGCTGGTTTTTCTGGTGCTGGCCAATCTTTTCAGAACCATCTGTACCCGGGTGAACAGAAAGAAGAGGCCGGGTTCCTGTCCCGAGTGACCCGGGTTTTTATACAGCCAAAGGCAGCCGGATAAAAAAACGGGTGCCTGTTTCAGGCTCACTGGTAAACCCCACCCTGCCCTTTAAATACCTTTCTCCCAGCAGCCTGATACTGTATGTGCCCATTCCCCTGGCACTTCCCTTGGTGGAAAAGGAGCGCTGGAAAACCTGCAGCCGGACCTCCTCGGGCATCACCGAGGGATTGCGGACCCAGAATTCGATATGATCATCCCGGCTGTCGGCCCCCATGGTGATAACGGAATCCGGCCCCTCTGCCTCCAGGCCGTTTTTAACCATATTGCCGATGATCCGGGGTAAGAGTTCCGGATCCCCTGAAAAAGGTTTGGATACGGCTGCGGAGGAGATGCGGATTCTTTTTCCCCGGGCTTCGGGACGGGTGATAAATTCGGTTTGCACCTTGGAAAGGATATCCATGGTGTTTAACCGGGTTGACGCGGTTTCAAGATACCCCTGCTCCGCGGCCAGGATATCCCGCTGGGCGTTGATCTCTTCAACAAGGGTGTCGGTGGAGGCGGCCGCCAGATCAAGAAAGGCTTCCAGTTCTTCACGGGTGGCCTCCCGCATGAGCCGGATCAGCCCCTGGATTCCCCCGGCCGTGTTCAGGATGTCGTGGAAGAAAAGCCTTTCCAGGACCCTCCGCCGCTTTTCGTCGGAAATGTCCTGGACAATCAACAGGGTGAAGTGCCGGTCCAGGAGAGATAAGGTCCTTGCCCTGATATTGAAGTCAAAGGATTGTTTTTTGTCACCGCCCGTCAGGCGGCATTCCTTTTTTTCTGTCTCACCCGGCCTGTCCCGGCTGTCGAGGATGGCGTTCACCGCTCCGCAATACCGGCAGAACCGGCTGGTGCCGCACCCTTCCGGGGCTGCTTTTTCTGCGTGGATGCAGTTCAGCGCCTCACCCGGCCTTAACCCGTATATCTGCTCAGGTCCGGATAGCCCGAGAAGCCTTACCACCTTTGGGTTGCAATAGACGATCTGGCGGTGGATGTTCAGGATTACAAAGGCATCCGGAATCAACTCTGTCAGTTCCTTGACCAGCACAATATCCTGAACATCTTCAATGTCTGCTGCAAGTTCTCTTTCAGATGCCCTCCCGGGGGCGGCATACTCAGTTGTCATGACAATCTCCCGGTGATGCGGATTCAATATCGACAATCCGGCCGCTCAGATAATCCCGGGTCCTGTACTCGGTCATCCCTTTTAATTTGCCGGTCATGTTTTTTATCCGTTTGATTTCCGATGACATTGCCTTTAAATCATTAAATGCGTCCGTGTTTTCCGGTGTGTCCATCATCAGGAGATCCACACCGGTCTGGAGTGCCTGGAGGGGCTGTCCCAGTTCATGGCATACAGTGCCGGTGATTTCCTGGATTACTTTAATTTCAGCGGTTGACCGTTTTGCCGCCTCCTGCTCCCATTTTATCCTGAAGTGGTGGATGGCGATACCGGAAAGAACCCCCACCAGCAGGGGCGGAATATAGGCAGTTCCCATGGGGTGCAGACCAAGGATGACCCATTGCAGGGAAAAGATTCCGCAGAATAAAGCAGCACCGATACAGCCGGCCTTAAGTTTTGAAATAAATGACGACATCTAAGTTTTATCCGAAGCTATGCGTATAGGTTCTGCTTACTATACCACAGCCCCATTCAGGATTCCAAAATGAATTTTTAATTTGCCTGCGGACCGGCTGCGCCGGGTCAGGCTTATTCAATTTAAGGGGCTTGATTTCCACCGGGCTTGGTTATATAGCAAATAATAAAAACATGTTCCGGATAACTTAAATTAAGAGGGAGAACAGATATGTCACAGGCATCCCCGGTATTTGAACGGCATTATGATGATTATTTAAGGCAACTGGCCGGCCTGGATTTAAATCTCATCGGACCGGCCCTGGGCGGAGAGATGGTAGACGGAACATGGGTTAAAATACCTTATTTCAACAGAACCTACAGGGTATCGTCAAAGGGAATCGCCGGGCCTGACGGCAGGAAGCCGGGGTATGATACCTGTACCATTTTATGCCGTTACCTGATTATGGCGGGGGAAACGCCGGCCGGCGCCGGTGACGGCTCCCCGGATACCGGGGACTGGGTCGGGTTCCGCGATTTAAAGGAGTCAGGGCCCCTGACAGTCTATTTCAGGGACAATGTGGAGCTGGCTGTATCCGGGATCCTGTCAGGACGTACAGGAGAGGCCGGGGCAATATCAGCCGGATTAAACGGGGCACCGCCGGATATGGATGTGAATTATGATCTGGCCCTTGAAATTAGGGCCCTGCCTGCAATCCCCATGCTCCTGCTCTTTAACGATGCGGAAGAGGGGTTTCCCGCATCCTGCTCCGTCCTGTTCCGGGCCGATGTGGAACGTTTCCTGGATGCCGAATGCATTGCCATGATCGGATATCGCCTGGCAGCCGTGATTAAAAAGATTTTACCTTGACCGTCCAGCTTTCATGGGATAGCGTTTGAGCCGGCCCCGAACCTCCCCGTTCCGGGCAATCCGGAAAAGGCGCAGAACTGCTGATCAAAGAAAGAGTCATATATTGAACCCAACGAAGAGGAGGTATCAATGTTAAACCTGGTGAGTACGTTTGAACACAGCGCAACGGAGTTCCCTGACAAAAAGGCCATTGTTTTCCAGGACAAAAGCTTTACCTTTGCCCAGACCGCAGCCATGGTCAACAAGGTGGCCAATGCCCTGAAAGCCAAAGGAATACAAAAGGGCGACAAGGTGGCCTTAAGCTGTCTGAACCTGCCCTATTTTCCCATGGTCTATTACGGGATTTTAAAGGTCGGGGCTGTTGTGGTTCCCCTCAACGTCCTGCTCAAAGGGCGGGAAATCGCCTATCACCTGGAGGACAGTGAGGCCAAGGCCTATTTCTGCTTTCAGGGTGTCCCTGATCTGCCCATGGCAGAAGAGGGATTTTCCGGGTTTAACCAGGTTGACGGGTGTGAATATTTCTGCGTGATCACGGCTGATCCGGCAGCCCCTTCTCCCATAGAGGGTGTCCAGACCCTGGGGCAGCTGATTGCCGAGGCAGGTATCACCTGCGATACGGAACTCACCAGTCCTGAGGACACCGCCGTTATTCTCTATACCTCGGGCACCACAGGGTTTCCCAAAGGGGCGGAACTCTCCCATTCAAGCATGACCATGAACGCCATCGGTTCCCGTCATCTGTTTCAATTGACACCGGACGATGTCCATGCACTGGTGCTCCCCCTGTTCCACTCCTTTGGCCAGACCTGCCAGATGAATGCCGGGTTTTCTGCGGGCAACACCCTGGTGCTGATACCGAAATTCACCCCGGATGCAGTATTGGCAGCCATCCAGAACGAAGGCGCCAGTATCTTTGCAGGGGTGCCTACCATGTACTGGGCCATGCTCAACTACGAGGACAAGGAGGGGGTGTTTGACATTGATAAAATCGCCGGTACCCTGAGAATCGGCGTGTCCGGGGCATCCTCATTGCCCGTTGAAATCATCAAAGGGATAGAGGAAAAGTATAAAATTCCCATCCTGGAAGGTTACGGCCTGTCCGAAACCTGTCCGGTGGCCACCTTCAGCCACCTGTACAAAGAACGCAAACCCGGCTCCATAGGCACCCCCATCTGGGGGGTGGAGGTGGATATATTTGATAAGGAGAACAAGGCGCTTTTGCCGGGTGAGGTCGGTGAAGTGGTGATCCGCGGCCATAATGTGATGAAGGGCTATTACAACAAGCCCGAGGCTACGGCAGAGGCCTTTGACGGCACCACCTGGTTCCACACCGGTGACCTGGGTAAAAAAGATGAGGACGGGTACTTCTATATCGTGGACCGGGTAAAGGATATGATTATCCGGGGAGGGTACAACGTCTATCCAAGGGAGGTGGAAGAGGTCCTGCTCACCCATCCGGATATCTCCCTTGCCTCAGTCCTGGGGGTGCCCCACGGCAGCCACGGGGAAGAGATTGCCGCCTATATCGTTCCCAAAGAAGGGGCGGATATCACCGAAGACCGGATTATCCAGTGGTCAAAGGAGCAGATGGCCGCCTATAAGTATCCCCGGATTGTTCACCTGAGAGAGACCTTGCCAATGACGGCAACCGGCAAGATTCTTAAAAAGGATCTCAGGGCTGAGATTGAAGGAAAACAGGTGAAGTAAAGAATAAAGGGAGGGAACCCGGTAACAGGGTACCCTCCCTTATTTTCAACTTATGACCGGTTTTTAAAAGTCCTTGAAATGCCCGTCATCATCCTGGTGGATGATCTGGTCCGGAGCCACTTCGTTTTTCCTGTGGGGCAGCATTTTCTCCGTGTGGCGGGGCACCTCTTTTACCGGCCCAGCCTCTATCCGGCCTGCTGAGGCATGGTCCCTTTTACCGGTGATCAACTCCACCAGATCGCCCACATAATCCTTGAGCTGTTCTGCCTGGGCATTGAGCTCTTCAGCAGCTGCCGCACTTTCCTCGGCATTGGCGGCATTGCCCTGGATCACCCTGTCCATTTCAGTGATCACCGTGTTGACCTGGTCGATGCCGATGGACTGTTCCGAGGATGCCTCGGAAATTTCAGCCACAAGCCCGCCTACTTTTTCACTGGTTTCAGCCACGAGGTCAAATGACTCATTGGTGGTGGTAACCATGCCTGAGCCGTCATTGACTTTTTTCACCGTGCTTTCAATGAGCTGGGCCGTATCCCTTGCCGCATCAGCCGCCCTCATGGCAAGGTTCCTCACCTCGTCGGCCACCACGGCAAAGCCGGCACCGGCTTCCCCTGCCCTTGCCGCCTCAACAGCAGCGTTTAAAGCCAGGAGGTTGGTCTGGAAGGCGATTTCATCAATGGTTTTAATGATCTTTGAGGTTTCATCACTGGCCTTGGAGATCTCCTCCATGGAATGGGTGAGTTTCTCCATGGATGCATTGGCCGATCCCACTACCTTGTTGGCCTCCTGCATGAGGCTGTCCGCATGGCTGGCATTCTGGGCGTTTTTCTTGGTCATGGAAGAGATCTCTTCCATGGAGGATGAGGTCTCTTCAATGGAGGCTGCCTGTTCTGACGCCCCTTCTGCCATACCCTGGCTTGAGGAGGATACCTGGTTGGAGGCGGAGGCCACCTGGCCTGCACCCTGGCGCATGCCGATGATGATTTCATTAATGGGCCGTGAAATGGCGCGGCCGATGAAAAAGGAGAGCAGGGCGCCGGAGACTATGGACACCAGTATGAGTGCAACCAGGGCGATATCCCCCTCTTTCTGCATACTGTCGGCCATAAGCTTTGAATTGTGCGACAACCCCGCACCGATGGCTTCCACATCATGGAGCAGCTGGGTGGTTTCTGCGGACAATTCCATCAGCAGGGCCTCATCCTTGATTATTCTTTCAAGCCACTCTGCATAGATGGCTACTTTTTTTTCAATTGTCTGCAGCAGCCTGAGTTCCCTGTCGTTTTTAAGCTCGGATTCAAGGACCTTTAAATAAGCGATCAAATATCCCATATTTTCAGCCATATGATCTACCCGTTCCGCATGCTTGTCCAGTATGAATTCGACTTCGTCATGGGAGAGCTTAAGGGAGGAGATTTCAGCCAGGTTTAAATGGGACAGCAGCTTGGTCTGCCTCCTGATCTCAGGCATGTCCGTGCCGGTGGCCTCCAGCTCTTCCAGTTCTGCCTCATGGTGGCGGATCATCTCCTCCAGGGCCTCGTCTATCTGTTCGGTGAGTGTGTCCAGGGTCTCCTTGCCTTCTTCCACCTCACCGTATGCAACCACCATTTTCCTGAAGTCATCTGCATACCGCTCGATATCGGTCTCCATCTCACGGATGCCCTCCCTCTGGGTGGCGTCAAGGTGTCCTGCAGACAGGATCAAGGAGAAATCTTTTCCAAACTCTTCAACCAATGCGTTAATCTTTTTTATGGTTTTTTCCCCGTAAGCCTTGTTTTCAATACCGTGGAGCAGGTAGGCATTTTGGAGCGACTCGATCTCCTTGGCCATCAGGTCCAGCTCAAGGAACATGGCTTCCTGGTGGGCGGCGCTGTTCACCCGCTCCAGGTAGAGATATCCGCCAAGACCCAGGATAGTGGCCTGGATAACAAGAAAACCATAACTGACGTAGAGTTTCATGTTCAGGCCGAACCGCTTGAATATCCCGCTGAAAAATAAAAAGACCACCAGGCCGCCAAAGCCGGCAAGGACGGCGATAAAGGCCCAGAACAATACTGACAGCCCGGGCTGGACTTCCTCTAATTGGCGCTCTGTTATTTTACTGAACCAGTCTGTTGTTAAGAGGGACATGGTGTGCTCATCTGCCAGGGTCACTGAAGCAGGGGATATTGCTGCATGGCCCGGGGATTGTCCGTGGATGCCCCCGCTGCCGGCCGCGGCCTTGGCAGGAGAGGCTGTGCCAGCCGCATAGGCTGCCGTCATTGTACAGGCGACCAGTATCGTAGCCAGAATCGCGGTAAAAAAGACTGAAATCAACTTACGTGTCATTATGATTCCTCCTTATTATTGATCTCTCAATTAATTGCATTCAATTCACCGGTGTTCCGGCTTTTTTGCCCGGGTGATGCGATGGATCTCGCTGATAAGGGTTTTCCGGGTAAATGGCTTTTCTAAAAACCCGTCACCGCCCCAGCGGAAAAACTCTTCCCTGATCTTCTCTTTCATATGGGCTGAAATCATCAGTACCGGTATGGTATGGGCGGCTTTAACGGTTTTGAGCAGTTCAAGGCCGTCCATACCGGGCATGGCGTAATCGGTGATGAGAAGATCAATCTCCTTGGCATGGGCGGTGAGGAGGCCAAGTATCCGGTCCGGAGTGGTTGCGGACAGGGTGGTATACCCCCTTGTCCTGAGCCCCGTGCAGATGCTTTCTACCTGGTCCGGGTCGTCATCGACCACAAATATGAGCATGTTTGCCCCCCGTGACTGTCTTTAATTGGGGATAACGAACTGCCAGATCCATACCAACGAATTGTGTTAGGTTTAACTTATTGAGATTTAAAGGGTATTCTGTCGGGCCGGGCATGAGGAACAATTGCTGAAAAGGTGTAATATTATATAACACTATAGGGCGGCGAATTGCTGAACCTGGCGGCGGGCCTGATATCCGGCGCCAGGGTGCATTTTGCAACACCGGTACGTTTTGCAACACCCTTTAAGAATTATTCATCAGACTTGAGATGCCGGATCAGGCGCTGTCTTGAGATGCCGAGCATCCGGGCTGCCATGGATTTGTTGTTTCCAGATCTCCGGACCGCCTCTTTCATGAGAAGCATTTGGGCCTGGGCCATGGTGGGCAGGGTGGAAAAATCACTGAAGTTAAACAGGGCTGCCTTTGCCGTTTTTTCCTCTGCTGTTCCCCGGGTGTTCCGGATATGGGTTTTAAATGTCTGCATGGACATGATTTTCGACTTATGGACGCTTAAGGCGTCAAACACCATGCCCTCAAGTTCCCTGACGTTGCCGGGAAATTCATAATTGGTCAGCAGGGCATGAAGTTCCCTGGGATATGCCGGAGCCGGTTTACCCCGCTCTTTGGCTGCCCTGTCCAGAAAGTAGTCCAGCAGCAGGGGGATGTCTTCCCTGCGTTCCCTTAAGGGGGGGATATGGATATGGTGGGGGCTGAGCCTGAAGTAAAGATCTTTACGGAATTTTCCCGAATCCTGAAGCGCGTTCAGGTCCTGGTTGGTGGCAACGATGACCCTGGCATTCATCAGCTTTGGCACGTCAGATCCCAGGGCAAAGTACTCATTCTCCTGGACCAGCCTTAACAGCTTTATCTGGGACTCGGGTCTGAGATCCCCGATTTCATCCAGAAAGAGGGTACCGGAGGCCGCCTGCTCGATCAGGCCGGGCCGGTTGTCCTCAGCGCCGGTAAATGCGCCTTTGATATGGCCGAACAGGGTGTCTGAAAATGCATTGTCGTCAATGCCGGCCACGTTAACGGATACAAAGGGGGTATCTTCCCCGTGAAGATCATGAACCGCCTTTGCCATGAGCTCTTTTCCCGTGCCGGTTTCTCCTGTGATCAAAATGGGATGGAGGCTTGAGGCCACTGATTCCATATAGGAGAACAGGCGTTTCATCTCCCTGCTGGCCGTTATGATCTGATCAAAGGCATGGGGGGGGGCTGTCCGGTACCGGTTGAACTGGTCTTTGAGCAGGCGGTTTTCCATGTTGAGCCGCCTGAACTCTATGGCCCGTTTGACACCGGATATAAGCCGGTTTTTTTCAATGGGTTTAACCATGTAGTCAAAGGCATGCTCCTTCATGCATTTGACCGCCATATCCACCTCATTGTTTCCTGTGATCATGATAACCGGAATGTCGGGGAACTCCCCTGATATCTGTTTTAAAAGATCGTATCCGGAGCGCTTTGGCATGATGACATCCAGAAGAATGACCTCTGCCCCTGTATCAGATACAAAGGGAATCACATCGTCGGGATCCTCAATGGTCCGGACACGGGTAATGCCGCCTGAGCGTAACACCAGTTTAAACCCCCTGAGGATGATCGGATCATCATCCACTATAAGCACCGGGGTCCGGGGGAACAGCCGCCGGCTCACAGGGTTTCCTCCAGAAGGCGGTCAATGATTTTCAATAACCGGCGCTTGTTGATGGGCTTGTTCAGTATATGGTCAAATCCCATTTTTGAGATCTCTTCAACCTCCGGGGAGTTAATGAACCCTGTTGTAATAACGGCCTTTATGGATGAAAGCTCCTTTTTTTTCCTTATCAGGCGGCATACGCCGACTCCGTCAATATCAGGCATATGGATATCCAGGATGATAAGATCCGGTTTTTTCCGGCCGATTTTAAACAGTGCTTCGGAGCCGTTTTTAGCCTCATGCAGATGAAACCTGGGATTCCGCTCAAGTATTTTTTTCAGGAGTTGCCGTGCCCTGGGATCATCATCCACAATCAGGATGGTATGGGTGATCGGCTTGTCGGACAGGGGCAGGTGAATCCTGAATACAGAACCTTCACCGGATCTGGATTCCACCCTGATTGCCCCGCCGTGGCGTTTTATGATTTTGGATGAGATGGGAAGGCCAAGGCCGGTACCCCCCTGTTTCCTTTTGGTGGTGATAAACGGATCCATGATCCTGTGCATCATATTGGCCGGTATCCCGGCCCCTTCATCCTCGACCTCGATACGTATCCGGTCATTGGCCTCGTCCAGGCGTGACCGGATAACCAGGCTCTGGGATTTTTGGGAAATGGCCTGGCAGGCGTTTTCTATCAGGTTTATCATTACCTGTTCCAGCTGCTGGGCATTCCCTTTGATCCTTGGTATCCGTTCATCCGGGCAGTATTCAAAACAGCCGGTTGCCTTGTTGATAAACGCCTTTGTCAGGCTGATGCTTGATGCAATCACCTGGTTGATATCCAGGCGGTCATCCATCCGGGTATCCTCTTCTTTGGCGAAATCCTTCAGGTCAAGGATGATCTGCCTGATCCTGTGTGCGCTTTTTTCAATGCCGGTCAGCATCTCAAAAAGTTCGGTTCTCATTTCGGAAAAGGGCAGTCCCCCCATGGAGAACTCCCCGTGGGTTTTATGGTGGGCGTCTAAAATCGGCAGGATGCTTTTCCACGCATCCTGCAGGACCTGGATATTCATCAGGATAAAATTGTTGGGATTGTTAACCTCGTGGGCCATGCCCGAGACCAGCACCCCCAGGGCGATCATTTTTCCGGCCTGCTCCAGCTCTTCTTCGATCCGTCTCAGCCGGGTGATATCGTTGATTCTGACAACGGAATATCCCTCAGGCGAAATCCTTTCCGGAACGGGATAGTTGGTCACCTGCTCTATGTGCCTGGGATCCATGAACCCGGTTCTCTCATAGCATAGGTGTTCCCCGTGTTTGATGGCCGGGGGAATCTGGCATCCTTCGCAGGGGGTCTCCCTGTTTTTGAAGGCTTTAAAACAGCAGACATCTTTGACAACCGATCCGGAGGGAAGGCCGTAATACCGCTTTGCAGCCGTATTGAGCAGTTTTATCCGCATCCTGTTGTCAAGCATCAGAAGCGGGTCTGAGATACCTTCAAAGACCGCCTCCACCATATGCTGCCGCAGGGCAAGCTTCTGATTTGATATCTTCAGCGCAGTGACGTCCCGGATACAAAAGACCACAGCCCCCATGTGGGCGTGTACGGATTTTATATCGATTTTCAGAAACCGGTCCTGGCCGGCCCTGTCTTTTATATGCCAGTCAATGGTCAGCGGGGATCTTGAACCGTTAAGTGCAGGCAGGTTGACACGCTGGTTTCCAAAGAGGTTCCGGACGGTTTTTCGCCTATAAATTTCAGCCCTGGAAATGCCGATGGCATTGAGGGTTTTAGGGGAAACATAGGTGATGTTTCCTGCGGTATCCGCTGCAATGACGGTGTCAGCAATGTTTTCCAGGGCGATGCGGTGAAGGGCCGCAGATCTCTCCAGGGACTTTTTCTCCCGTTTAAGGCGCCTGATTTCACTTTCCAAGGGTCTGCAAAAATCGTATTGATCCATTCTGATCCAGAATTATTTAGGAAAACAATGGAACCTATCATAGGACAAATATTGGTGTAATGCAAATGACCCTGCAATCTCAGGAAGATCCCGGGGGTGAGAATTTGTCGCGGTAGGCCTTGGGCGACAATTTCGTATGCTGCTTGAACAGGCGGCCGAATGAACTGATGTCCTGATAACCCACGGCCCAGGTGATCTCATCCACGGTGTCCCGGGTAGTCTGAAGCTTTTCCTTGGCCTTTTCAATGCGGATCTGCTGAAGATACTTAAGTGGTGGTTCTCCTGTGGCCTTTTTAAACCGCCGGATAAAATGGCGGGGGCTGACGCCCACTTCCCTTGCGATTTCCTCAGTGCTTTTAATCGTGGAAAATTCCTTTTCTATAAATTCCTGGGCATCCAGGACCTGGGCATCTCCATGTTTTTTTGCAGGGGAGAACAGGGCATAGGGGGTCTGGTCCTGGCGGCTGTCATCTATGAGCAGGGCCTTGGAAACAATAGTGGCCAGCTCCGGTGACGAAAGATCCCGGATCATATGGAGGATAAGATTGTATACCGCAGTGACCGCCCCGGTGGTAATGATGTTTCCGGTTTTAACCAGCATCTGTGAAGATTCCAGGATAACCCGGGGATAGCGCTTCCGGAACATCCGTGCAAACTGGAGATTGGTGGTGGCCCGCCTGCCGTCTAAAAGTCCCATCTCGGCAAGGAGAAAGGAGCCCGTACATACCGTGGCAACAACAGCGCCTTCCGCCATAAGGGTTTCAAGTCTTTGGCGGAGCCGGTCAAGCCCATCGGGCATGGCGGTTAAATGGGGCATCTGTGGACTGATGATAATATAGTCGCTGCGGGCAATATCGTTGATGCTGCAGTCCGGTGTTATGGTAAAGCCGCCGCAGGCTTCCACAGGCCTGCCGTCCATGGTGATGACACGGGTTTTGAAAAATTGAGATCCGGTTCCGGTCACCTTCCGGTGCCAGAGATCGGCAATGAAAAAGGCATCGCAGAGAGCGGTTATATTTGAATAGAGTCCGCCTTCAACAGCCAGGATACTGATGGATGCCATAAAAAATCTCCTTAATAATCAAAATGGCGAAAATCGCATATCAATTGTCATTTTTAACACTTAACATTTTTTCCCGCAACCCGTAATTTGATGCAGCGATCACGGACACCAACTCAAAAAAGGAGGGGAATATGCCAGATGACAATGCCTATGACGCGTTCATAAAACACAGCCAAAACTGGGTTTTTGACTTTCCGGATACACCTGACCTGCGGGAGATGCTGAAATTGCGGATGACACCTGAGGATGCGCGGTTTTTGAGCAGTTTTCCTCACTTTCCCACGACCCTGGAGGAACTGTCAGCCCGTTTCGATCTCCCGCCCGGAGAGATGAGCGCGCGTATGGCACCACTGCTTAAGGAGGGCATCCTTTACGAGGTTGAGGGCAAAAGCGCTGTTCGTTACAGCCTGACGGACGGGTTGTTTTTTCTGGGCCGGATGAAGGGGTGGCTGGGAGAGGACAGCCCGTGGAGCCGCAGGTTTGCCCCGGTGATGAACCGGTATTACGATCAGCACTTCGGCCCTGACTTCATGGGGCACCCCACCAAGGGACTCCGGGCCATTCCCGTCAACACCGCCGTGAAAGATGCCAGCACCATCCTGCCCTACGAAGACCTTCTGGCCTATGTGGAAAAGGAGGATTACCATACAGTCTCCTCCTGTGCCTGCCGGCATAACATCAACATGGATTCCACCAGGGAAAACTGCTCCCATGAGGTTGAGGTCTGCCTCCACTTCGGCAGGCTGGGCCGGTATATCGTCAAACACGGCATGGGACGGAAGATTGAAAAAGAGGAAACCCTGGCAATCCTTAAACGATGCGCAGACAAGGGGCTTGTCCATGCCATTTCCAATACGAAAAAGGGGATGGATACCATTTGCAACTGCTGTTCCTGCTGCTGCATCTTCCTGCGGCCCATCCAATTGTCCACCGAGGTGCAGCGGGAGTACCACCAGCGGTCCAACTATTGTCTTGAAATCAACGGGGAAACCTGTATTGCCTGCGGGTTATGCGTCAAAAGATGCCCGATAAACGCCATTACCCTTGAAGACAGGAAAGATGCCCCGGTTCCCGAACCAGGTCAAAAACCATCTCCCAAAGACCTGAAACAGGTGGCCTACAACCCGGATACCTGTATCGGCTGCGGGGTCTGCGCCCACAAATGCCCCACGGACAGCCTGGCCATGGTCAGACGTGAATCAGTTGAAGATATCCCGGAGAACTTCTTTGAGGCAGGTGTGCGCATGATCCAGGAACGGGGTAAAGACCCCTCCGCTATGTTTTAACCCTTGTCAACCCGGAGCATTCCCTCCTGGCCCACACTGGCCACCAGGGTGCCGTCCCTTGTGTAGATGGCGCCGAAGTTCAGGCCCCGTCCGCCTTCCGCACTGGGGCTGCGGGTGACATGGAGCAGCCAGTCATCCATCCGGAAATCCCTGTGAAACCAGATGGCATGGTCCAGGCTGGCCACCCGCATATCCGGTGACCAGAAGGTTTTACCATGGGGGTACAGGGCAGTGGATACCAGGTGGAAATCCGAGGCATAGGCCAGCATATACCTGTGGATGGCCGCATCTTCCGGAAGTTTGCCTATGGCCCTGAACCAGATATACTTTACCGGGGGCATGGGTTTCGGGTCAAAGGGGTTCACCGGGTTGACCAACCGGAGTTCAATGGGTTTTTTACAGAGCAGTTTTTCCCTGATGCCGCCGGGAATGCTGTCTGCCAGCCGTTTTACCATCTCCCTTTCGGATTCAATGCCTTCAGGGCCCTCCACCGCAGGCATGGGGTCCTGGTGGGAGAAGCCCGCCTCCCCCCTGTGAAAGGAGGCGGCCATGGAAAAGATGGCGAGCCCGTTCTGGACAGCCTTCACCTGCCGGGTGGCAAAGGATCGGCCGTCCCTGAGGCGGTCAACCGTGTAGACAATGGGAAGCGAGGCATCTCCGGCCCGCATGAAATAGCCGTGGAGGCTGTGGGCGGTAAGCCCCTGGGAAACGGTCCTTGATGCTGCGGACAGGGACTGGCCCAGGACCTGGCCGCCGAATACATTGCCGAATCCCAGGTCCTGGCTCTGCCCGCGGTAAATGTTTTCTTCTATTTTTTCAAGTTTCAGAAGGCCTAACAGCTCTTCAAGCACATTGCCTTCAACACAGATACCCATGGCTATCCTCACATTTGATTTTTCTGTTCAGCCCTGACATTAATCAGGTTACCGGCAAACATGACCACTGCACCGATGATGACGAATTGATCCAGTGCCTCTTTGTAAACCAAAAAACCCACAAAGGCAATCAGGGGGAGGCGCAAAAAATCCATGGGCACCACCACGGTGGCCGGTGCGATTTTAAGGGCGCGGGCCATGCAGTAATGGCCGGACAGGGCTGTGACACCAACGATGATAACCCAGGGGACCATGGCCGGTCCCGGCAGGTGAAACCCTTTCAGCGACAGGACAAATCCGATGGGAAGCTGGATCAGGGTCATATAGAACAGGATGCTCACCGGCGAGTCAAACCGGGTGATTTTTTTGGTCAGGGTATGGGACAGGGCGTAACAGACCGCACCGAAGAGTACTGCCAGTGAGGCGATACTCATGACCCCGAGCCCTGGCCTGAGGATGATGAGCATACCGGCGATGCCAAGCCCCACAGCCGTGATTCTCGGTCCTGTGAGCCGTTCACCCAGAAGGACCAGGGCCAATATCGCCGTCCACACCGGCAGGGTGAACTCAATGGCAAATACCTCGGCAAGGGGGATATAGGCAATGCCGTAGAACCAGCCGAACTGCCCACCGAAATGGGCAATGTTGCGGGTCAGGTGGAGCCAGGGGATCTCGGTTTTGATCCGGCCCGCCCCGGTTTTTACGGCGATCAGCCCGATGATGACCAGCCCCACAAGGCTGCGGTAAAAGAGAATCTGGAAGGTGGTCAGGTCTGCGGATAATTCCCGGCCTGCCACGGCCATGGCGGCAAAGGAAAAAAGGGTGCCTGTCATCCAGAGGCTTGCAACAATAACCGAATGGGGTGATCTGCCTGCTTTTTCATCTTTCATCCCGGACTCCTTGGTAAATGGTCTTCGCCATATTGGGACGAAATACAAACTTTTTCAAGTAAAGACAAAAATAATCAGCGGCTAAGGGATCGCGTAAGAATTTAGTTCACATTCTGTTTGTAAAATACCCAATGTTTTAAGGGTTTTTATAAACAGACCGGGTGACGTTATTTTTGCGCAATCCCTGAAGCACCCCTGTAACGGTTTTCGCCGGTTAGACCTTTCCCGTTCTGAACCGGCTTATCTTTTGTCTCTTATCAGGCCAGTCCGCCGCCATCCACTGTCAGGTTGGTGCCGGTCACCCATGCGGACATGGGGCTGGCAAAGAAGAGGACCGCATTGGCCACATCCCGGGGGATGCCCACCCGGTTCAGGGGACGGTCCGCCGCCTCTTCCATAAAGGCTGCGTCATCTTCGCCCAGCTGTTTTGCCTCGTCATGGAGCAACGGGGTATCAATATCGCCGGGGCTGACGCTGTTGACCCGGATGCCCTGGGGGCCGTGGTCAATGGCCATGGCACGGGTCATATTTACGATGCCGCCTTTGGCAGCACAATAGGAAACCGCCTTGTTGCCGCCCTTAAGGCCCCAGCCAGATCCTGTATTTACAATACTGCCGCCCCCGTTTTTCGCCATCACCGGCACGGTGTATTTGGACAGGAGAAAGGCCCCTTTCAGGGTCACGTCAATGACCATGTCCCATTCGTTCTCTTCCAGGCTCTCAACGGTTTTTCTCCGGATCACCCCGGCATTGTTGAACAGGACGTCGATCCTGCCGTGGTGTTCTTCAATTTTTTCAACCGCAGCACGGCAATCCGCCTCCGAAGTGACGTTGCACCGGATAAATTCCGCTTTGCCGCCCATCTTTGAAATACTTTCAACCGCTGCCCTGCCGTTATCCTCGTCAATGTCCAGAATAACCGACACCGCACCTTTCAGGGCCAGAAGCTCTGCCGTGCCATATCCGATTCCCGAAGAGCCGCCTGTAACTATGGCGACCTTGCCGCTTAAATCCAAAAGTGAGTCAGTGGTACCTGTGCACATGATAATATCTCCTGTTGTTTCTGCCCGCCGGCCTGCCAGGCGTTTTTCACCCGGGTCTGCCTGGTGCCGGCAGGATGGTTTTATACTGTCATGGCAAACCCGGATGCCGGGCTTGCCGTCACTGGCAAGGTCGTAGCAGCAACTAGTGTGCCAGGATGAAAAGCAGGTTCCCCGCAAAAGCCCGGGGCCTTTACCAGCTTAGGATACGCAGCGGTTTTTTAATGTCAGTGGCGGAAATCCGGTCAGCTGACGCCATGTGCCAGTCCAGGATAAAGCGGTTTTTCATATCCTGAAAAGGGGAGGCCGTGTCAAAACGCTTTTGGAATCAAAGAGATATCAAATGTGTCAAATTTGTCAATTCAACGTCATCTCTGTCAACCGGATACCTGCTTTTGCCTGTCCCGGATTCTGAGCAGGCATTGCCTACAAAACTATCGCATATAGACTTTTGATTTGTAGGTACTCAAATATTGTACTCTTTACCCGGCACCGGCAGGGTGAAGGCACGCCGCTAAATCCCGTCAGCTCGTCCTGAGCTTATGGGAAGCGAAAATGAGCATGGCTTTCTGTCCTGACGCCATACTCATTTACGCCCCTCTGTCCCTTCACCCTGCCGGTGCCGACACATACGCACAAATCGAGAACTTTGGTAACCAACGGAAAAAATGGCTATCTATGTATAATCTTTACAGTTGTAATTTCCTACAGGATATTGATATTGTCCAATAAAAGATAATCTTGGCTTTGCGTCCGGTCTAATCCGGTATAGTATCATTATAGTTTGTAGGCTCTCCGGTTAGATAGCGGATAATAAATGAAACAGACTTTCCCCCCAAGGAGTACAATCAAATGATCGCATATTGCGGAATAGACTGTTCGAAATGTAAAAGTTATCTCGCAACCCAATCAGAGAACCCCGAAGAATTAGAAAAAGTCGCTAAACGGTTGGAAAAAATTTACCGTGCTGAAGTAAAGCCAGAATATGTTATTTGCGATGGTTGCAAAGCTGATAAAAGGCATTCTTACTTCTGCTCTAATAAATGTAAAATGCGGCAATGTTGCATAGATAAGAATTATAATTCCTGTATTGAGTGCTCCGATTTTCCGTGCAAAGAGTTAGAGTTTGAATTCAACCATACACCAGAGGCAAAGAAAAATCTGGAAAAGTTGAGATAACAATCTAATGCACTTGGACATCATGCCGGGTAATCAAAATAATATACTTGTTGTTTACTGAAGATCATCGGCGAGTAGTCGCAGCTCGTCAAGCTGGCGTGACTCTAAAAGCGAAATTACACAACAAGAAATATGGGAATGAGTGTGGAGGTAAGAAAGTATCCGCCAGATCGTGGGGCTCATCAAGGAGGTAATAAATCAACATTTCCTTCAAGCGGCAGAGTGTTCAAACATGACAAGTAATCCGTGATAACAAAGCTTTTCATCGGGCAAGCCGGTGAACGCAGGGTTCTCGGCTGCTGCACCGTGTTTTTTTGGGAAAGCTGATTGATGAACTTATAATAATGTTCAAAATTTAAAATTCTAACATCGCTCACCACATTGAACGACACGTCTTTTAAAGTGTGTAATTTTAACCTTTAATGTATAAAAATCATTTTAGTGTTACCATATTTACACCTTAAGAAAACAAATTGACACTCAATCAATTATTAGCTATAGTGTTACTAAAATGGCACTTTAGCCAAGTAAACCCATTTAATGTGCGCCATAGGTTACTTTATGATATCTGAAAAAATGTCTCCAGCCGCAATCGCTGAACTATTGGGAGGCCGACTAAAGCAAGCGAGGCTGAACGCTGATTTAACCCAGGCAGAAGTAGCATCAAGAACTGGTTTAAACAGGAGGACGATCCTTAATGCCGAAAAAGGTAATGTCCAACTAAAAAATCTGGTTGCCATCTTGGTAACCCTTGGAATGGTAGAGCAAATCAACATGTTTTTACCCATACAGGACATTTCCCCCTTGCAATTGGCTAAACTAAAGGGGAAAAAACGACAACGCGCTTCGAGAGCTCTAAAGAAAAAACGCCAAATTAGAAAAGATGAATCATTATGGTAATTGAAGTCGCTAGGGTAAAATATAGAGAGCAAGATGTTGGTGCCGTCAGTTTCAATACTGAAACAGGTGTTGGCGCATTTGAATTTGAGTCTCGTTTTATTAAGTCCGGTATTGAGCTTTCGCCTATAAAAATGCCTTTATCCAAGAAAATCTACTCATTTCCGGAAAATGCGAACGAAACCTTTAAAGGGCTGCCCGGGATGATTGCAGATTCCTTGCCTGATGATTTTGGCAATGCTGTGATGAATGCCTGGATAGCCAGTCAAGGTAAGTCGCCATCAGACATCACCCCATTGCAGCGTCTTCAATATACCGGAAAGCGTGGTATGGGTGCATTAACCTATTCCCCGGCAATCAAACGGAAAAACCTGAATAGATCAAAACAAATTGAAATTCAGTCATTAATTTCTATCGCTCAAGATATTTTAGATAAACGGAAAAACTTCCAGGTAACGCTAGGATCACAAGGCCAGGAAGATAAAGAGGCAATGATGGCTCTATTATCTGTGGGCGTGAGTGCCGGTGGTGCCAGGGCTAAAGCAGTACTTGCATTTAATAGTGACTGTACTCAGGTAAGATCAGGCCAAACCAATGCACCTGAAGGATTTACGCATTTCGTGATGAAATTTGATGGTGTCAGTGAAACTAACAAAGACAAAGAAACTTTTGGCGATCCATTGGGGTATGGCACAATGGAGTATGTGTATCACCTTATGGCCAAAGCCTGTGGGATAGACATGATGCCCTGCCGGCTGTTAAATGAAGGGAATAGACGTCATTTCATCACACAGCGGTTTGACCGGAATGGCAATCAGAAAATACATGTACAAACCTTAAACGGAATTGCACATGTAGACTACAAGCAGGTTGGTTCCTACTCATATGAAGAATTATTTTCACTTGCAAGGGAACTGAAATTAACTCCGGATGATGCTATGCAACTTTTTAAGCGAATGGTTTTTAACATTATTGCGCGTAATCATGACGACCACTCTAAAAATTTCGGATATATGCTCTCCGATCAGGATAAATGGCAACTGGCTCCTGCTTACGATCTAGCATACAGTTACAAACCGGGAAGCCCATGGGTAAACAGTCATTGGATGAAACTCAATGGCAAAAGAGACGACTTTACCCGTGAGGATTTTTATAGCTTAAAAAAAATAAGCCCCATATTTACCAATCGAAGAATTGATCATATCATTGAAGAAATTACAGAGCATGTTTCACAATGGAATAACCTGGCAATTGAACATAGCGTTCCACAATCATTAATCAATCGCATTAACGGAAATTTACGATTAAAAATTTAATGATGCAATTTAAAATTCAAATCGAAATGGAGAAATACAATACTAATTTCCAACAACGAACATACTGACAGATAAACCGCAGATGTTCAAAGTTACCGATTCAGAGACCTGCCAGAATAAATTTAATAGAATTCTCTTTCATTTTTTTATTTGTGATATATGAGCGTAATTGTATGGAAAATCAAAACTTTTTTGACGAGATCAACATGCTTTTTGCAGCCGATTATAACATGTTTTCATCGAAACTTATAACCTGCCGCTACAAGGCAATTAATAAGAGTTACATGCGTTGACCCTGGCATTGCCTATGGAAAAAAAAATTTCCCTGTGTTATGAATATACCATACCTAAATCAGGCTCATTTTTCCCAAAGGGAAATTTATTCTTCAGGCAAATACAGATACTTTCAGACCACCGGCCTGCAAAACAGGGATCGTATACCGTGAAAACAGGTCTTCACATGACCTGTTCCGGCAATCGGCAGCATCTAAGACCAAAGCCGCGACATTAATTTACCGGCACCACCGGGCCGCCCGGGCATTCAGGTATGAATATTCCCTGTGCAAAAGCCTGTGTATTACGAAAAAAGGGGAAGAAAATCATGAACATGAAAAAAGCGTTAAAATCGTCAATGGCTGTTCAACGGATACCGGGCGGGTTGATCCTGTTTTTTTTCCTGGCTGTTTTTACTGCCGGACCGGTGTTGTCATCCGCCCATGCCGCCATTACCCCCAATGAGGTTTACGGCCGGTTTGACCTGGCCGCAAAGCAGCTGGACGTGATTCTCAAGGCATCAGGCGGTGTCCCGGACCGCACAGGCATTCTGGCTGAAAAGGGCTTAAAACCCATGCATGTCTACCAGATGGCGGTATCCTGCATAGAGGCCATTCATATCTATCAGCTGAAAAACAGCATCACACCGGTTCCCATTATCATTGCAACCCCAAGGAAGTATACGCCCGGGGATGTCCTTAAACTGGCGGACATCGTTGTGACCGAAGTGAACCGCATTGCCCGTCATAAAGGGATACAGGTACTGGGCCAGGATGCGGGGGCGTTTTCCGGCAAAACCCCCACCCATGTATTTTCCAGGGTGGCGGCGGTGTATCTGAAAATCAGCGCGCTTTCAGGCCTGAAACAGATCACGCCCAATGAGGTCTTTGCCCAGATGTTCCGGGCACAAGACGATGCGAAATCCATCCTGGGCAGGATTGATCCGGCCCGGCGGTACAGGGTGGATGTCCCTGACAGCCCGCCCGGGCTGACGCCGGGGGATGTTCTCGCGGAAACCTTGAAGGCAAGGGAGAGCCTCAATGAGACCCGCGCCCACTTCGGGCTTACCCCGGTTCCCGTTCCCGTACTGAAGCCCGGGGCCAAGATCCTTCCCACGGATGTGTTTATCCAGACACAGATCATAATTGCGGAGATGAAAATTATCAAAATCGCCACCGGCACGGTAAGCGCAACACCCCTGCCGGTTCCGGTCACGGGGAAAACCCCCTCTGACGTTCATCAGCAGGCCGTTACCCTGGAATATCTCCTGGGCCAGATCGGGGCCCTGGAAAAGCTGGTCAAAATTATGGAAACCAAATAACACCCCCCCGGGGTGAAACGATGATACCCTGATTGGAGGCATACATGTTTAAGCAGATGAAACTCGGCTTGAAGATCGGGATGGGATATGCAGCGGTTGCAGCGATTCTTGCCGTCGCCGTCATCATCACCATCATCCAGGTGAATAAAACAACCGTTGTGGTCAACCGCCTGATCGACCACCGGATTCCCACCAGTTATTCGGTTTTGAACCTGGTAAACGGGATGAACCTTTCCCTGGCCTCCCTGAGGGGCTGGATCATCCTGGGGGAGGACAGGTTCAGGCAGGAACGGGAAAAGGCCTGGACAGAGACCATAGAGCCCTCCCTGGAAAAACTGAAACTCCTGGCCAAGGAATGGGAAGACAGGGGAAACAGTGCCCGCCTGCCGGAGATCGTAACACAGGCAGGCCGGCTGAAACACTTCCAGCAGGAAATAGAAGATATCGCCCAGACCGTTGAGAATACCCCTGCCCTTAAAATCCTCTTTGAACAGGCCACCCCGCTTTCCGATGTAATGGTTGGGGAAATCACCGCAATCATCAATCTTGAAGGCACCCTGGAGGCCAATGAAAAACGGAAGGCCCTGCTGGGGATGATGGCGGACCTGAGGGGAACCACAGCCGTGGGTATCGCCAATATCCGTTCCTACCTCATATCCGGGGAGGAGAAGTATGAAAAGGCTTTTCACAAGGCATGGGAAAAAAACCGGAAGCGGTTCAGGGATTTTGAAGAGAGCATCAGGATGGTGACCCCTGAACAATACGAGCGGTTCCTGAAGTTCGCCTCAGCCCGGGCTGAGCTGGAACCCCTGGTGGAAGAGATGTTTAAAATCCGGGCCGGCGAAAACTGGAACCTTGCCAACTCCTGGCTGAAAACCAAAGCCGCCCCTTCAGCCAAGGCGATCCGGGAGCAGATAACCCTGATGCTTGCCCAGCAGGAAAAGCTGTTGATGAAGGATGAGGAAAACGTCCGCAAACAATCTGTTTTCCTTCAGACCATTGAGTGGATACTGCTGATTACCGGCCTGGGGCTCTGTCTGGCCATGGGGATCCTGCTGACCCGGAAGATCATGGGCCCCATCCGGCAGGCGGTTGAGATGGCAGGCCTGATGGCCGGGGGGGACCTGACCCGGGAAATCAAAACCACTGCCGAAGATGAAACCGGCCAGCTGCTTAAGGGCATGGAAGAGATGCGGAAGAAGCTGGTCCAGATCTTCGGTGACCTGAAGGCTGAAAGCGAAACACTGGTGTCATCATCCGGAGGCCTGACCCGGATTTCAACGGAAATGGCCACCAATGCGGATGATGTGTCCGGCAGGTCGGGCAAGGTTGCGGGCGCGGCAGAGGATATGAGCGGAAACCTGAACTCTGTGGCAGCGGCAGCCGAGCAGGCTGCCACCAATGTCAGCATTGTGGCTGACGCATCCGGGCAGATGGCCCAGACCATCGGTGACATTGCCCAGAACTCTGAAACCGCAAGGAACACCACGGCAGAGGCCGTCACCCAGACCAGCGGCATGTCCGGCAGGATGGACCGGCTCGGCCAGGCGGCCCGTTCCATTGACAAGGTCACGGAAACCATTACCGAGATCTCCGAACAGACGAACCTGCTGGCCCTGAATGCCACCATAGAGGCGGCCAGGGCAGGGGATGCCGGGAAGGGATTTACCGTGGTGGCCGGAGAGATCAAGGACCTTGCCCAACAGACCGCAGATGCCACCAGTGAAATCCGGGAAAAGGTAGAGGCCATACAGGACGCCACCCGGATCACTGTTGAAGATATCAGCCAGGTCATGGGCGTGATCCAGGATGTCAATGAGATCGTCACCGGCATTGCCTCTGCCGTGGAGGAGCAGACCGTGACAACCCGGGAAATCGCCGAAAACGTGTCCCAGGCCTCTGAGGGTATCCAGGAGGTGACCCATAATGTCACCCAAAGCTCAACCGCCTCCCAGGAAGTGGCGGAAGAGATTGCCGACGTTGACCGGTCGTCCGGGAAGATCAGCCGGATGAGCAGTGAGGTCAGCCAGAGCGCCAATGACCTGAAACAGCTTGCCGACAACCTGGAGGCAGCTGTGGCGAAATTCAGGATTTCGCCGTAACCTGTTTTCCCGGCACCAGGGAGGATCATAGGGACAGAGGACGGTCCTAAGGTCCCTCCCGGTGCCGGTTTTGGCCGGAAACCTGCTTGACAAGTCAGGCCCGGTTCATTACATTAAAATCTATCCCGTTCTTTTATCAATCAGGTCCCGTAAGGCCGCAACTCTTTTGATCCTGGCTTGGTCTGAATCTCTGCTTGGGGACTCGTGAAATTCGGGGGTATCTTTTATCATTAGCTCAGGAGATCGTCATGAAAATCAGTATGAAACTGGGCCTTGCAATGGCCTGTCTTTCTGTTATCACCCTGGGGATGTTCTTATCCACCTGGTATGTCACCAATCAAAAAAAGCATGACAGCCTGGTCATCAACCTGGCCGGACGTCAGCGGATGCTCAGCCAGAAAATGACCAAAGAGGTGATTTTTTTCCACGCCCAGGAGCTGCACATGGCCCTGGGAAAACCCGTTGACCCTGATCCGGAAGCCATAAAGAAAAAGGTGATGAACACCGTAAAAATATTCAAAATGACCCTGGAGGCCCTGATCAACTCCGGCCAGTCTCCCCTGTCCCTGGATCTTAAAACGGCAAAGTATGCCTGGATTCCGGCAACCACCGGAGAACCCCTGAAACACCTGATGTCAGTTAAAAAACTCTGGCTGGAATTTGAACAGGACATCGTGGATATCCTTGGCCACACGGATAAGGATGACGCCCATTTCAGCCATATGGTCACCAGCAGCATTCCCCTGCTCCAGGAGATGAACAAGGCCGTGGTATCACTTCAGAAAGTCTCTGAAAAAAAGGTCGGAACCCTGATTCGCATCCAGTTTGCCGGGGTCCTGGTGATTCTGGGAATCCTTGCCTTTACCCTGTTCATGTCCGTTAATATTGCCGCATCCGTGAGCAAGGTCGGGAACCGGCTCCAGGACATTGCCGAGGGGGAAGGGGACCTCACCCACCGCCTGGACCAGAAGGGGAAGGACGAGGTGGGCACCACTGCCCGCTGGTTCAACGTATTTGTGACCAAGATCGGGGATATGGTAAGGGAGATCCATGGCAGCACCTCCGGGCTCATCGACTCTTCCCAGACCCTTTTGGGTATTTCAAAGGACATGTCCAAAGGGGCCGGTGAAACCGCAAAGAAGCTGACCGGGGTCTCTTCGGCTGTGGAGGAAATCAACGAAACCATGGGACAAATCACCGACTCCGTTGCCACCACCAGCGTCAATACCAACATGGTGGCCTCGGCCTCCGAGGAGATGACCGCCACCATTACGGAAATCGCCAAGAACACGGAAAGGGCGCATACCATCACCACCCAGGGCCTGGAGCGGGTAAGCTCGTCCACGGAGAAAATCACCATTCTCAGTGATTCCGCCCGGAATATCGGCCAGGTCAGCCAGGTTATCACGGAGATCTCGGAACAGACCAACCTCCTGGCACTGAACGCCACCATTGAGGCTTCCAGGGCCGGGGACGCGGGCAAGGGATTTGCCGTGGTGGCCAACGAGATCAAGGACCTGGCCAGCCAGACCTCTGAATCGGCCAGGGAGATCAAGGACCAGATCCAGGCCATCCAGTCCTCAGCCGGGGACACGGCCGGCGAGGTCGAGGAGATGTCCACGGTCATCCGCCAGATCAACGAGATTGTCTCCGGTATCACGGCTGCCGTGGAAGAGCAGTCCGTCACCACTGCCGAAATCACAAAAAATATCGCCCAGGCCTCGGACATGATCTCCCAGGTAAACGACCATGTCTCAAAAACCGCCGGAGTGATCCAGACCATTACCACGGATATCAATGAGGTAAACCAGGAATCCGAACAGGTCTCTTCCAGCAGCAGCAAGGTGGATGAGAATTCCGAGAATGTCATGGCCCTGGCCACCCAGCTCAACGAGCTTGTTGGCCGGTTTAAAGTCTGATCTGCCTTTTCGGGACCGGACCGTCTATAAACCGGGGTACCCGGAGTTGCGGAATATTTCGCGGCGTACCTTGATATAACCGGACAAACTGGCTATAAAACCGGCGTAATTTAAAAAATAATGACGGACACCGTTTGTGTCCGACAACGAAAAGATTATTGCCGTGGCATATAACCATTCACGTAAAGCCGGAAATCCCGGGGACGTATGGAAACATTTCATACTTGTGGCGCTGGCAGATGTTGTTGCCGGGAAATCCGGTACATTCCAATATGTTGAAACCCATTGCGGCGCACCTGTCCACAGGCTGGCAGAAACAGGGGAATGGACGGAAGGCATCGGTGCAATACCAAAAGGCAGTATTGATGATTCCGGCTACCTGTCCATTGCCCGGGACTGGTTAAAGACGAACCAGTATCCTGCCGGCTGGGTGTTCACGGCCCGTCAGCTGGCCAGGCGTTTTGCAGGGGTTCAGGTGCATCTGTTTGATACCAGCAGGAACGTGGCCGCAGCCTACCCTCCGGCAGAAGATCTAAGACTTCCGGGCAGTGTATCCGTCAAGTTTAAACGGGAGAACGGGTATCTGGCAGTGGAACAACTGGCCGGACCCGATCTTGTGTTTTTGGACCCGCCGTTCCATCCGGATGCAAAGGCCGACTGGCAGTCATTGGTTCGTACCTGTTCGGAACTGAGATCCCGGCAAATCAATTTTGCGGTATGGTATCCTTATGAGGGGGACACAGCTGAATCCCAGGTGTTGCTGGATAAAACAGACAGTAACTCATGGGAAGTCCGGTGGGCATCATCCGGACAAAGGCCGGGACGGCGCCAGAAAGGCTGCGGGATGCTTGTGTCGGAAGGCTTAATACCGGCAATGAAGGCGCTGGAGGAAGAGTTGACCGGAATGGCAGACCGGATGGGCGCAGAACTTTTCATCCGGCAGCCTGTAAAACAGAGCCGTTAACAGGGAAACCCTCACGTCTGCCGGACGGCAATATGCCGGCTTGCCCCGGCATCCACCATCATGGACAGATCCGAGATGATCTCTTCAATGGCCCTGACCTGGGAGCTGAGTTCTTTTGAGGCCCCTGCCGTCTCTTCCGAGGCAGCGGCATTCTGCTGGGTGATTCTGTCCATCTCAGATACAGCGGAGCTGATCTGGGTGATGCCCTGGGATTGTTCAGCGGAATCAGATGCGATTTCGGTTATCAGCCCGCTGATTTTCGAGGCGCTTTCTTTCACCTTAAGGAAGAGGTGACCTGTCTTTTCCGTCATCCCGGAACCGTTTTGTATCTTTGTTATGGTCTCTTCGATCAGCCGGGCCGTGTCCCTGGCAGCCTCTGCCGCACGCATGGCAAGGTTCCTGACTTCATCCGCAACAACCGCAAACCCGGCGCCGGCCTCTCCCGCCCGGGCAGCCTCCACTGCGGCGTTCAATGCCAGAAGGTTGGTTTGAAAGGAGATTTCATCAATTGTTTTGATAATATTGGATGTCTCTTCGCTTGCATTGCTGATCTCGGCCATGGAATCAGATAACCGGGTCATGCTCTCAACCGCCTTTTGGATGATGGCCTCGGATTCGTTCATCAGGGCCCTGGCCTCATTGGCATTTCCGGAGTTGTTTTTGGTCCTGGAGGAGATCTCTTCAAGTGAGGATGAGGTCTCTTCCATTGAGGCGGCCTGGGCGCTTGACTCTTCCGCCAGGGTCCTGCCTGATGCAGACATGGCCGCGGCAGTCATGTTGATCTGTGAGGAACCGTTTTCCAGCCCTTTAACCCCTGCCTTGATCTGATTGGTAATGGCCCTGGAAAGCTTATAACTGACCAGGCCTATGATCAGTATTAATACAGGAAACCCGGCAGCCACGGTTTTGATGGTCCTGTCAACAATGCCGGTCATGGCTGAGGTTCTTTGGGCGGTCTGTTTTGCGCACTCCTCTGAAAGGCTGTTTAATGCCGACAGAAATGGGGTGTCATTTATCTTTATTTTTTTATCAATCTCCCTGATGCTCCGGCCCGCCTTTCTCATGTCCCGGGCGACTATAATCGCCTTTCCATAGGTTTCCATCAGTTCCGCCGCCTTGTCCAGCATCTCCTCTTCGGCCCCGGAGAGAAACCCCGCCTTTTTATAGGCCTCAATGCTTGACAATACCGCCTCTTTCTTTTTCATATAGCGGTCAATATATTTTTCCTGGCCCCTTAACACGTAGTTCTTAAACAGGTGAATGCCGCCGCCATACCCGATGTCCGTTCTGATTGCCACCAGGTGTTTCTGCTTTTCCTGGACAACACCGATAAAATCCTCCCATTTTTTCTGAACGGAATAAAAATTATAAATCGTGATAATGCCGGAAATGAAAAGAGTTAGTATTGAAAGGGAAATAATAACGGCAATTTTTTTTCCAAGTGTTAATCTTTTCATATCGCCTCCTTAAAATGATCTGAAAAAAATGCAAATGGATAATTGATCGGATCGAGGGTCGAACAGGTATGAAATACACCGGCCTTATCGTTGGAGAGGTGTCGTGACGAAAAATCTGATTTGCCTGACAATTGTAGGAAATTGATCCTGCCAAGTCAAATGGAAATCCGGCAATCCTGTGACAAAGACCTGCTTTGGAGATGAAGCCGGGGACGGCAATTGGCTGTGCCTGTATCAGACAGGCGTGATTGCCTTAATAAAAAAACCGGCCCTATCCTGTGAAGAATAGGGCCGGTGTCTGTGATCTGATGTTCGTATAAAGTGACCGGGCTGTTTTAACTGATCGGCACCCCCCATTTTTTGACGAACTTGTCAGTATCGGATACGGCCACGTGGATGTCCTGTTCCTCGTCCGCAGGCATGATGCTCAGGTTCATGTGGAAGTTAAGGGGATTGCGGACTTCCATTGAAGGGTCCGTGTCAATGCTCAGGACCAGGTCGCCGCCACTGGTTTCCACCAGGCCGTTGAGGGTTGTCTCATTGGCGTGGAAGCACTTGTAGTATTTTTTGGCGGCATTGTCGTATTTGTATACGATGAACTGGAATTCCACGGCTGTGCTGTCAAGGGTGTTCAGGGTGAGTCCGGCCAGGCTGGTCTGGTTGGTGTTGGACACCTTGGCGTCAAAGGTGACACCGTGGGCATACCCGCCTTCCCAGTATACGGATGACATTACCCCGACTACGCTGACCTTGTCCCCTGCGATGTCTGTGGGATCGGTTACGCCCATGTCAGCGGATAATTCAGTGTCGCCTATTTTTAATGCGGTGATGTGTCCCACCAGGTCCTGGATATCTTTTTTGAAGTTGAATCCCTGCTCTACACTGCAGTCATAACTTAATTCGGCCATTGTCTTTCTCCTTTATGTTATTGTTTATCTGTTGTTCCTGCTCTTGGGAATTTTATACTGCAGGTGCCGTGCCAGGATGAAAAACGCTGTGATTTCAAATGGTTTTTGAATTGATGCAAATTGTGTTGCTGTCTTTATTGGTGTGAAAGGCGTTTCTTAAGATTTAGCAGCCAACAAAGTTGCCTGCTATTCCGGTTCAGCCCCTGCCTTTGCCTGGGAATTTACGGGCGGTGCCTTGAAAACAGGGGGAGAGGATAATATAACTGTGGTAGTATGCCGGAGACCGGCAAAAGGATAAACCAGATGGTAAAGAATGCAAAAATTATAATCAGTGCTTTATTGCTGGTATGCCTGCCCCTGTTCCTGTCCGGGGTCCGGGCGGATCAGCATGATTTTTCAGGCCGGGTTGTTTCCATTGACAGGGACCTGGGCACCATGACCCTTATCCTGTTCCGTGCAGGCCACCACGGCAGCCACGGCCGGGACGGAGAAAAGAACTCCGGCCACGGGATGCACAGGGGAGCGGCCGGAGGCCGGACAATGAAGGTTGTTTTTCACGGGAACACCCTGCCCGGGTTTGTGAAAAAAGGAGAGATGGTCCGCATTAAAGGGGGCTTTTCCGGGGAGACGCCGGGAGAATTCCGTGTGGATGAACTCCTGCCCTTCAAGGGAGCGGAAAATGATCCCACAGGGGTGAGGCAGAGGCTGATGAAACACCATTAAATAAGGGCAGCATGACGGTATCAGATAAAAAAAAGAGGCTTATCTCTTCATCAACCCCGGCCTGGAAGGTGACCCTCCTGGTCTTTGGGGCACTTGTCCTCGTTGTCCAGGCCAATTTTTATTTCCAGGCAAGGCAGGCCCGGAATCTTTTCACGGACAATGTCAGGGAACATGCCGGGCTCCTGGGGGAGGTGATCCGGCTGAATGCCGAAGGTGCGGTCCTTTCCGGGGATGTGGTCAGGGAAATCATGCAGACCTTTTTGCTCAACGCCTCCCACCTTATTGATTACCTGGATTCGGTGGAGGCCTTTGGCCGGGATGAACTGACAGCCCTTGCCGGGGAGCTGGGGCTTGCCGGGATAAGGATCACGGCCTTTGACGGCAGTGTGCGGGAGGGCCCCCCGGGATGGTTTCAGGACAGCAAAAACAGCGGGATAATCCGGGACAATACCGTGTGGCAGGCACCGGGCGGGAGTCTGTTTCTCTATCAATACCCCAGGTTTAAAAACGGGCATATCCTGACGGGGCTGGTGTCGGGACGCCTGAATGAACTTCAGGATAAGATAGGCCTGCCCGAGCTGTTCAAGCGGATTACAGGACTTGCCGGGATCCGGTATATCAGGCTGGAACAGGGGCCGGAAAGGGGGGCCGGAGAGGTCAGCATCAGGGAAACCGAAGCCGGAAAGGTGGCTGAAACCCGCCTTGCACTGGGGGAGAGCACCATGGTCATCGGCATGGGATGTGACCTGTACTATGGCCGGATGGAGGAGAACCGGTGGCAGTGGATGCTGTTCAGCGGTGTGATCCTTCTGGCAGGGGCGCTCAGCTCTTTTTTTCTTTATGCCTACCAGAGGTCCCACCTCAAAAAGATCCGCCAGATGGACCGCAACCTGGCCCGGGAAAGGGAGGACGCCGCACTCGGGCGGGCTGCCGCCGCCATCACCCATGAAATCCGGAACCCTTTAAATGCAATTTCCATGGGCCTTCAGCGATTATCCATTGAGGTGGATACCCTGGATGAGGATCACAGGGCCCTGATCCGGGACCTGTTGACCTCGGTAAGGCGTACCGACCGGATTATTACGGACCTTAAGCGGTTTACAGGGCCGCTTACCCCTTCTCTCACCTCCTTTCCCCTGTCAGAGGTTGTGGAGGCCGCTCTGAATCCCTACAGGGGAAAAATAGAGGCCATGGGGATCAGCCTGGCCTTTTCCCGGTCAGATTTCGGTGACCGGATAACAGCGGACCGGGACTATTGCGGGGTTCTTGTGGACAATCTGGTGAAAAATGCGGTGGAGGCCCAGGATGACGGTGGATTCATTGACATTTCCCTTGAACCGGCCGGTGAATTTCTCGATTTTGTCATCCGGAACCAGGGATTTGCAGGAGATCCGGCCCGTCCTGAAGCCCTGCTTGAACCCTATGTCACCACAAAAACAAGGGGATCAGGACTGGGGCTGGCCATTGTCAGGCGTATTGCAGAGGCCCATGGCGGGGGGATCCGGCTGGTGTTGCCCGGACCGGGCATTTTTGAAATCCGGGTCAGACTGCCGCGGTGAACTAATTGAGAGGAGACTATGAAAATACTCATCGTGGATGATGAAAAGATCCAGCGGGATATGCTCAAGGGCTTTCTTGAAAAAAAAGGATACGAGGTGAGCTGTGCTGCAGACGGAGCCCGGGCCCTGTCCCTGTTCAATGATATCCCGTTTTCCATGGTGCTCACCGACCATAAAATGCCGGGGATGACCGGGGATGAACTGCTGGCTGAAATGCAGAGGATCAATCCCCTGGTCCGCAGCATCATGATCACGGCCCACGGCACCGTTGATATGGCTGTTCAGGTGATGAAGGCCGGGGCGGATGACTTCATGGAAAAACCGGTGGACCTTATGGTTCTTCTGGAGAAAATCATGCTTCTGGAACAGGCCGCGGCCATAAGCCGGGAAGCCGAGGAACTGAAGGCCGGCATGGACACAAAGGATCTGCCTATAACCATCATCGGGAACAGTGAGCCCATGCGTGAGGTGCTTTCCCTTGCCGGGCGCATGGCTCCCACGGATTACACAGCCATGATACGCGGGGAGACAGGCACGGGCAAGGAGCTTATTGCCAGGCTGATCCACCTGCTGAGCCCGCGCAGTGACAAAGCCTTTGTGGAGGTCAATTGCGCAGCCATACCGGAGAACCTGTTTGAATCGGAACTCTTCGGCCATGAAAAAGGGGCCTTTACCGGTGCGCTCACCCGGAGGCGGGGCCGGTTTGAGCTGGCCCACGGGGGCACCCTGTTTCTGGATGAGGTGGGGGAACTGCCCCTGAATCTCCAGGCAAAGCTCCTCAAGGCCCTCCAGGAAAAACGGATCACACGGGTGGGAAGCGAAACGGACAGGCAGGTGGATGTCCGGGTGGTGGCCGCCACCAACCGGGATCTCAAGCAGATGGTCCATGACGGCGGGTTCAGGGAAGACCTTTATTTCCGCCTCAACGTTCTGGAGATGGAACTGCCGCCGTTAAGGCGCAGACGCACCGACATCCCCCTGCTCGTTGACCACTTCCTGGAAAAATTCGTTACCCGGCCGGTCTCCTTTGACCCGGAGGCCATGAACATCCTTGTCAAATACGGGTTCCCCGGAAATGTCAGGGAGCTGGAGCACATGATCCAGCGCATCGTCACCCTTTGCCGCTCTTCCATTGTCCGTGAAAATGATCTGCCGCCGGAGATCCGTTTCCACAATGCCGCGGAAACAGGCACCCTGGCCGAAAAAATGGATGCCCTGGAAAAAGAGCTTATCCTGACGGCCCTGTCCCGCCATGAATGGGTCCAGACCCGGGCGGCCGAAGAACTCGGCATCAGCGAACGCGTGCTCCGGTACAAGATCAAAAAACACAGGCTGAAAAATTAGGCTGGGCCAGTTAAACTGAGCCGCTTCACAGACCGGGAGAAGTCCACGGATAAATACAAATGAAAATCGTGATTTTGAAAAAACAAAACAGAACAGGAGACAATAGGCCTTGGTATATATAATAACCGGAATGATGATCTGTGTTTTCTCCCTTGGAATGCTCAACTCACCTGGCCTGACGGTTTGGGGGATAGCAGGGGGCTGTCTTGGTGTGTTCCTGATTATAATCGGCCGCCGGAAATCAGGGCCCGATGATGAATGAGCCCCGGTCCGTCCCTTTTTAGGGAACCTGCGTTTTATCCGCCGGCAGGATTTTGCCGTTCCCGGGCAGCCATTTTTTTAACATCTCATCCAGAATATGGGGCTTGAACGGCTTGGCCATGAAGTCGTTCATACCGGCTTTAAGGCATTTCTCCATGTCTGCTTTGGTGGCATTGGCTGTCAGGGCAATAACGGGAATACCGGGGTCAAGCACTTTGGATCCCGGGGCGCGGATCTTCTCCGTTGCTTCATAGCCATCCATTCCCGGCATCCGGCAATCCATCAGAACCATATCATAAGAGTTCTTTTCCAGGGCGCGGACCGCCTCTTTCCCGTCCCCTGCAAGGTCTGCGGTATACCCTAACCTGCGCAGGGTGGCCAGTGCGACTTTTTGATTGATTTTATTATCCTCGGCCAGAAGAATCCTGAACTTAAGATTGCGGTCTTCGTTAAGTGTATACCGGGTGAGTATTTTGTTCTCTTTTCCTGTGCCTGCCGAAGGCGGGGAACCGGCGACAGCGGAAAGGCATTCGTAGAGGTGGAGAGGTTTTACAGGTTTGCTGAGATAGGCTGCAAATCCGATTTCTTCGAACCGTTTTTTATCCCCTTTCGCCCCCATGGCGGTCATCAGGACAAGGCGGGTCTCTTTAAGTGCCGGGTCCTGTTTGATCTTTTTGCCAAGCTCGGCGCCATCCATTTCAGGCATCTGCATATCAAGGATTGCAATATCAAAACCGCGGTTGTCAGACACGGCCCGGGAAAGTTCGGTTAATGCCCGGCTGCCCCCTGATACGGATTCGAACCCGCACTCCCAAAAGGTCAGCAGTTCCTCTAAAACATGGCGGCTTGTCTTATTGTCATCCACGATCAATATCCGTTTCCCTTTAATTTTTCCGGGCAGGGGAGCATTTTTCTCTTTAGGGGCTGCCTGTCTCTTAAACAGGGCGGTGAACCAGAACTCCGATCCTTTGCCTTCCCGGCTTTTTATATTGATCTCCCCTCCCATGAGCTTGCAGAGCTGCTTTGAGATTGCCAGCCCAAGGCCGGTGCCGCCGAACTCCCTGGTGGTTGAACTGTCTGCCTGGGAAAAGGAATCAAAGAGGGTGTCAATGCTTTTTTTCCGGAATGCCGATACCTGTATCCCTGACACTGAAACGGAGGGTGGCGGATGAGGTGTCTTTATCTTCCAGTGTAATGCTGACCGCCACCTCCCCCCGGGGGGTAAATTTCACGGCGTTGCCCGCAAGGTTCATCAATATCTGGCGCAGGCGCCCCGGATCCCCAACCAGGGCAAGGGGAACATCGGGATGGATATTTGTAACGTACTCCAGTCCTTTTTCCTGGGCTTTCACGGCAATAAGATCATCCAGGGCTTCAATGGTTACCCTTAGATCAAAATCAATCTCTTCAAGTTCGATTTTGCCGGCTTCGATTTTAGAGTAGTCCAGGATATCATTGATGATATCCAGAAGTGCATCCGCACTGTTATGGATTGTCACAGCAAATTCCCGTTGTTCCGGGGAGAGTTCCGAGCCCAGCAGGAGATTGGTCATGCCGATGACACCGTTCATGGGGGTGCGGATTTCATGACTCATATTGGCCAGGAATTCGCTCTTGGCCACATTGGCCATTTCAGCTTCGGCCGCCATGAGGTTTGATTTTTGGATGGCCTGCTCCAGATCCCGGTTCAGCTGTTTGTTGTGTTCAACACTTGTTATTGTCGGGATCCATTTAATCAGGCCGATGGTCACGAACAGAAATCCGCCCAGAAAACCGACCATCTTTTCGAGGAATGCCTGTGCCGGTGTATCGCCGATGACAATGAATTGATCAAGGGAATCAAAATTATCCGTAATATCAATGATATTGCCGAAGCAGAGAAGCCCGAATCCCAGGATTAAATAATTCCATCCTGTCTGGCAGAGCTCTGCATGCTTTTTACCTGTTCTCACTAAAAAGAAAAACGCGTAAAGCAGGACGCAGGCCCTGATACTTTCAAATATTAAATCCGCCACGGTTCACATCTCTTTTCGTAATCCCGGGGTTGCAAAAATCTAGCCTCTTTTCAAACATATCAACCAGGAACGTCACTCAGAATACTATACGTGGCAGTGTAAAACAATTTTTAATCGTGATAAACCGGACAGCGCGCTTTTCCGGCTCTCAGTAAAAAAATGCAGTGATAAGATCTCTTTGGTTAAAAGATGTTGAAGAATAACGCCTTATCTGCCGTGCAGCCGCTGAAAGTGAAAATTGAACCGGAACGGAATTGAGCGGATCGCTATATTTCTTTTTACAGAGCGCATTTGAATTGTTAATATCTATTGTAATTGCGGAAAAACACCTTGAAACATCCCGAAACATAAAGAAATGGTCAGTTACCGGAGGGCAGACCCATTGCCCTGCGAAGGAGGATAGAAAATCTTTACCAACTCACAACGGACGGGTTTTTTCCAGTTGATGGCGGTCATGGTGCTAATCAGTATCTGTGTTGCAGCTGTATCCGTCAGCCTGCTCTACCGCTCCGCAATGGATTCCGAGATGGAGCGCCTGAAGCAACTGGTGCAAAGCCAGGCCCGCCTGATCCGTGCGGTGGCCCGTTTTGACGCCCGGTTCAGCAGGGAATATGTCCCGGGCGGCGCATCAGGAGCCACCTTCAGCCAGATCCGCAGAGCCTTCAACGAAGGAAAGGGGTTTGGCAAAACAGGTGAATTCGTGCTGGGCCGGCGGGCCGGCAACCGGATTGAGTTTTTAACCAATCTCCGCCACTTTACCGGTGGCCTGGCGCCCATTCCGCTGAACTCACTGGCTGCCGCGCCCATGCAGCGGGCCCTGAACGGCGGTTCCGGTGTGATGATCGGCCCGGATTATCGTTCGGTGGAAACCATAGCTGCCTACGAGCCGCTGCCGGAACTGGATGCAGGGCTTGTGGCAAAGGTCGATCTCAAGGACTTCAGAAATCCTTTTTTCCGGGCCAGCCTTATTTCCGTGGGGGTGATGCTGGTGGTTATCAGCCTTGGGGGACTGCTGCTCAAGCAGATCGAAACCCATCTGCCGGCTGGCCACCATGGACCGGATTTCCTTACGCCCGAGTCCGGGATTTCACCCATGGAGCGATTCTTTTACCAGGTGCTTGTGATGAGCATCGTGGCCGGGGCCGTGATTGCCACCCCCACGGTTATTATCTATAATTCATCCATGGAAATGTCACGGTCCGACCTGGCTGAAATGGCAAACTCCCAGGCTAGGCTGATCGGTTCCGTGGCACGGTTTGATGCCCGGTTCAGCTCCCGGGCCCATCCCGGAGGTGCCGGGGAGGCAACCCTCACCCAGGTCCGGAACTCTATGGCTGAGCAGCAGGGATTCGGACAGTCCGGTGAGTTCGTACTGGGGCAGCTTGAGGGGCGTAAGATCGTTTTTCTTCTGAAACCCCGCCATCTTGACCATCCCATCCCGCCCATCCAGATGCATGCCCGCGACGCTGAGCCCATGCGCCGGGCACTGCAGGGGGCAACAGGGGTTATGACAGGGCCGGACTACAGAGGGGTTGAGGTGCTGGCTGCACACAGGCCTGTACCGGAGTTGAACCTCGGCCTGGTGGCGAAAATGGATGTGGCGGAGTTGCGCGGCCCTTTTGTTGATTCTGTTTTTATTACAGGATGGGTTGCTTTTTTTGCCGTGCTTCTCGGTGTTCTGTCCCTTAAAAAATCCGGGGTGATGGAACTCTGGGCCCCGGAAATGGAGATATCCGGGCGGAAACCCGTCAAAGGGGAGCGTAAATCCCAAAAAATATCCTATACATTGATTGCCTTTGTGTCCGGACTGGGGCTTGTGATCCTGGGACTTGATATCGTCACCCCGCTGGGAGTGGCCGGCGGGGTGCCTTTTGTCGGTTTTATCCTTGCCGGATGGTGGCTTCCCGAACGGCGGCATATCTTTATTCTGGCTGTGGTGGCCTCGGTTTTTGTTGTTGCCGGCTACTTTCTGGCGCCGGCAGGGGGGATCCTCTGGGTTGTCCTGACAAACCGGTTCTATGCCATCCTCGCCATATGGGTGACTGCCCTGATTCTGGGGATTGCCAAGGCATCGGAAACAGCACGGGAAAAGCAGGCCGATGAACTCCGCATGCTCTCCCTTGCAGTGGAGCACACCCCGGCCTCAGTGCTTATCACCGGTGTTGACGGCACCATTGAATATGTAAACCTGAAGTTTACCG
Source organism: Desulfobacterales bacterium (assembly GCA_022361395.1). Lineage (GTDB taxonomy): Bacteria > Desulfobacterota > Desulfobacteria > Desulfobacterales > Desulfobacteraceae > Desulfobacter. The sequence continues at coordinate 12,781 of JAKSAX010000121.1, read as the reverse complement.
AGGTGACCGGATTTGACCGGGACTATGCCATCGGCAAAACCCCGGGTATCATAAAGTCCGGTGAGACCCCGGCTGCGGTTTATGAGGATTTATGGCAGGCGATTACCTCCGGCCGTGAATGGCACGGTGAGCTTTTGAATAGAAAAAAGAGCGGTGAGCTTTACTGGGAAAATGTGGCGATCCTGCCGATAATTTCCAATTCAGGGGAGATCATCCATTTTGTCTCCCTTCAGGAGGATATCACCAAGCGCAAGCAGGCTGAAGATCACCTGAAGCATCTGGCCAACCATGACCACCTGACCGGCCTTCCCTCCCTGCGGCTGTGCAAGGACCGTCTTTTCGGGGCCGTGGCCTCAGCACGGAGAAATAAGACCATGGCCGCCCTCATGTTCATTGACCTGGACGGCTTCAAAGCCGTCAACGATACTTTTGGGCACGAAACCGGTGACCGGCTGCTCAAGGAGGTGGCCGCCAGGCTGACCGCATGTGTGCGCGAAGTCGATACCGTGGCCCGGATCGGCGGGGACGAGTTCCTTATCGTGTTGACGGATGTCACCGCCCGGAGCGGGGTGGAGAAGGTGGCAAAATCGGTGATCCGCGCAATTGACCGGCCCTTTCTGCTCCGGGGCAGGACTGCCGGTGTGGGGGCCAGCATCGGCATAGCCCTCTATCCGAATCATGGGGAAAAACCGGAAGACCTGCTCAAAAAGGCTGACGAGGCAATGTACAGAGTCAAACGCAGGGGAAAGAATAGTTATGGATTTGCAACCGGTTAAAAAGCCGGCTATTTCATATTGATAATCCCTTTTCTGACCGGTTGTACAATATCGTGAATCTCTTTTACCCCCTCCATATTAAAATCGTCTTTTTCCAGTATGGCGGTTATGGCCCGGATGGTTTCAGCCCGTTCCGGGATATTGCAGATCCTGGAAAAATCCGGATCGTTTTCCATGGCCGTGATCACTTCGTTTGCAACAACCATCTGTTCCCGGGCAGCCTTTTGGAAGCGGGGAATCAGCTTTGACTTGGGGCTCAGGGGGATAATCATGCTGGTGGAAAGGTAGATGACCTCGGTGAGGGATGCATAAAATCCGTCCACCACCACGGCGATGCCCAGGGAAGAGTTCACCAGCTGTTCGTTGCCCCGGACGATTACCTTTGCAATCCTGTTGCCGATCTCTTCCGGGGAGTCTTTCCGGTATCTGGCAAGAATATTCTTGGTGGTGTCGAAGAGGTCTGCTTTAAGTTCCGGGGTTAAAAGGAGGACAAACTCTTCGGTCAGCTCATTCCATGCATCGAAAAACTTCACGGCCAGCTTTTTTTTTCTGCATAAATGGGAATAGGCGCCGTCAGTGTAGTAGATCGAACTCATGAGGCGCTTGGCCCCGTCGCTCTCGTACTGATCTATCCTGTCCACCGGTGCCAGGGTGCTCTTCTGGAATGAGGCGCCTGCAAAGTAAAATTTCACGGGCATGGCCATGAGCAGGGCCAGTTTTTCCTCTGTCAATGCCTTCATCAGTTTGGCCGCGTAGAGATCGGCCTTGTCCTTATCCACGCCGGAGAGGGTGTCTGCGGCCAGGCCCTGGGTTGCGGTCATCATCATTATAACTCCTGCCAGGCCTGAAATAAGCGCTTTTTTCATTGTTTTCTCCTTGGATGGTTTACCGAAAAAAAGAAATTGATCTTTCTGCCAGCCTGCCTCCTGTTTTGATGGCTGCTGCCAGCAGATTATAGTACAGGCAGCAAAACAATGCCAGGCACATCAGGCCAAGAATGAAAAGATTAAACCCGTAAGTGCTGAATTCAAACCTGCCCAGGGTCTTGGCGGGCGCCATGAACTGGGCACGGCCCCAGGGGTTTGAGGATGTATAACTGACGGGATAGATGGCCTGGACAAGCCGGTTGCCTGAACGGATTATGGGTTCCATGGCATCTTCGTTCAGGGCAAAACGGTTGATACTCAGGTTGGTATATTGGTCTTTAAGGGTCCTGAGGCTGATCCCCTGCTGCTTTATCTCTTTTTTTATGCGGCGGCTCTCCAGTATGGCGGCCCGCCGGTTTTCCGTGAAAAAGGCCTTTGCCTCATCCAGGAAAGATCTTACTGCCTGCCATTTTTCACGGTTGTAAACCGCTGGCTGAAAATCGGATGAACCCAGCGGGGCCGGTATGCCTGTCAGGTCTGCCAGGGCAAAGGTCTCCAGTCTCAGGGTGTCAAGGTTGCGGAGGGCCTCCCGTTCAAAACCGGACGGCCGGTCCGGTATAAACAGGTAATCGGATAATGTGTGCATTTCCGGGATATGGTAGTCCAGGTAATAGGCGCTTTGCAGTTTTTTTGATTCCGGCGTGAAGAAACGGGACATGTACCGGTTTCCGGTAAACTGCCTGACCAGGAGGGCCTCCACTCCCCATCGGGAGGGCATGATATCGGCGATCACCGGTGTCAGGCGGTTTCCGCTCTGGCGGGAAATCAGGTTGTCAAAGTTGATCACGACACCGCAGAGCAGCATCTGGGGGATCAGCAGCACCGGGATAAGGATATAGATGGAAACGGCCCTGCGCAGGGCTGCCGAAATATTCAGCCCGATAAGGGATGCGGTCATGCCGCAGGCAAAGAGTGTGAGCCAGGTCCCGCCGTACATATCCGGCACCCGGACGATTGTGTTGGCAATGCCCGTGTAAATACCTGTCTGAAGGGCGCAGACCATGGCAAGGTAGATGGTCTTGGCACTGATATAGCTGAACCGGCTTAACCTGAGGAATTGTTCCCTGACCAGTATTTTCCGGTCCTGGTTGATCTCGACGGCACTGACGCTGAGCCCGAGAAACAGGGCCACTATAACACTGATGAAAAGGAAAACCGCAATGTCGGTATTCTCCCTGAACAGGCCGTCCCCGCCGGAGAGGCCCCGGGTGAGCCACCCGATGAACAGGGCCAGCACCACAGGTTCCGCAAGGTTGATGGCAAGGTAGTTCCTGTCCGCTATTTTGGATTTCAGGTTCCGGACGAAAAAAATAATGAACTGTCCCCACAGGCCGGGGCGGCTCAGGTTCTGCCTGAAGTCTCCGCTGGTTTCTCCGGTCCGGGGGGGAGTGTTTGCCTCCCTGTTTTCAATATACCTGCGATGCCACTCCTCCGGTCCGATTTTGCGTTGATCCGTGAATCGTCCTGTCCCGTCGGTCTCTTTAGCCTCAATGATGGCAAATATCTGTTCGGGAGTGACATTGCCGCATTGCGGACAGGCATACTCTTCCATGCCTGCCCGGAGGACCTGGGACTGGAAATAGACCAGGCCGTCCAGGGGATTGCCGTCGTAAACCGGCCACCCCCCCCTGTCCAGGATCCACAGGCGGTCGAAGAGTTTGAATATCTTGGATGAGGGCTGGTGGATGACGGCAAATACCAGGTTACCCTTGATGGCCTGGGCCTTAAGCAGGCCCATGACGTTTTCGGAATCTGAGGAGGAGAGCCCTGATGTGGGCTCGTCCACAATCAGCACAGCCGGTTCACGGATCAGTTCCAGGGCAATGTTCAGCCGTTTGCGCTGGCCGCCGCTGATGGTCTTGTCCAGGGGGGAACCGACCTTGAGATCCCGGATATCCCACTGCCCGAGATCCCTGAGCACCGCCTCCACCCGGGCCCGGATCTCTTCCTCGGACCGGTCCGCCAGGCAGAACCGTGCACAATAATAAAGGTTCTCACGGACAGTCAGGTCTGCAAAGAGAAGATCGTCCTGGGGCACATAGCCGATGGCGCCCTGAAAATCATCCATATTCCGGTGAAGGTCCTGCCCGTTGATCCGGACCTGTCCGGAATCCAGGGGCAGGGCGCCGGTCAGCAGCCCGGCCAGGGTTGACTTCCCGGCCCCGCTCCCTCCCATGATCGCCACCATTTCACCGCCGGAGGTGTTGAAGCTAAAGTTGTGGAGACCGTTTTTACTGCCCGGATAGCAAAAGTTCAGGTTTTCCCCGCTGAAGGCCGCACCCCGGGCAGTATGCCTGAACAGGGCAAGTATTTCAGAATAATTTACAGCATGCCATTGGCGGTCATGGAGGGTGGTCTGGGGGGGGAGCCTGTAAAACTGCCCCTGGTTAAGGGGGGCGCCTTCCAGGAGAAGCCGTCCGCCCCTGCCTGCCCTGATGAAAAAACTATCGATTTCCTCTGCAAACCAGATGGTGAAACTGCCCTGGAAATCCGGTCTTACCAGTCTCCGGCACTCCAGGGGTTCCGGGGGCAGGGCCGCGGCAAGGACGGCAAAGCGGCCGGAGAGTTTTTCAAATGCCTCAGGGTGAAGGCAGAAGGCCTTAATATCCTCCTCAACCGTCTTGCCGATGGAAAATCCCGAGGCAAGGACCGGGATTGTTTCCTCCACGTGAGTTTCCCCTACCCGGGAGAGCAGTTCGGTGAACAGGAGCAGGCATGTGTACTGCTCATGGCGGGGAAGCTGCCTTTTCAGTTCGCTGACGATTTTGTTTATGCTTTCGTCCGGAGACTGAGTTCCGCCGCTTGTGTCGTAAATATCCAGAAGGTCGCTGAAGAGGCCCAGGTATGTCTCGCAGGTGGTTGACAGGCCCAGGTACCGCGTCAGGTAGAATTCCAGGAGCGACTTTGCCTTTGGATAGAATGCCCTGTCCCTGCGGAAGGTGAAAATTGCAAACAGGTGGATAATAGCGTTTAAAAGCGTCTCAGTCATTTTTTCCGCTTTCCCGAGTAGATTTTTTATTCCCGGCAGGGTCAGCCGGTTGCCGATACTTCCTACATTAAGGACAGGACGCATTGCTTTGTCAAGGGATGTATGAAAAAGTGATTGCCCTGTACCGGGCTTGCCCTTTGTTCAAATTGTTGGTATTTGTGGTGTTTTAAGATGCTGAACAATATAGCTTTAAGGTGAACGATGTTTAATAGTGTAGCGGATGTTCAAAAGCGGCTGGAAGCTTCGGGATATATCCCGTCCCGGGAGATTGCCACCATTGTTTTTCTTGCCCAGGAGGCGGATAAGCCTGTCCTTGTGGAAGGTCCGGCCGGCGTCGGGAAAACGGAACTGGCCAAAAGCATCTCCCTCTGCCTGGGCCGGGAAATGATCCGTCTCCAGTGCTATGAGGGGCTTGATGAATCCAAGGCCCTTTATGAATGGGCCTATGCCAAACAGCTGCTCTATACCCAGATGTTGAAAGAGAAGATCAGCGATATTGTATCGGCATCATCATCCCTGGCCCATGCGGTTGATGAGATTGCCCGTCATGAAGATGCTTTTTTTTCAGACCGGTTTATCCAGACCCGCCCCCTGCTGGCTGCCATCTCATCCCCCGATCCCGTGGTCCTGCTCATTGATGAAATTGATAAGTCCGATCCCGAGTTTGAGGCTTTTCTCCTGGAGCTGCTGTCCGATTTCCAGGTAACCATCCCTGAGCTGGGTACCATACAGGCCAAAACCCGGCCCTTTGTATTTCTGACCTCAAATAACTACAGGGATATGAGTGATGCCCTGAAACGGAGGTGCATCCACATCTATATCGATTACCCGAGCATGGAGGCGGAAAAGCGGATTGTTGCCAGAAAACTGCCCGGCATAGGAGACCGCCTTCTTGACCAGGTGGTGTCCACGGTGGCCGGTATCCGCGAGCTTGACCTGAAGAAAAAACCCTGCATATCCGAGACCCTGGACTGGGCAAAATCCCTGATGATCCTTCAAAAAGAGAGCCTGACGGCTGAAACCCTGGACCAGACCCTGAATACCCTGTGCAAGCATAAGGCGGACTATGGGGTTGTCAGGTCCAGGATCCGTGAACTGGTAAAGGCCTGATTTATTCATGGAAGCGGTTATCCTGGAATTTGTCTCCTGCTGCAGGGCGGGCGGACTCCGGATCTCCACGGCCGAGGTCCTGGACTGCCTGGCCCAGCTCGGCATGGCCGGTCCTTTAAACGAAACGCTTTTCCATACCATCCTGACGGCCAATTTTGCAAAGAGCCGGCGGGAGCAGGCGGAATTCCAGCGGCTTTACCGGCTTTTTTTCCGTGAAATGAAACCGGGATTTTATCCTGAAATGGCGGATGAGATTTCCGGCTGCGGGGATGTGCCTGCGGACGGAATCTCCCAGGGGGACTCCGGGCTGGACCGGCAGCTTCAGCTAATGACGGAACTTGAAGAAGACATGGAGACAGACCTGGATCAGGCCCTGCTGGACTTTATGAGGGGCAGTCCCCAGGCCTTTATCGAGGCGGTCCGCAATATCCATGACCAGGAGACCCGGGCCAGCCAGGCAGTAAAGTCGAACCTTGGCCAGCTCACGGGGCGTCTGGAGATCATGCTGGCCGTAAACAGGATGAGAAACCGGGTGGCCCGGTTCCTGGGCGGTCCGGATGCCCGGGTGAACGGGGATGGAGAGGCGCTGGCAGCCGGGGCCGAACAGAGACTGGACCGCGCCCTGGCCTTTTTAAACGAAGACCCCAAACCGGACAACCCCGGGCTGAAACAGGCCGGGGCAGGGGAACAGCGGTATCCCAGCCTGGGTGAGGTTCCCTTCTCCAACCTGACCCGTGATGAAATGGCACGGGTCCAGGAAGTCATCGACCAATGGGTGAGAAAGCTGGAGGAGATTTCCACCCTGAGATTTTCCGCTGCCCGGAAGGGGGCGGTGGATGTAAAAAAGACCATTCAGCGGTCCTCAAAATATCTGGGTGTGCCGGTTGAGATCGTCAGAAGGGACAGGCCCCTGCGCAAGGGAAAAATCGTCACCCTCTGCGATGTGTCCGGCTCTGTCTGGTCGGTTGCACGGTTCATGCTCAATATCCTCTATTCCCTCCAGGCCTGCTTTGCCCGGGTAAAAAGCTATATCTTCATTGACCGGCCCATTGAGGTGACAGAGTTGTTCCTGTCCCATGATGCCAATGATGCGGTTAAACGGATCCTCAACGACGAACGGCTCAACTATAATGCCAAAACCGATTACGGCCTGACCTTTCAGGAGTTCCGGGCCCGTCATCTCCGGGAACTGGATAAAAAGACCACCCTGATTATCCTCGGGGACGGCCGGTCCAACTATTTTAATCCCCGGGAACCGGTGCTGGAGGCGCTGCGGGAACGCTGCCGCCGTGTGGTCTGGCTTAATCCCGAACAGGAGCGGTTCTGGGGCACGGGTGATAGTGAGATGCTCCGGTACAGGAACCATTGCAACGAAGCCAGGCCGTGCGGCAATTTGAATCAGCTTATCGACTTTATCCAGGACCTGGTATTGTAGGAGGTAGGTATGACGGATCATTCCATGACAGAGAGGCGGTTTCCGGAGAAAATGGCGGATTTTGCAAAGACCCGCATCCTGACATGTCCCGGCCTGGGTGAAGCCGGTGAATTTCCGGAAGAGATCTGGGCGGCCATGGGAAAAGAGGGGCTTCTGGACCCGGATCTTTTGCGGGCCACGGGGACGTTCCCCTGTGCCGCCATTGCCGCGGCTGCCCGGACCATGGTTTCCTCCGGCGGCAATCTCGGCCTGGCACTCTCCTGGATGATCCACCACCTGGTGGCTGGTGTTCTGGTGCGGCCCTGCCTGGTGCCAGGCAGCAGTTTCAGGGAAGGCTGTTCCTGGGCACGTCCCCTATGGGAAAAGGTTAAAGCGGGCAGGACCACCATCTCTTTAGCCGTGTCCGAACCCGATGCCGGGGCACATCCCAAATTCATGGCCGCAAGGGCGGAAACCCGGGATGACCATATCCTGCTGTCCGGTGAGAAGACCTATCTGACCAACGGGCCCATAGCCCGGGCCTTTTGCGTTATTGCCGTTACAGGGGAAAGAGAGGGCAGAAAAGAATTTTCAGCCTTTCTGGCAGACCGGGACACCCCGGGGCTCACCGTGTCCGCTCCCATGGCGCTGCCTTTTTTCAGGCCGGCCCCCCACGGCAGCATTGTGATGGAGGACTGCCGGGTGGAAAAAGAGAGGCTTCTCGGGAGGGAAGGCAAGGCATTTCCGGATCTGGTGCTGCCCTTCAGGCAGTTTGAAGATGCCGTGATGACAGGGCCCGTGACCGGCGCCATGGGATTCATCCTCGGGGCGGTTGCCCGGCAGATGGCAGGCAGTTCAACTGCCGGATCCGGGGATGTGACTACCCTGGGCAGCCTCCGGGCACTCATTGATTCCGCGGTGTTTTTGTCAGACCGGATGGCTGCTATGGCCGGGCAGGGGGGAACACCCCTGGAGCGCCTGGTGCTGTTTTTCCGTCAGATTGCAGCCCGGTTCCTGGAAACAGTGGACACCCTGCTGACAGATACGGGGATAGTGCTCAACGGTCCCGCCGGCACCCTGTTCAGGGATTTGAAATCCTCTTCCCGCATCGGCGGAACCGTGGCCCGAATCCGGCAGCAGAAGCTGGGGCAGGCGCTCATGGACCAATACGCGGCAACAGAATAACAAGTTCAGTCTCAGTTCCTGTTTTAGATACGCAACTCATATGCTGAATCGTCAGAGGCAATCGTGTGGTAAATTTTTTTGTTAAAATAAAAATGAACGTTCGTTCGTATTTTTACTTGATTCACTTGATTCCAATGTGTATGGTTAATGCATGAAAATTTTAGTGTGCATAAAACCTGATGTTTCCGGGGAAGAGATCGGCCCCTTTGAAAACCTTGCCCTGGAGGCCGGGCTGTGCCTGAAAGAAGACTGCAGCCTGGCCGGTATGGAAAATTGCCGGGTGGATGCGGTCACGGCGGGCCCGTCCGCCTGGGCGGACTGCATTCACCGGGCCCTGGGCATGGGGGCGGACAAGGGGATTCACATCCTGACAGAACCGTCGGAAGACGATGGGGGCCTTACGCCGGCATCCCTTACGGCAGGGAGGCTCGGTGCCTTTGTCTCTTCTGCTGAGATACCCTATGACCTCATTCTCACCGGGGTAATGTCCCAGGACCTCATGGCAGGCCAGACCGGCCCCATGCTGGCGGCGCACCTGGATATGGCCTGTGCCACGGCCGTTGTCCGGACAGAGATCCGTGATAATATCCTGGTGGCCCGCCGGGAGTGGGAGGAGGGATACAGGGAGACCCTTGAAGTGGAACTGCCGGCCCTTGTCTCTGTCCAGGCCGGTTTCTATATCCCACGGTATCCCACCCTCTCCCATATGCTTAAGGCAAAATCCAAACCGGTGGTGGCTGTAAATGGAGAGGACCTTGGGTCCCGGTCGTCCGGGGAGCGCTTCTCCGGCCTGACAGCGCCTGCACAGCTCCGGGAGGGGAAAATCATCCGGGGCAGCATTGAGGACCAGGTCCTGGCCTTTAAAACCTTTTTAAAACAGAGGGCCCTGGTATGAGACAAAAAAACATTCTGATCGTGGCGGAAATCAGGGGCGGTAAAATGCTGTCCTCCACCCGGGAGCTTGTGTCTGCAGCCGCCCGGATAGGGGGCCGGAACGGACATCCGGACACCAGGATACTGACAGCCGGAGCCTGTTCCCCTGAAACGGCCCGGGAGATTTGCCGTGAAACCGGCCTTGATGTTATTTCGCCGGCATGGCCCTGTGAGGTGACCCCGGAGTCATTAACCCTGGGGCTTGTATCCCTGATGAAGGACCTGGATCCGGGATATCTCCTGTTCACCCACTCCACCCTTGGCCGGGAAGTGGCGCCGGGGGTTGCGGCCCGGCTGGGTGCCGCATCAATATCCGGGGTAACCGGGATACTGTCTGATCCGGGGGGAACCGGTTTTCAAAGACCGGTAATGGACAACACTCTGATTCAGACGGTCCGGCCTCCTGACAAAGGGTGCTGCATCCTGACCCTTGTTCCCGGGGCATTTGCAGGGGATGCAGCACCGGAAGCCAGGGGACAGGCCTGTTCCGGAGCGGTCCTGGAAAAAGAGATTGCCATAGACAAGAGTGCCTTAAAAACAACACGGATTGAAATCCTGGGGCCCTCCGGCGGAGACAGGGGGGCGGCAGGGCTGACATCCGCCAAGATCGTTGTGGCGGCCGGCCGGGGTATCGGCAGCCGTGAAAACCTGGACAGGGTATTCCGGTTTGCCCGTGCATTCCCCAATGCTGCGGTGGGGGCCTCCCGTCCCCTGGTGGATCAGGGCTGGATCCCTTACCCGCATCAGGTGGGTATCACCGGCGCCACGGTGACGCCGGAGCTGTATATTGCCTGCGGGATTTCCGGTTCGTCCCAGCACCTTGCCGGCATGTCCGGATCCAAATGGGTGGTCAGTGTGAACACCGGGGCGGATGCACCTGTCTGCCGGAGTTCCGACCTGTGTATCCAGGCTGATGTGGTTGAATTTATTGAGGCCTTTTTAAAATTAAAATAACGAACATTCGTTCATACTACGCTTGACTTATTATATGCGGCCGGATTAAGATACCGGTCATTCATTCCTTAGGAAAGGAGATATGTTTTGGATTTTCAGATTTCAGACCGTATTCAGACCATCGTATCCATGATTAACGAGTTCGTAGACAAGGAACTTATTCCCCTTGAGCCGGAGTTTATGACAAGATCCTTCAAGGAGATGCTGCCTGTACTCAGGGAGAAGCAGATCCTGGTGAAAAAAATGGAGCTGTGGGCTCCCAATTTCCCCTCGGACTGCGGCGGGATGGGACTCTCACTTCTGGAACACGGACTTGTCTCCGAAGCCCTGGGCCGGTCTCCCCTGGGGCATTACGTATTCTGGTGCCAGGCACCGGATGCGGGAAATGTGGAAATCCTCCATGCCCACGGAACCGATGCCCAGAAACAGCGCTGGCTTAACCCCCTTGTGGCGGGCGAAATCCGTTCCTGCTTTGCCATGACCGAGGTGGACATGCCCGGCTCAAACCCGGTGATGCTGGAAACCACCGCAGTCAAGGACGGGGACGATTACATCATCAACGGCCATAAATGGTATACCTCTTCTGCGGACGGGGCTGAGTTTGCCATTGTCATGGCCGTGACCGACCCGGAGGCCCCGAAGTATCTCCAGGCCAGCATGATCATTGTGCCCACGGATACCAAGGGATTCAACCATATAAGGAATATCCCGGTGATGGGCCATGAGGGGGATGATTACCTCAGCCATGCCGAGATTATGTTTGAAGGCTGCCGGGTGCCCCGGGAAAACCTTCTGGGCGCCGAAGGCCATGGCTTTGTCATGGCCCAGGAACGGCTGGGCCCGGGCCGGATCCACCATTGCATGCGGTGGCTGGGGATATGCAGGCGGGCCTTTGACCTCATGTGCCGGCGGGCGAATACACGGGTGATCTCACCCTCGGGCAAGACCCTGGCCACCCGGCAGACCATCCAGAACTGGATCTCCGAATCCGCAGCAGAACTGGAAGCGGCCCGGCTTTTAACCCTGAATTCCGCCTGGCAGATCGACAATGTGGGCGCATCCGAGGCAAGGGATTCCATTTCCATGATCAAATTTGTGGTGGCCAATACCATGGGCCGGATCGTGGACCGGGCACTCCAGGTCCACGGGGGGCTCGGTATGACCGATGATACCATCCTGGCCTGGTTTTTCCGCCATGAACGGGCCGCCCGGATTTACGACGGTGCAGATGAGGTGCATAAGACCTCACTGGCCAAACGGATACTGAAAACCTATACCTGACCCGGTCAGGTCCGCAAAAGGAGAATATGAACTACTCTGAGTTTAAGAAATTATACGGCGCCCGGGGACGGGACATTGCAAAAGAGGTCTACCTGGTCAACCAGGGCGCCATGCGCATCAAAAAAGAGAAAACCGCTGTGGCCAACCTGGAGAAAATCCTCTCGGCCGTGTTCAGCATAACTTATAAAAAGGGGTTCCAGGCCATGAGCATGAGGGACCTGAGCCTGAAAACCGGGATGAGCCTGGGGGCACTCTATGCCTATTTCCCCGGTAAAGAGGAGTTACTGGCCATTATCCAGGACCAGGGCAGGGTAATGGTAAAAGAGACCCTGAGCCGGTTTGCCCGGGCCCATGACCATCCCCTGGAAAAACTCCGGGCTGCAATCCGCGCCCATATATATTTATCGGAATTGTTCCGGCCCTGGTTTTACTTTACCTTTATGGAGGCCAGGAACCTGAAACCTGCCGGGTTTGAGGCGGTCAAGGCCATGGAGGAGCATACCCAGAAAATTTTGAGCGATATCCTGGAACTGGGTGAGGAACAGGGCGTATTCAAATCCGGAAACCACGAACTCACCGCCTGTATGATCAAGGCGCTTCAGCAGGAGTGGTACCTGAAACGCTGGAAATATACCAAACAGAAAATTACCGTGGATGCCTTTACAGACCATGTGCTGGAGATGGTGGAAGGATTCTGCCTGGCAGATGACAATACCCTAACCCCTTGAGGACGGACATATGGAAGACAGCAAAATCATAGACAAAGCCACCCGGACCCGGCCGGGAGAAGAGATTGATCCCCGGTCTGTAGAGACCTTTTTAAGGGATGCGGTTCCGGACCTGACCGGACCAGTGGAGATATCCCAGTTTCCCAGCGGGTTTTCAAACCTCACCTACGAGATCAGGAGCGGCAGCCGCAGGATGGTGCTGCGCAGGCCGCCCATCGGGGCCAAGGTGGACAAGGGGCATGATATGGAACGCGAGTTCCGGGTGTTGTCCGCCCTGTATCCTGTTTTCCCAAGGTGCCCGCGCCCCCTGGCATACTGTGATGACAGCGGATTTATCGGCGCGCCGTTTTTTGTTATGGAGAAGCTGTCCGGAATTATCCTCCGGAAGGATCTGCCGGAGGGCCTTGAATTCCCGGAATCCCGGGCGCGGCAGCTCTGCGAAAACCTTACCGATACTCTGGCGGAGATCCACGCCATTGATATGG
>JAKSAX010000122.1 GCA_022361395.1 Desulfobacterales bacterium | reverse complement strand
TGAGGACTTTATCAACCATCCCCAGTTTAACTCCGAAGCCCTGTTCACGGTAAAGGCCACAAAAAACCTTGTTACCCTGACCGACAGGCGCGTGGTGGGTATCAGGACCCGGAGCTTTCTGTTTGACTTTGATATGAGCGACCTCTCCGGGGATGTGAAAGAGAGATTGTCGAGGCTGGCGGCATTTTTAAAGGAAAAGCCCGAAGCTTATGCCGCCATGGCAGGCCATGCCGACGGCACCGGACCCGAATTGTACAACCTGAAACTGTCCTACCAGCGGGTGGACAATGTGGCCCGGTATCTGATAGATACCCACGGGGTGGATCCCTCCCGGTTACTGATGTTCTGGTTCGGTGACCTGAACCCCGTTGCAGACAACGGCACAAGGGAGGGCCGGATGCAGAACCGGAGAGTGGATATTGTTGTGGGCGGACTTTAATCAAGGTATGGGAAACAGTGCTGAAATCAACCATAGATCCGGATAAGGATCCCTTAGGCGCCATGCTGCTGGACTATTACGGGGGGAAGGAAAAGGCCTTTGTCCGGGTAGACTCCTCGCTTCTGGAGATGTCCAGAATGACAGGCAGAATCATGTTCCGGGACAAAACCCGGATGAGCAACCTTGAGCATGTTGCCCTGGAACTATGCCGGGGGCGCATTCTGGATGTGGGAGCGGGGAGCGGCTGCCACAGCCTTATTCTCCAGGAGGCAGGCCATGATGTGTCAGCCATGGATATCTCCCCCGGATGTATGGCGGTCATGGAAAAAAGAGGGGTGAACCAGCTGATATTCGGCAGCCTGTTCAGTCTGAAAGGCGAGCGGTTCAACACCCTGCTCATGCTTATGAACGGCATCGGCCTCTGCGGTTCCATTGAAGGGCTGAACTTCTTCTTACAGATCATCCGCCAGGTGCTGGAACGCGGGGGACAGGTGCTTGCCGATTCCACGGACCTTGCTGCCATGTACACCAATCTGGCCCTGATGCCGGGGGAGGGCGAGGCTTACTACGGGGAAACCGAATTTGTAATGTCCTATGGAAAGGTCAGGAGTGATCCTTTTGAGTGGCTGTATATTGACTATGCCACACTGGCGTTTTACGCCCGGTTCCACGGGTGGCGGTGTGAACGGGTCATGAAGGAAGGGGACGGCAGGTTTCTGGCCAGGATTTATTGACGGCGGAGGCCCCGGGTGGGACGCTGTCCATTTCTATTGAAATGACAGGGGATGGCGGTGTATAATCCTAGCTACTGAATTTTCTGTAAAGGAGAACATTATGGTTTTTTCCTCTTTTGATACCAAAGAAAAGTTTGAAGTCCTGGCATATGCCAAGCCTGAGAAGATAGAGCCGAATACCCACGTTCCCTTTTCCGGGTCACCGAGGAAACATCCCTTTGATCCGGAACGCTTTGTACTGGTGGCAGACCCCTTTACTGCCAATACCTTTTATTATGAATTCAGGATTGCAGATATCGGCTGTGCCGAAGAGTTGCCCAATATGACCAATATTGACGGGGACGCCGTTCCCATGGCCCGGATCTGGGTGAACAAAAGAAGCGTAGGTATCCGGAGCACCCCGTTTATTGTGGATGACATCACCGCCCCGTAGGAAAAAACAGCCCCGGCCTGCTGCAGCTGGCCGGGGCTGTTCTGTTAAACCCGGTCTTATAAGAGGCTGCGGATAAAAGGGGCGGTTGCACGGACACCCTTTTCTTCCACCTCACGTATGGTCTGGGAGCCCACCACGGCAATGTCTGCCTTACCCTTGAGAAACTCAATGTCCGCCTTGTCCTTTACGCCGAATCCGACGGCCAGGGGAAGGTCCGTGGCCTGCCTGCACCTGTTCAGGTAACCGGCAAGGTCCCCGGAAAAGTCCGTGTTTTTTCCCGTGACCCCTTTCCTGGCCAGGCAGTAGATAAAGCCTTTGGATACGGAATCAATGGTTTTCATCCGCTGGGCAGATGTTTCAGGGGAGAAAATATAGATGGGCGCCTGGCCGTGGGCATCCATGGCCGTAAGGTAGTCTCCGGCCTCTTCAGGGGGCAGGTCAGGAACAATGGCTCCCTGCAGCCCGGTGTTTTTCATCTGTTGCGCAAACCTGTCCATTCCGTATTTAAAGAGAATATTTGCGTAGCTCATGAACAGAAATGGAATCTTAAAGTCCGCTGCCGCTTTTTGGGCGAAATCCAGGCATTTTTGCACCGTGGACCCCCTTTCAATGGCCGTCTGGTTGGCCTTGAGAATGACAGGCCCGTCTGCCATGGGCTCTGAAAAGGGGATCTGGAGTTCCATGAGATCCACACCGGCTTCCACCATCTGTTTGACAATGTCGTATGAGGCCTCAAAAGAGGGATACCCCATGACAATATGGGTCATCAGAAGGATCTCTTTCTCTTTGAGCCGTTCCCGGATATAGGATTCAAGCCCGTGAGGCGCAGATGAATTCGGTAGCTTAGTCATTTTGGTACTCTCCTGCTTTTGATACGATAAAGTCTTTCCATTTGGGATCGTTAAAGGCATCGGCCACGGTAAAAATATCCTTGTCTCCCCTGCCGGACTGGTTAATGATAATGATTTCGTCCTTTGACATGGCCGGGGCTTCCTTAAACGCCCGGGCAAAGGCGTGGGCGGATTCCAGGGCCGGAATGATGCCTTCTTTCTGCATGGTGAGTTTAAGGGCGGCAACGACTTCGTCGTCAGTGGCATACTCAAACCTTGCCTTTCCCTGGTCATGCATCTGGGCGAGGATGGGGGAGACCCCGACGTAGTCCAGCCCTGCTGAGATGGAGTGGGTTTCCTTCATCTGGCCGTCGTCATCCTGGAGAAAATAGGTCTTGTATCCCTGGGCAATGCCCGGACTGGCATCGTCGGAACAGAGCCTTGAGGCATGGAAGCCTGAATCAACCCCTTTGCCTCCGGCTTCCACCCCTACCAGTTCCACCGGATCATCGGAAAAACCTGAAAAAAGCCCCATGGCATTGGAACCGCCGCCCACACAGGCAAACACTTTATCCGGCAGCCGGCCTTCAATGTCCATGATCTGTTTGCGGGCCTCCTTGCCGATGACAGACTGGAAATAGGAGACCATTTCCGGAAACGGATGGGGGCCGCAGGCAGTGCCCAGGACATAGTGGGTGGAGTCCATGTTGGTCACCCAGTCCCTGAAGGCCTCATTTATGGCGTCCTTTAAAATCCGGGTGCCGTCGGTAACAGGCACCACCGTCGCCCCCAGCTGTTCCATCCAGAATACGTTGGGGCGCTGCCGGATGACATCCACTTCACCCATGTAAATGGTGCAGTCAAACCCGAATTTGGCAGCCATGGTGGCTGTGGCCACCCCGTGCTGTCCGGCCCCGGTTTCGGCGATCACCCTTTTTTTGCCCATCTTCCGGACCAGCAGTCCCTGGCCCATGACGTTGTTGGCCTTGTGGGCACCGGTGTGGTTGAGGTCTTCCCGTTTAATATAGATCTTTGCCCCGCCGAAATACCGGGTCAGGTTCTCTGCAAAGGTCAGGGGGGTGGGACGGCAGGAGTATGATGACATCAGGCTGACATAGCTGCGCCAGAATTCGGGATCGTTTTTAATCTCCCGGAACCGGGCATCCAGTTCGTCAAAGGTGGCGACTAAAATTTCAGGCAAAAACGCACCGCCAAAGGGGCCGTAATATCCGCGGTCTTTCATATATAAATCTCCATAAGTTCAGATGAGGGATGAAATCTGTTCATCCGCTGGTTCACCCCTCCCCCTGGATGGTCTGGGAAAAGGCAAAATGGTCTGTCCGGCAGTACAGGGTTGAGAAAATAGCCCCTGGCGCACCGGGAAAGTTCAGCGCCCTGCGGACCACAAGGACGGGCTCCTTGGGTGAAATTCCCAGAATTTCAGACTTTTGGGTTCCCGGGTGTTCAACCTTGAACCACTGGGACCCGTCCTTTGGGGTGAGGTAGTAATGTTCGGACACCACCTGGGCCAGGGACCGGTTTTCAAGATCAATGGCATCAATGCCGGCAAAGAGTTCCGGGTCCATGAAAATATCCTCCAGGAGCACGGACCTCTCCTTGGCCAGGGTGAGTCTGGACATGAAAAAGGCTGTTTGCCCGTGAAAGGGATTGGACACGTCCCGGTCAACGGGTTGCCTGCACATGGGGGTGATGATGCGGGTTTCAATGGGGATTCCCCGGGTCTCGAATGCCTGGGAGGTGCCGGCTAGTGAAAAGAGGTCAACCCTTGGAGAAGGTTTCTTTACAAAGGTGCCGGCCCCCCGTTTGCGCTGGATCAGCCCCTTCTGAACCAGGATATTCATGGCCTGGCGGACCGTGGGCCGGCCTATGCCGTACTGCCTGGCCAGCCCTGTTTCCGAGGGAATCATTTCTCCCGGGCCGTAGGTGCCTGAACGGATCCGGTCCTGAAGGATCTCAGCCAGCTGGTGGTAGAGGGGGATCGGGGATTGCGGGTTAAGCATTTTTGCCTCATCATCAGGTTAATTGTTTAGAGTACGATAAAAATAAATTGTAAAGTTGTCAAGACATTTTAACAAATAACAATCTCACAGACTGGAAAATACAAACTATAGCAAATAACAAAAATATGTTCCGAAGAAAACGGAGTGAGATAACCTCTTTTATTAACAAGATGTTGAAGCATAGCGTGTTATTTGCTGTACAACCACTGAAATTAAAACTTGAATCGGAACGGAATTTTGAGAACTGCTATAACAGAAGAAAGAGGCGGCGGGCAGGCAGCCTCACCTGGGGTGTTCACAAGACAGGGGGATCCCTTTAAACTGCTGAACAGCCCTGAAAAATGCCGATACCGCTTTTTCATCTTTACGGTGCCGGAGGCAGGCCATGGCCAGG
This sequence comes from Desulfobacterales bacterium, assembly GCA_022361395.1. GTDB lineage: Bacteria > Desulfobacterota > Desulfobacteria > Desulfobacterales > Desulfobacteraceae > Desulfobacter. Next base: position 10,227 of record JAKSAX010000122.1, on the reverse strand, counting down.
GGGATCTCCATCCCCGGATCATCCCAGAACACGGCCCGGCCCCGGTCCACAAGTTTTATTGCATGGTCTTCACGCATCAGGGCAGCACCTGTGCCCGACTTTACAAGTTCTTCCACAATATTTTCATCCACGGCATCAGCCATTGCCTTCAGGCTCAGCCCTTTCCGGTCCAGCCGCTTCTGGAAGGCCCGGTGAAAAGGACAGGCCTGGCGGGTCCAGATCCAGGGAAGTGTCACCAGGCCTGCCAGGGAGGCGTGTTTAAATTCAGGTCCCAGAGAAGCGGGCAGGATGACCCGGATGCGGGCCTGTGAAAAGGTCTCTGAAAAGATCCCCGGTTCTTTGAATTCACCAAAGTGGAATCCGATATCAATATTTCCCCGGCCCAGCATAGCCGGTGTTGTATAGGTTTTGGCTTCAATATAGGTCAGGGAGACCTCCGGCATTGCCCTGCCGATCCACCGGGTTAACCCGGAGAGGTTTAGATACGAAGGATCGGTATTGATGCCGATGTTCAGGTTCCCGGCCGGGGACCGGCGCAGATTTCCGGCTTTTTTGAGCATATCCCTGGCAGCCTGGTCCAGGGTCCGGGCCGATGCCAGCAGAGTTTCACCGTCGGGGGTAAGGGACATCCCCTTGGGGCCCCGTTTGAACAGAGTGACTCCGAGACCGGTTTCCAGGGCTTTTATCTGCGAGCTGACCGCTGACGGGCTCTGATGTGTCTCCCTGGCGGCCCGGGTCAGGTTCAGGGCATCTGCCACGGCAATAAATGATCTGATCTGGTATAATTCCATATCCCGCCTCCGGCGTTCTAAATTTCTGAACGCTGTATTTCGTTAATGTCCATAGACAATAAGGAGCTTTGATTTATAATTCAACATGAAAAAGACCCTTGGTTTGAAACAGAAGAGGAGATTATCCAGAAAAATGAAATATGTTCATACCAATATAGCGGCACGGGACTGGAGGCTGCTGGCGGATTTTTATACTAAGGTTTTTGGCTGCAGGATAAAGCCGCCGGAAAGGTCTTACTCCGGTAAATGGCTGGACCGGGCCACGGGATTGTCCGGCGCCTGCCTTGAAGGGACGCACCTGGTCCTCCCCGGATACGGGGATGACGGCCCCACCCTGGAGATCTACACCTACAAGGAGATGGCGGGCACTGGCGGCACCATGGCCAACCACCAGGGGTTTACCCATATTGCCTTTGAAGTGGGGGATGTACGCCAGACCTTTGACCTGGCCTTAAAACACGGGGGGCAGATGCTTGGTGAGGTCACGGAAAAAGCAGTCCCGGGTATCGGTACCCTGGTCTTTGTCTATTTTAAGGACCCGGAGGGCAACATCATCGAGATCCAGTCCTGGGACAGGGAGCAGGAGTCTGAAAATTAAAAAGCCCGGCCTGCATTGCAGGCCGGGCCGGTGATCAGAAAAGGTTACGGGACCAGAACCTGCTCCAGGCAGTCCACCATGAAATCCATCTCCTCCTCATTGATGACCAGGGGAGGGGAGATCCTGATGGTGTGGCCGTGGCTGTCGTTCACCACAAGGCCCAGGTCAAGGAGTTTATGGCAGAATTCCATGGCATTTCCGTTTTTAACTTCAATACCGATGAACAGGCCAAGCCCCCGGACTTCCTTTACATGGGGAGAGCGTCCGGCAATGTCCTGAATCCGTTCTTTGAGTATTTCTCCCTTTGCGGCTGACTGCTCTGCCAGTTTTTCCTCTTCAAACACTTTGAGGGCTGCGGTGCCTGCCACACAGGCAAGGGGATACCCGCCGAATGTGGAACCGTCAGATCCCTTTGAAAAGATCATGTCCATGAGTTTTGCATTGGTAATGAATACGGACAGGGGCACAAGGCCGCCGGACAGGGCTTTGCCCAGGATTACGCCGTCGGGCACCACGCCTTCATGTTCAAAACAGAAGCGCTTGCCTGTTCTGCCCATGCCCACCTGGATCTCGTCGCAGACCAGGAGAAGGTCATTTTGATCGGATAGCTCTCTTAGCCCTGCGAGGAAACCCTTGGGGGGAATCAGCATGCCGCCTTCACCCTGGAGGGGCTCCACAAGGATACCACAGGTATTCGGGGTGATGGCCTTTTTCACGGCTTCAATATCGCCGAAGGGGACGGATACAAAGCCGGGAGTCAGGGGGCCGAAACCTTCGCTGTATTTCTTGCTGGAGGAAAAAGAGACCACACTGATGGTCCTGCCGTGGAAATTATTGTTGAATACGATGATTTCCTGTTTTCCGTCCTGAATGCCCTTTTTCTTGAATCCGTAGTAGCGCATGGTTTTAATGGCGGTTTCAACGGATTCAACACCACCGTTTTTAGGCAGGACCTTGTTTCCGTAATTACCGAATCTCGGCGCCATCTGGGGGGCGAATTTTGCGGCTTCCGACAGGAAAATCCCCAAGGGGTCCGTAAATACGACATTGGACAACACAGAGGCATAATTTCCGATCAGGGCATCCATGACCGCATTGGTGATGGTGGGATGGTGGTGGCCGGGATTGGCTGCGGAATAAGCCGCCAGGCAGTCCAGGTATTTTTTGCCCTTGTCGTCGGTGAGCCAGCAGCCTTTTGCATGCCGGACCACCAGGTTGATCCGCTCATAATGATGGGCGCCGTAATCTTCTTCAAGGTTGAAAATCGTCTTGTCACTCTCGTTTGAAAACCCGTCAAAATAGTGAATTTTTCTCATGCTTGTCATGGCTCACCTCCTTTAATTGTCCTTTTTTATAAGTTGGTAGATTTTCTTTTCCTTGTCTGTCAGGGGCTGGTTCCGGTCCAGGGTTTTTTCAAGAAAACAATGGTAGAAGTCATGGCGGAGACTGTCCCGGTTGGCAATGATAAACCATTGGTTCCGGGTCCAGTTGATGGGGGATTCGTCCTCGTTACCGCTCTCGAAAATACCCACCAGTGCTTCCTGCCTGTCTGTGATGATATCAAAGGACCTGCCCCCGATTTTTCCGATCAGGTCGTCTTTTCCCGGATGGGTTACCTGGATGTCGAACCGGTCAGGCACATCGCCCATGGCAATATAGCGGATGGACACCCCGCGTTTTTCTGCGGCTTCCAGTGCCCCGGCCAGACGGTGGTCTGCCTCTGGAAACAGCCTGGCATACACCTCTTCTTTGGCAGCCCCGATCATATCCTTGGCCTTTTCCATGACATTGTCATAACCGGTCAGGGTCCAGACATACTCAAAGTCCTCCTTCTGGGAGGCTTTGACAACTTCTTTTTCGACGGCCGTAACGCTGTTCTGAAACTCCCGCTTCAGCCGCCGTATCAATTCATCGGAGGGAAGGGGAGCATATTGCCCGGCCTGTACCTCAATGACATATCCCTTTGAAATAAGGTTGCGGAGCACATCATAAATTCTGGACCGTGCAATGCCGGAGAGTTTGCTCAACTGGGACCCGTTCACCGGATGGGTGGTTACCAGGGCCATATAACAGGATGCCTCATATTGAGAAAATCCCAGGTTTGTCAGTGCAGATTTGTTTTCCATATTATTTCCATGGGTTGAATAGGTGTTGCTACTTAAATAGCAACATAAGTAAAAATGCTGGACTTGTCAAGTCAATCCTTAAGATTAACCAAGGCAATCGTCTATAAACCTGGCGCGGTTTTTGATTTTTAAAGGTTTTGGACAATTATACGTTATCCGGATTTTGCCTGCGACTGCCTGTGCAAAAATAACCTGCTGAAATCATTGGATCTAAAAGTTGCATGTGTTGATTCTGTAATATTAACCGGGATTGACAATTCCTCCGGCCTATGCGCATATGATACGTTTAATAGATAATTAACAGATAGGAGTGAAATAATGGCAGGTTTAAACAAGGTCATGCTTATCGGCAGACTGGGGCGGGACCCTGAAATCCGGTATTCCCAGCAGGGTACGGCAGTGGTTAACTTCTCAATCGCCACAAGTGAGCAGTGGACAGATAAAAATACTGGTGACCGCCAGGAGAAAACCGAGTGGCACAGAATAGTTGTCTTTGGCAAACAGGCGGAGACCTGTGAAAAATATTTGTCCAAAGGACGGCAGATCTATGTTGAGGGACGCCTCCAGACCCGGTCATGGGAAAAGGACGGCCAGACTCACTATACCACTGAGGTTGTGGTATCCAATTTTCAGTTCCTGGGAGACCGCAGCGACAACCAGGGCGGCGGATACCAGAATCGTGGCAGCGGCGGGTATCAGCAGAACCAGGGAGGTAACTTCCAGGGGAACCAGGGCGGCGGATATAACCAGAACCAGGGTGGCGGTTCACCCGGTGGCGCCCCTAACTCTAATAACTTCCAGGGCCAGACCAATCCGGGCATGACCGGCGGGCCTGACACCATTCCGGATGACGATATTCCTTTCTAACCGATACATATTTTTAATTTGTAAACAATTTAGGCGTGAACCTTAGGGTTACGCCTTTTTTGTTGTTTCCAATCCCGAAAGGTGTGATATGGCGTTTTTGCAGTTAACAGTAGAAACTAAAATGTAATTTTTCGTACCAAAGAATGGTATGATTTCCTGACCCTTTCAGCAAATTTCCTGTGAGTTAGTTTGAACTATTTAAGTAAGTTAAAAGTCAGAGCAAAGATTTAATACCGAATAGGCATGTGGGGGAAAGGGGTTCCATTAAATCTCCGGCGGTCGTCGTGACCGCCGGAGAAGCGGGCGGACAGCTGTCTTTCTATCCCTGACGCCACCTGCCCTCACGCCATTACACCCCTTCCCCCCACATGCCTGGAACCCTCCTGGTTTGCGCAAACAGGCAAGAATTGTAATCAGTTCTTACACATAGAGTCAGCATTCTAAAAATGGAAGATTGCAGAAAAAAAGTGTTCAATCTGACATAGGAAGTTTGTTTTAAGACAATTAGTTGGAGAAAAAGATTCTTTACGTTCGCATACCAAGTAAACTAGGCAGCCGGAGGCGTGGGAGCGCGGAACGGCGTGAAATTTTTAGGGCGTCACGGACTGACAGGGCCTGGAAATTTCCGCGGCCTGGCCGCTCAGGACGAGCGGCTGGGGTGTAGTGGAGTGCCCCGCGGCTTCGGCTGCCGGGTCTGTGTTAAAAAAATCCCGTGAGCAGGTCTGCTTTCAGTTATAGGCCTGTTTGGCTTTTGTTTACGTTTGTACGATGAGATAGCCGGGTGTAATTCTCTCATCGTTGGTGAGAGTTTTGCATCCATCCGGTATCTTTTAAAATGCAACATTGATCTGGCAGGTATGTGATCGTTGTAAAACAGCGGTTCAGGCAAAATGAGGGTATCGGGGTCATATACGGGTGTGTTATCCTGGGAAATAATCTATTGACAATCTTAACCAATACGACTAAAGGTTTTGTAACTTCAGGTGCTGGATAAAGCACAATAGGGAATCCGGTTGAAATCCGGAACGGACCCGCCGCTGTAATTGGGGACGACCGTTGCAATTGCCACTGTCCATAAGTATGTGGATGGGAAGGCGCAGCCAGTAGGACGAACCAAGAGTCAGAAGACCTGCCTGAAGCGTGTCGATATCCTTCGTGGTAAAGGAGGGTGTCAGTAATTAAGATCTCTAGGATAAGAAAAGGGGTATTCCGGATCGGTTGAACAATCGGTCCGGTTTTTTTGTTTTTAGGTATCTTTGCTGCCATCCGGATATCAAAAGTCGGGTCCAGATGATTAACCATAATTATATTGGACCGCTGACATGAACACCACCCGTATTTTCCGGACAACGAAACTCCTTTCCCTGACATGTTTACTCTTTCTGCTCTGCCCGGCATTTTCACAGGCAGTTGTCGTTAGGGACGCCACGGGCAATGCCCTTGAGTTCAGCCTGCCGCCTTCCAGGGTGGTCTCGATTGTTCCGTCTGCCACGGAAATCCTCTTTGAACTGGGGGCCGGAAACGCAGTTACCGGTCTTACCTATCACGATGCCACCCTAAAGGGCGCAGAGGGCAAAACCGTTGTGGGCGGTTTTTTCCAGCCTGCCGTTGAAAAGCTGAAAGCGGTGAAACCGGATCTTGTGATTCTTGGCAGGCTTCATAAAGAAATTGCCGCAGATTTAAAGGCCTGCGGCATCCCTGTATTTGTTTATGACACCATAAATATCACCCAGGCCTTTGAGACCATCCTCACACTGGGGGATTTGTTTGGCAAAAGGGAAGAGGCCCGGAAGATAATAGCCAGAAACCGGGATGAGCTGGATCTGATCCAAAGGAAACTGGCAAAGGCCGTGCCCGGAGAAAAGAAACGGGTCATGAGGCTCATGGGCCGGAATAATGTCATGACGCCGGGGAGGGATTCTTTCCAGAATGAACTGATCCGCCTGGCAGGCGGGATTCCTCCTGATTTCGGGCGCAAAGGTCCGGTTATCGAAGTGAGCAAAGAAGAGTGGCTGGCATTTAACCCCCAGGCCGTATACGGATGTGGCGGTGACCGCAACGCTGCCCGGGAGTTGTTCAGCCGGCCGGGGTGGAAGGATGTGGATGCGGTAAAGAACCGGCAGATCTTCTATTTTCCCTGTGAACTGACCTGCCGGGCCGCTACCAATACGGGGCGTTTTGTCCAGTGGCTGTCATCCATGGTCTATACGGATGAATTTTCAGATCCCGGCAATGAGGTGCTGGAGACCCGGGTGCGGGCAACCCGGCTTCTGGATGTGGACCTGCCGTACGTGGAGGCCGCGCGGATCAATCACACCAGTATCCGGGATTTTGACAATAAAACCCTGATGGTGGACTTTAAACGCCCCCAGACCATCATCTCCACCCTTGAGGGGTTCAGGACCGGCATCACCAGCGTGGGCAACCATTACTCCCCGCCGCCGGCCTGGGGTATCGGACACAAACTCGGCATTGATAATATCAGGGCCCGGGTCCTTGAAGCCAACATGAAAAAAGCCCCGGCCACCTCTTTTCTCATTACAGGCGCAGACATGGGCAATTTAAGCATAAAAAAAGCTGCCTATAAGGATATGGAAGTGACGGCCCTGGTCACGGCCGGGGTCATGTCCAATGCCCTTCGCATGTCAAAGGACGTTGGCGGTTTTTATGAACCCGGCACCATCAACATCCTGATCATGAGCAATATGGAGTTGTCTGACCGTGCCATGACACGAGCCGTTATCGCGGCCACGGAAGGCAAGACAGCGGCACTGGAGGACATGGACATCAGAAGCACGGCCAGGCCTCTTGTATATGAGGCCACGGGTACGGGCACGGACAACGTGCTGGTGGTCAAGGGGGAAGGCCTGAAAATTAAAAACTCCGGCGGGCATACAAAGATGGGAGAGCTTATTTCAAAGGCCGTGTACGCAGGGGTTAACGAGGCCGTCCTCATGCAGAACAAGGTAACGGCGCAGCGCCACGTTTTCCAGCGTCTCAAGGAGCGGAGGATCTCTGTGTTCAGCCTTGTATCGGATCTTTCCTGCGATTGTTTGAATGTTAAGGAGATTAAAGCCGGCCGGTTAGCCCGGAAAGTCGAGCACCTGCTTCTGGAAAAGGAGTATGCCGGGTTTATTGAAGGGGCCATGGCCCTGAGCGATGAGTATGAAAAGGGCCTGGTAAAGGATCTTTCACTGTTTAATGCCTGGTGCGGGACGGTTGCAGGCGGTATTGCAGGCAGGCGAGACCTGGAAATCCGGGATTACCTCTCCCATCGCAGGGATATTCCCCTTCTGCTCAGGACCGGGTTGAACACCCTGATTACGGGTGCCGTGAAAAGCCTGGAGGAAGAGGGCCATGAATAGCCGGTGCATCATCCCCGTTGCCTTAATCCTTCTGGTGGCCTGCGTCCCGCCCCGGACGGCCTGGAGCCGGGTGGTTCCCCAAAGAGTGGTATCACTTTCCCCGATAATAACGGAAACCGTCTACCTGGTCGGGGCCCAGGACCGTCTCATTGCCAACACCACCTATTGCAATGTGCCTGAACCGGCCCGGTTCAAGGAGAAAATAGGCTCCGTTATCCAGATGAATGTGGAGAAAATCATCCGCCTCAACCCGGACCTTGTGATTGCAAGCGCCCTTTCCAGGGAAAAACAGCTCAAGGTCCTTGAAAAGATGTCCATACGGGTTGTCAGGGCCCGGAACCCCAAAACCTTTGACCAGATGTGTGAAATGACGATTGATCTCGGAACGGCCCTGGGCCGGGCCCGGCAGGCCCGGGACATCGTTGACGGGGCCGGGCGGGCAGCCAGGGCGATTCTGACTAAGACGGCAGGTTTAAAGAAGCCCTCCGTATTCCTGCAGATCGGCATCAAGCCCCTGCACTCTGCCAATAAGGAGATGTTCATCAACGAATATATCCGCTATGGCGGGGGAATAAACATCGCAGCGCACGAAGGCACGGGTGTCTATTCCAGGGAAAAGGTGGTGGCCATGGACCCGGAGGTTATCCTTGTGACCACCATGGGCACCAGTAAAAAAGCGGCACACCTGGAAAAGGACAAGTGGATGGCCCATAAGGCCATGAGGGCCGTGCAGCAGTCCAGGGTCCACGTCCTGGACCCTGAGATGATCTGCAGCCCGACCCCCGTCACCTTTGTCAAAGGGCTGAACAAAATTCTGCCCCTGCTCCATCCCGGTATACGGCCGGCCGGTTCCGTGAAAGGGGATGCCGATGCACCACAAAGCTAAATCCTGGTTTTTCATTATTTCAGGGCTGGCTGTCCTGGCCGCTGCCTCCGGGGTCCTGGCCCTTTGCACGGGCAGTGCGGGAATTCCCGTTGAAAAGATTCCCGGCATTCTCACCCGGGGGCCGGGATCATCCGAATACAGTATCCTTATGCAGATCCGCCTGCCCAGGATCCTTTTGGGCATGGCTGTGGGCGGTGCCCTGAGCCTTGCCGGCACCTTGCTGCAGGGCATGTTCAGAAATCCCCTGGTTGAACCCTACACCCTTGGAATATCCGGCGGGGCATCCCTTGGGGTATGCATCAATATCCTGTTTAAATTCCATGCTGTCCTGGGGATAATCTCCTATCCCCTGTTCGGGTTTGCAGGGGCCAGCCTGGTCATATTTCTGGTATACAGCCTTAACCGGAACAGCCGCCATGTCAGGTCCAACCGGATGCTGCTCACAGGGGTCATGATTTCCTATGTGGCATCATCCCTGGTCATGCTGCTCATGGCCCTGGCCCATTCGGATGATCTCCAGAATATCGTGCTCTGGATCATGGGCTCCCTGGACGAGACCAACACGGCCCTTATCCGTACTGCCTGTACGGGAAGCCTGGCCGGCCTTGTCATTGCCTACCTGTTTTGCACGGACCTGAACGCCCTTGCCCTGGGCGACGAGGAGGCCGCAACCCTGGGCATCAACACGGCCCGCTCCAAGAAGGTTCTCTTTATTACGGCCTCGTTTTTGACCGGGCTCTCTGTGTCAGTGGCCGGGGTGATTATGTTTGTCGGGCTGATCGTCCCCCATTTTGTCCGCATGGTCACCGGGCCGGACCACCGGATCCTGCTTGCTGCCTCATTTTTGGCAGGCGCCGCCTTTCTTACCCTGTCCGATGTCATTGCAAGAACCGTGATCGCACCCCTGGAATTACCCGTGGGCGTGATCACCGGCATCATCGGCGGGGTGCTTTTTATCTGGGCCCTGGCCCGGAACGGCAGGTCCGGAGGAGAGGTGGTATTATGAGCCTTCCCAGGGCGGCAGGCCCCTGTCATCCTGCCATGGATACACACCAACGCCAGGGGAATACCTCTGTGCTTTGTGTGGAAAACCTGGACATTGCCTACGGGGGAAAACCGGTCTTAAGGGATGTCTGTTTTGAGGTGGCTCCCGGTTCTTTCACCGCAGTTATCGGCCCGAACGGCTGCGGCAAAACCACCCTGGTAAAAGCATTGCTGAAGACCCTTGCCCCGGATGCCGGAACCGTCCGGCTGTTTGGAAATGACCTTCAATCCCTTTCCAATAAGGACTTAGCCCGGCAAATGGCTGCGGTACTCCAGACCATAGACCCGGCCCCCATGACGGTGCGGGATTATGTTCTCATGGGACGGATGCCGTTTTTTGCGCCTTTCCAGTTTTTTGAGTCCAAAAAGGATATGGAAATTGCTGAAAATTACATGGCCCTGACCGGTGTTCTGAGACTGGCCCGTAAAAAAATCACCCGGGTCTCCGGAGGGGAAAGGCAGCTTTGCGCCATTGCAAGGGCCTTAACCCAGGAGCCCGCGCTTCTCCTTTTGGACGAACCCACAGCACATCTGGATATCACCCACCAGA
>JAKSAX010000379.1 GCA_022361395.1 Desulfobacterales bacterium | reverse complement strand
GAGGCAGGTAATCCACGTGTTACTCACCCGTCCGCCGCTGTACTCGCTTCCCGAAGGAAACTTTCTCGCTCGACTTGCATGTGTTAAGCACGCCGCCAGCGTTCATTCTGAGCCAGGATCAAACTCTCCAGTTATAATCCTATATAAACCAGGGACAAACCCTGATTCTTAACTAAAACTTTAAGGTCTTATTTAGACCCGCTCATTTCTTCTTCACTGACCAATTTTCAAAGATCAAACTTGTCTTTGGCAAGAGCCGTTGTTGCTGAGCTCTCTTGAAGACCGGGGAATAATGCCTGAAACGGACCGGGTTGTCAAATCCTTTTTTAATTTTTTTATCTTTTTTTTCTTAAGATTGGAGACTAAGTATTTTTTCGCTGTTAATTCAGGCAGTTCAAAAACCCGAGGTTCCAGTGGCAGTCACAGCAGGGGATGTCATTGATGAAGCAATCCTGGTAAAAAGGATCATCCAGAACATAATCACACCGGGTTTCACACCAGGAATGGCAATTGGGGTAGTCGTATAATTTTACCTTGGTCCGGAATTCAGAATACTCAGGACTGTCCCATATGGCCAGGGGATCCTGTTCCCTTATATTGCCGAAGTTCACCGGGTTTACCGTTTTTGTATATCCGATGCGCATGGTCTGGTATCTGTGCCATAAAAAATAACAGGGGGAGACCTTACCGTCCCAGGCCACGAAAAGCGCATCCTCTTCTACAAAGGGACAATACCGCCGGGTTTTGGGGCGTATTTCAGGAAGGGTCAGGTCGATTCCGAAACGGTCTGCCCTTTCACCGGCCTTTTGGAATACAGTATTTATGCGGTCGAAATAATCCGGGTCTTCTTCAAGGAGGTGAAATAGGTTTACGTAAATACCCATCTTAAGGGCAGCCTCTTTCATCTCCTGGACCAGGGTGTAAATTGCAAGGTCCCTGTCGGTTTTATAAAACTTCCAGACGATTTTATTGTATTGACGCAGATCCAGGTCTTTTTTGGCGGCTTTTTCCCGGAATTCGGCCCAAAGGGCCAGCCCCTCATCTGAATTATCCATAAAGGCCTGTTCTTTTTCCGTCAGCGGATCATAGGCAGTCACATGGGTGACCAGGATAAAATCCACTCCCTTGCTCCCTGCCCAGTCCACCACAAGGGGGAGTTGATCCATGTTTTTTTTCATGAGAACAAATTCAACCCCGACGGAGAGTCCCGGACCGGCAGCCTGATTCCCGGCATGGGCCAATGCGGCCAGGGCGGATTCGACATCAGAGAGGCTGCCGCCCTTTCGAAGGCTGTTGAACAGGCCCGGGTCTGACGCATCCACGGAGATGCATATTTTATTCAGGCCCGACCGGACCAGGGAAACCGCCCTTTGCCTGGTCAGAAGCTTGCCGTTGGTCTGAAATCCCCGGATGCTGTTTTCAGGCATGGCAGATCCTGCCCCGGATATCCAGGATTCCAGATTTGAGTTCATCAGGGGTTCGCCGATACCGGTAAGGATAAAGGTATGAATATGGGGAAACAGGGGATTCAATCGTTCAAAGATCTCCGGGTTCATATTTCTTTCCGGAATCCGGCAGCCCGGGGATTGCTTTACGCACATCTCACATTTGAAGTTACACTGGGTGGTGGGCTCTATGATCAGTTTTTTGGGTCTCATACCTGATTATGTCTCTTAATTTATTATTTTTCAGTATGATTTATATCCGGTCTTTATGACCAATTCATTGATCCAAATCAAGGGATTTGAAAAACTGTTGCCCGGCTGAACGGATTCAACTAAGGTGAGGCTGTTTTTAACCTAGGAGGATATTGTGTCCAAGGTCTTTATCGATGCCTCATCTGCCATACTTTTACACAGGGCTGATCTTTTTCTTCCCTGTGCCCGGACCTTTTCCCTGGTCATGGCAGAGGCGGTGTTCAGGGAAATCACCATTGACGGTTATCCAGGGGCTTCATTTTTCAAAACCCTGGATAACCGCCTAGTCAGGGTTCAACACCCTGTTCCGGGTAAAAAACCGCCAGGGGAATTTTATAGGCTGGACAGGGGAGAGCAGGAGACCCTGGCCCTGTTTTTGGACTGTTCCCCCTCATCCGATGGTTCCTTTATCATAATAGATGACGGTAAGGGGGCCAAATTCTGCCGGAACCAGCGCATCCCCTTTATAAATGCCCTTCTTGTTCCAAAAATTTTCTGGTATTCTGGCCTTATGGATACAAAGGCGTATGAGGATAAAACAGCTAAGATAATAGAATCGGGCAGGTACTCTGCAAAGATTATTAAAAAGGCCGGGACTTTGACAAAAGAAGAGCTGACATATTTTCTTCCGGAAAGACCGGACCGGGGAGACACCCATGGGCAATAACCCGGTCCCGGTACAGGATCCGGAAGCCTGGAAACGGAAAAACATGGCCTTTGCCATCCGCTCCCACCGTCATCTGTGGGGAAAAAACAATGAAGATCCCCTGGCCTTTTTATTCCGTCACGGGCTCAGCAATGCCTTTTCGAAAAAAGTATACCTGGGCTGGAACAAATTCGGACAGAAACGCCCCTATAAAGGATGGGGAATGGATAAAGAGGGAACCTTTCTTATCCCGGCCGGTATAGTCTTTCCCTTTATAATAGACAAAGAACTGCAATCGGTTTTTATTATTTCCATGGATGACCCGGGTTCTGTTTTCATGCTTCCGGGAAGCAGTGATTCCCCGGTAACCCTTGGAAATCCCGACAAAAAAAAATTGGCCGCCGACACATTCATAAAAGGCCTTTGCCTGTTCCAGGACAATCCGGACAATTGTGTCAGCATCAGCCCTCCCGCCGGATAAACAATATCAGTTAAAGGGCGGGCGATGGGGGGGCACAACCGGCGTCTTTTTCCGTCTCTTAAGGTTAACCACCATAATGCCTGCAACAATACAGGCAATGGCCGTCAGCAGATGCGGGGTGAGGGGTTCGTCCAGAAACATCACCCCAAAGGAGACACCGGCAAGGGGCACGATAAACACAAAGGAGTGAAGGGCGGTTGCCCCGAACCGTTTCAGCATGGTGTTCCAGGCCACAAACCCGAAGGCTGCGGTCACGGCACCCTGGTATACAACGGCTTTTACCACTGTGGGGCTTATCCGGGTCACCATTGCCGTATCCCAGACAAATCCGGCAAGAAATAAAAAGGGAATCCCGGTGATCATCGGATAAAGGGTAACCTGAACCGTATTGAACCGGTCTATGATCCGCTTGACGTAAACCGCAGATATTGACCAGGAGACAACAGCCGTTAATACCATAAGGTCGCCGGTCCGGAGATCGCCATTCAGGTCCGGCTCATCAAAGAACAGGACCACCACACCGATGAATCCAAGTAAAATACCGGCCGCCTTTTTAAGGGTGATGGTGTCGCCGGGAATGAAAAAATGGGCAAGAATTAATACCATAAAGGGCAGGACATTTGCCACAAGGGCCCCGTGGGATGCAGTGGTGTTGTCCAGGCCGAGATGGAAACCGGCCACCTGGATAACAAACAAGCCGCATTGCACCAGGATCAGCCGCCACTGTTCCCGGTCCAGTTGAAGGGGAATCTTTTTATACCGGGCCCAGAGAATCAGGAGGGCGGCTGCCAGGGAGAAGCGGATACCGGCTGCAGTAAAGGGGCCCAGGCCTGTATAACTGAACTTCATGGCCACCCCGTTACCGCCGAAGAGCATGCAGAGCCAAATCACGAACAGGGCCGGGCCAAGGGTCATATCTGCATTTTTAACGACAGAGTCCAATTACTCTTCATCCATTTTAAAGATGGTGCTTTGATTTCTGCCGTTCTGTTTTGACCTGTACAGGGCATTATCCGCCCTTCCGATCCAGTCCGCAGCTTCACAGGGAAGGGAGTGTTCATCCATCTGGGACACACCGAATGACATGGTGACACGGATGAATTCATCCTTCAGGGGCCTGCCGGTTTCACTGACCTTCTGGAACTGGTGGACCTCAATCCGTTTGCGGATCCGTTCCACTATGGCCAGGGCTTTATCCGCGCCGGTCTCATCAAAGACCAGAAGAAACTCTTCTCCCCCGTACCTGCCGGCCACATCAAAGTACTCTCTCATGGATTCCGAAAAAATCCGGCCCACCTCACTAAGAATAATATCTCCCTGGATATGTCCGTAGGTATCATTCACCTTTTTAAAAAAATCAATATCCCCCATGGCAATGGCGGCAACACTGCCTGGTTTCCGGCTGAACCGGCTTAAAATCCGGCTCACCTCTTCTTTGATTTTCCCGGAGTTGTACAGCTTTGTCAGATCGTCAACCTCAGCCTTTTGCTTGAACCGGGTTTTTAGAAGGATGGTGGATAAAAGATCGCACATGATATCCATGGCAGAGACCTCGAAATCCCGGATCCCGGATTCCTTCCCGAAAAAATCACCACCCACAAGGTATGCCCCGCCAAAGTCCCTTGGAAAAAAAACATATCCCATGATGTCGCATCCCAGGCCGGCCACATTGATATGGGAGGTCTTCTTGCTGGTAAAGGCCCTGACCTCGTTTATGTAGCGTTTACGCCGGCCGTCCATGAAAAGGCGTATTTTACGCCCCTCTTTCAGGTCTGTTCTCAACCCCTCCGGATCCATGACGCGGATCACCTCTAAAATCAGCATATCATCTATAATATTTGAGACCTTATAGAGAACGCTGATATCAAAGAGCATGGTCTGGCGGATGATATCCAGGGGATAGTCAAAACAGTCATCCCCGCTCAAATCCAGCTCGGCATCAGGATTCAGGGTTTTGAAGAACTCGGTAAGCTTGCCCAGGGCATTGAGGATCAGCCTGGCATTGGACACATGTTTTTTCACGGCTTCTCCTTTGGGATCGCGCAAAAACAACTTCACCTGGTCTGTTTATAAAAAACCTTAAAACATTGGGTATTTTGTAAACAGAATGTGAACTTATTCTTACGCGCTCCCTTTGTGTTCAGATGAGTCTAATTTAAATTTGAATCAAACACAACCTTACCTTCAAAATCCAGAATAATGATCCGGATGTCAACCCTGTTTTCTGCAAAGCCCAGGGCATTGTCCCTCATCTTTTTTCCTAAAAACCCAAGGAGTTCAGGAAATCCGGGATGGATAAACGAAAAGGCGTGGCGGGCTGTATTGGCCTGTCCGATATCTGCTGCCAAATCAGGATTCCCGGTTACCTCTTCTCCCCATTGGGCAAGCTGCTTCAGGGTGAGTTCGGATTTTGCCGCATGGGTGTGTTCAAACCCCAGGGCCATTTTAACGGCCTTTCCGAAAAACACCGTGTAGATGATCTGCTTCACCGGCGGGTTCAGCGGCTGGTTTCCCGGTGCCTGGCTGTTCTCCTCAAGAACCATATCTATACCGGCTTTAAAAAAATCCCCGGTCTGGATAAAGGCGTCCTCTTTAATATCGGGAAAAATTCCCATGGCATAGCGTTCCGACCGCCGGCCCGTGGTAAAGACAAGGGTATCGGATCCATTGGCCCGGGCCACTGAAATTCCGGACCGGATGGTGGCAATATAGGCATCATGGGACAGGGGCCGGACGATTCCCGTGGTTCCCAGGATAGATATCCCCCCCAGAATTCCCAGGCGTGAATTCAGGGTCTTCTTTGCCAGTATTTCCCCCCTGGGAACAAAGACCTCCACGTGAACCTGGTGGCGGAAGGGCAGGCAGAGCTGCTGGTATGCGCCATAAACGGATTCCTCGATCATCTGCCTGGGCCCCGCATTGATGGCCGGCTCGCCCACATCCACCTCAAGGCCCGGTTTAGTGACCTTTCCCACGCCCTTGCCCCCTGTAATGGTAACCCCGGGGGGGCCGGTTTTCAGGGTGACCACAGCCCCGATTTCCGCTTTATGGGTGATATCGGGATCATCCCCGGCATCTTTTATCACTGATGCCCGGCAGGAGGTATTTGAAAGGGTGGTGATCTCTTTTACCAGGATGGTCTTTTTTTCGCCGGTTAAAAACCGGATTTCCACCTGGCTCGGGGTCCGGCAGGTGAGCAGTGCCATGAGCGCGGCCTTTGCCGAGGCTGCGGCTGCAGCGCCTGTTGTGAACCCGGCTTTGAGTTTTTTTTCTTCTGTCACTGACACGACCTCTGCTTCCCGCCTCTATAATCAGCGCAGCAATTTACAAAATGTGCAGCAGCACCCGGATTACTGCCAAAGTGGACATGGAGGTAAGAGCCAAGGGTCTGACCGGTTTGATACCCCTTTAAGGAAATATCCTGCCCTGCCCTTGATGCCACCTCATATACGTTTTTGGCATCTGTGCAATTTTCATCCCCTGAAATGGAAGAGTAGTGGAACTCATGCCCCCTTATTACATCCCCCTTTTTACCCAGCAGGGTATCAGAGGCAAGGGTCACTTCCCTGTATCCCAGGGATCTCAGCCGTTTTGACATTTTGATATTGAAATCAAAAATCCCGCACATATCCCCTGCCTGCCTGCCATCCATATCAGTCAGGCTCCGGCAGAGATACATGAACCCCCCGCATTCTCCGTAGATGGGCATTCCGGACAGGCTGGCCTTTTTAACCCGGGCCAGCAGTTCCTTTTTCTCCGTCAATTGCCCGGCATTGAGTTCGGGATAACCGCCCCCGAAATAGATTCCGTCTATATCATCCGGCAGCTGGTCTTCCAGGGGTGAAAAATAGATAATCTCAGCCCCGGCCTCTTTGAGGATATCAATATTATCCGGATAGTAAAAACAGAAGGCCTTATCCCTTGCCACGGCTATTTTCGGGCAAGCGGATTTAGAAGATATCCGGACAGGATTTTCTTTTGCCCCGGGCGGGTCTGGCAGGTTCAGATCCGGCAAGCCGCTCATGAGCCTGTCCATATCCAGATGCTCATCCACCATGGAAACCAGAGTGGACAGGGTATCCTCTGCTATGGGCATCTCATCTGCGGTTACCAGTCCCAAATGGCGTTCGGGCATCACGATCTTTTCATTTTTCGGCAGGTATCCCAGGCAGGGGGTTTTGCAGTTCTGTTCAACTGCATCCCTTAGATAATGGTAGTGCCGGGCGCTTCCGGCCTGGGCAAAGATCACCCCGGCAAAATTCAGGTCTGGATCAAAGGTTTCAAATCCTTTGACAATGGCGGCAGCACTCCTGGCCTTTCCTTTGGCAGAGACGATCAGCACCACGGGCAGGTCAAGCCATTTGGCCATCTGGGCGGTTGATCCGGTCTCGGACAGGGCGTCATACCCGTCAAACAGTCCCATCACCCCTTCCACAACCGCAATCTCGCTTCCCTGTGATTTGGCTGCAAATAGGCTCCGATTGTAGGATGCAGGCAGCATCCAGGAGTCCAGGTTATAACTGACGGATCCGGAGATCTTTGTATGAAGCCCGGGATCAATGAAATCCGGGCCCACCTTAAAGGGAGCAACCTTAATTCCCTTTGACGCCAGCCAGGCCATCATGCCCAAACTTATCGTGGTTTTTCCCGTGCCGCTGCCTGTGGCACCGATGACAAAGCCTTTGATAACGCCCCCTTTACTCTTCCGCGTATGCGGCAATGGCCAGGGCATTTACCACACTGGCGGCAATGTTGGATCCCCCTTTTCTGCCTTTATTGGTGATATAGGGGATGGAAAGTTCCATAAGGGCATCCTTGGATTCAGCTGCATTGACAAATCCCACGGGAAACCCGATGACAAGGGCAGGGTTGACCTTGTTATCCCGGATATGGTCGATGAGGCGAAGCAGGGCGGTGGGGGCATTTCCCACAACGTAAATCCCTTTGCCTAAGGTTTCGCAGGCCATGTCCACGGCTGCAAGGGCCCTGGTGGTTCCGTTTTTCCTTGCCTGTGCGGCAACGTCCGGATCCCCGATAAGGCAGCGGACACTGCCGCCAAAGGATTCGATCTCTTTTTTCCGGGTCCCCACCCGGGCCATATTGGTATCGGTGATGATGCTGCACCCTGACCGGATTGCCCGGATGCCTTCTTCAACCGCATCCCCGTTAAACCGGATACTCCGGATATATTCAAAATCCGCTGAGGTGTGGATCATCCGTCTGACAACCGGCCATTCCCGGTGGTTGAATCCGTGGTCCCCGGCCTCTTCCTCAATTATCTTAAAGCTTAGATCTTCAATTTCCTGTGGTTTCATTTGCCTTTCCTGTTTCTGGTACGCTTTTTATTCTACATATCCTGATTAAATACCACTTTTCATTTAACTTTGGCAATCTTGGTAAAGCCTTTTCACACATAATCCGCTTTTTCTCCGGTTTCTCTACAAATTTATTTGGATTAATCCGGACGGTAACCTATAATGCGATACAAACACATCCGGAAATATTTGAAATTCAGCTGCCAATTGTTTATGCGGCAGCCGTGAGATTCATCAGGAGATAGATGATGACCCGTCTATGCAGAGTGCTTTTGTCAGGCCTGTTTTTATTTGCCTTAACCTGCCCTGCTTCCCTGCAGGCACTCGAAAATAATGCCGCCACCGTTGCCCTGGTAATGAAATCCCTGTCCAATCCCTTTTTCATCCAGATGGAACAGGGCGCAAAGGGGTATGCCGGGGAAAACGAGTTTCCCCTGGAGGTATTCGGCATAAAAAACCCTACGGATGTCGCACTCCAGATCAGTATTGTTGAAAACCTTATTTCGAGAAATTACGGTGCCATCGTCATTGCACCGGCAGATTCCGAAAAACTTATCCCCGTGTGTAAAAAAGCAGTGGAAAAGGGAATCGTGGTCATCAACATTGATAATCCCCTGAACAGGGAGACACTCAAATCCCATGGCTTGACCATCCCCTTTGTGGGGTCTGACAACAGGACCGGCGGCCATATGATGGGGGAGTATGTTAAAAGGCGGCTGGACAGCAGAGGAAAGGTCGTCATCATTGAAGGCATCAGGGGAGTCGAAAATGCGGAACTGAGGAAAAGGGGATTTACAGAGGCAGTAACGGAAGACAGCCATATAGAGATCATTGCCTCGGAATCCGCATTCTGGAATACTGAACAGGCGTTTTCACTCACCATGAGCCTGCTGGAGAAGCATCCCCGGGTTGACGCCATTTTCTGTGCCAACGATAAAATGGCCCTTGGGGTTCTCCAGGCCCTTGATCTTTTGAACCGGAAAAATATCATGGTTGCAGGGTATGACAATATAGAATCTGTCAGGCATGCCATCCGGATCGGGAAAATGTGCGCCACCATGGAGCAGCACCCTGAGCTGATGGGTGAATACGGGGTGATGCTGGCCTGGAAAAAATTGAACGGACACAATATTCCCAATACCATGAGTACCCCTCTGGACCTGATTACCCGCGAACATTTTAATAAAAAAATCGGGTTTTCGGTTTCCGATCTGGAGAATCCGTTTTTTGCATCCATGATCAAAGGTGCAAAAAAAGAGGCCGCACTATACGGCATGACATTATCCATCAGCGATGCCGGCAATAATGATTCACAGCAGCTCATGGATATTGTAAATTTTCAGAATCAACAGATTGACGCCATTATTGTCAATCCCACAAATGCGGAAACCATTATACCGGGAATTGATATGGCCCGGGTAAAAAATATCCCCGTGATCACGGTGGACAGAAAAATATCCGGCGGAAAAATACTGAGCCATGTTGCATCCGACAATATTCAGGGGGGCAGAATGGCAGCCGGAATCATCGCAGCCCATTTAAATAACAGGGGAAGGGTTGTTGAAATGGAAGGGATTCCCGGGACATCGGCTGCCCATGACAGAGGGCTGGGGTTTAATGATGAACTCAAAACCTACCCGGATATCACCATTGTTGCCAGGGAAGCTGTAAATTTTGACCGGACCCAGGCAGGGCAATTGATGGAACGGCTTCATAACAAAGGGATTGAATTTGATGCTGTTTTTGCCCATAACGATGCCATGATACTGGGTGCCATGGATGTACTTACCCGGAAAAATGCCCTGGATTCAAAGGTAATGGTGGGGTTTGATGCCATCAAAGAGGCGGTAAAAGCAGTGAAAGATAAAAAAATTACGGCCACCATTGCCCAGCAGCCGCAAAAGATGGGTCAACTCTCCATAAGGACCATGGCCTTGTTTTTCAGGGGGGATAAAATAGAGCCGGTTATTCCCGTCAGCCTGTCACCGGTCAGCCTCTCAAAATATCCCCGTCAGGAGGGCCCGATTGCTCCGGACCATCAACAGTAAATTTTACGCAACCGCCGCCCTTCTTATTATCGTATTTTCATGCGGCTACTATGTATTGTCATTTTATTTAAATGAACAGAATCAGCTTGCCGTTCAAATGCTGGAAAATTCCAATGCCGAAAGGGATATACGCTCTCTGAACAGGCTCTTTTACGAAATCAGGTTCTGGGAGAGAAAGATCCTCGAAGAAGAGAGTCCTGAAGCCAATGCCAGGTTCGGCATAATGGTAAAAGAGGTAAGGGAGCGGCTGTCCGGCCTGCAAAAACAGGAACCGGGGCTTCCGGTCCAGTCCAGACTCCGTCACATCCAGGCCAGCATGATTGAATATGAAACTATATTCAATACCTACATCCAGTTGAAAACAAGCAGGAATCTTCACAGGACTGTTATGGATACCAGTTACCAGTCCCTGGTTTCCAATATATTAAACAACGACAAGGATGACCTGTTTAAACCCCTGTTTAACCTTACCCATTTTTTTATAAATTATTTAATCCACCAGAATGAAAGCGGGTATCACGCCCTGGTTCTGGTGACAGACTATCTTGGAAAAAAGATTGAAGAATCAAACATCCCCGATGAAAGGACACTGGCCTATCTTTTCTCCTTTCAGGAGGTGCTTGAAAAAGATTACCGCATTCTCCAGGATATGAAAGATACAAAGGCCAGGTTTGACACTGAGAATTTAAAACTTACCGGGCTGTTCAATATTGTTTTTAAAGAATCCGCCCTGTTGCTTAAGGCTGATTTTTCCAAGGCTGAAAAAAAGCGGAAGGAGTTGAACAGGGGAGCGCTGGCATTAACCGTCACCCTGGCGGTTATTCTGTTTATTGCCTTTTTCCTTTTCTCAAAAAGCATTGTTACTCCCATCCGTTCTGTTGCCGCAGCCATGTGGCAGGTTAAAACAGGGAACAGCAGTGCAAGGTTTGATCTGGACGGAAACCGGAATGATGAGCTGATTCAGTTCGGATACTATTTCAACTCAATGCTTGATTCGCTTCAGGAGAGTGAGAAAAAATATAAAAACCTGTTTGACTCCTCTTTGGATGCCATTTTACTTCTGGACCCTGAAAAAGGATACCTGGACTGTAATCCGGCAGCTGTAAAGATGTTCGGAACAGGATCAAAAAAACAGTTTTTGAACCTGTCACCCTTTGAGATATCCCCGGATTTTCAGCCGGATGGGATGCCGTCATCAAAAAAAATGAACCGGGTCCTGTCATTGATCCTGGAAAACGGATCCGCATTGTTTGAATGGACGCACAGACGCCTGGACGGCCGGGAATTCATAGCCAGTGTAATGGCCACACAGGTGAAAGTAGGCGGTCAACTCATAATTCAGGAAACAATCAGGGATATATCAGAGCACAGGCAGGCCCAGGAAATGATGATCCAATCGGAAAAGATGCTCTCTGTCGGCGGCCTTGCAGCCGGAATGGCCCACGAAATAAACAACCCCCTGGCAGGCATGCTCCAGACAGCGGATTTAATGACAAAACGCCTGACAAACGACAGGCTTCCGGCAAACCTGCAGGCAGCACGGGAAGCGGGGGTTGGCATGGCGGATATCAGGTCTTTCATGGAAAAAAGGGATATTTTCCGAATGCTTCAGACCATGAAGAACACCGGCCTCAGGATGGCAGGCATTGTGAACAACATGCTCAGTTTTGCCAGAAAGAGTGATGCGCAAACAGCATTGCACGACCTGACCGAGCTTCTGGATAAAACCTTTGAACTGGCCACCACGGACTTTGACCTGAAAAAAAATTATGATTTCAAAACCATTAAACTTAACCGGATATATGAAAAAGACCTGCCCCTTGTACCCTGTGAGGGTGCCAAAATCCAGCAGGTATTTCTCAATATTCTCCGGAATGGCGCCCAGGCTATGCAGGATGCCGGTACAGGGAATCCGGAATTTACCATCAGAACATATGTGAAAAAACAATCTTTCTGTGTGGAGATCAAGGATAACGGCCCGGGCATGGATAAACTCATCCGCAAGCGGGTATTTGAACCCTTTTACACCACCAAGCCTGTTGGCGTGGGCACGGGACTTGGGCTTTCGGTCTCCTATTTTATCATCACTGAAAATCACAAGGGGCAAATGAGTGTGGACTCCAGTCCCGGACGCGGTGCAACATTTATCATCTCCCTGCCCCTGGATAACAGAGGTGTGCCTGCCCCGGACCGGGAATAATTATTCAATATTTTGCTTTTATTCTCCGAATAAAATCTGCTATGGTTTTATTTTCTTTTTTAACCCTATACCCTTAGGAGCTTTTGGCCGTGGAAGAAAATAATGTCATTCGGTTTGCATCTCGCATGGATCAGTTGCCGCCATACCTGTTCGGCATGATCAATAAAATGAAAATGGACAAAAGGAGAAACGGGGATGATGTCATTGATCTCGGCATGGGAAACCCCATGGATCCCACACCCGATGCGGTGATTGAAAAACTGGTGGAAGTGGCAAAGGATCCAAAGGCGCACAGGTATCCGGAAAGCTCCGGCCTGCCCCATCTCAAGCAGGAGATCGCAAAATACTATAACCGCCACTATAATATTAACCTGGATGCTGAAAAAGAAACCTATTTCACCATCGGATCCAAAGAGGGGATATCCCATCTCTGCCTGGCGATTATGGGGCCCGGGGATTCCGTTCTTGTCCCTGCGCCGGCCTTTCCCATCCATATTTATGCGGCGGTTATTGCCGGGGCCAATGTAATGAAAATTCCCATTGAACCCGAGGACGGGTTTCTGGACAGGATCGCACATATCTGCGAATCCTGTTACCCAAGCCCCAGGGTGCTCATGCTCAACTATCCCCATAACCCCACAGGGGTGGTCACGGACAAAAACTTTTTCAGGGAAATTGTAAAACTTGCCAAACGCTTTAACTTCATGGTCATCAATGATTTTGCCTATGCCAAAATCACCTATGACGGATATGTGGCCCCCAGTTTTCTTGAGGTGGAAGGCGCCAAGGATGTGGGAGTGGAGTTCGGTTCCTTTTCCAAATCCTATAACATGGCAGGCTGGCGTATCGGATATTGCGTGGGCAATGAACAGATTGTCAGTGCCCTGGGAAAAATTAAAGGGTATTTTGACTATGGTATCTTTTCCGCCATCCAGGTGGCCGGCATCATTGCTCTGAGGGATTGCGATGAAACAATTCCCGAGTTGTGCAAGGTGTATGAAACCCGGCGGGATGTCCTCTGCTCAGGCCTTCAGAGGCTGGGGTGGGATATAGAAAAACCCAAGGCCGGCATGTTTGTCTGGGCAAAAATCCCTGAACCCTTTGCCAAAATGGGGGCAATGGAATTTGCCATCCAGTTGATGAACAAGGGAAATGTGGCTGTTGCACCGGGAACCGGTTTCTCCGATGAGGGAGAAGGGTATCTCCGTCTGGCCCTGGTTGAAAATGAAGAACGGCTGCGCCAGGCTGTCCGGCAGATGAAAAAAGCCATGGAGCAGATGACAGTATAAGATCAGCTTCGGATAAAATTATAAAGCCTTTTGGACTCCGGATATCAGCCGGAATCCAAAAGGCTTTGTTTTTTCAGAAAACCGATCTATGGGGATAATGTGAACTAATTTTTACGCTATCCCTTAGCTAATTTTCCAGGGCTTCAAAATCAGATTCAAGTTTCTCCATATCAGGGCGGGATCCGTCCGGAATAACCGTGTCAGCCGGTTCATGGACAATGGGTTTGACCAGGGGATCAACCATCTGCCACCCGGTATCGTCCCATAAGTGTGCCCTGGCCTCTTCAGGCCCGTGGTATCGGACCGTGCCGATGGGAAGCGCCCTTAGTTCACCCGGGGTTCCTGCAACCTCGGTTCCCTCAAATATGAGCACCCCGTGGCTGCCCTGGCTCCTTGTGCCTTTCCGGCTGATATAAAGATTCAACACCCAGTCTGATGCCTTGTAAATCCAGTCGGCTCTCCCCGAAAATCCGGTTTCGGCGAATTCGCTGGGTTCGGCGGTTCCGGAGGCGTCAGAGGCTTCCTCTGCCGGAATCAGATCTTTGCTGAGTTTTTTTTTATTGCCGATATCTTCGGGGTTTCCCCCGGCCCATGCGGATCCGCAAATCCCCATCACCAGAAGAAGTCTGACAGCTAGTCCCCACACTCCCATGCATTTGCCTCCTGAACCAAAATAATTTTCTAAAACCAGTAGACAAAATTAAATGAATTTCACATGGGAAGTCAAGGATAAGATCAGGGTCAACACATCAAACTTTTCAAACTTAATCATTCCAATACGTTAGTTTTGTACAGGCAATCGCCGGCAAAATCCGGATAACGCATAAGTGTCCAGAACATTTTAAAATTTATAACCGTGCCAGGTTTGTATGCGATTGCCCTTAGGATAAGATACCGGTAATTTCAGAAGCAGAACCTGTAACTTAATCAGGACATGGCACATTGAATAATTGAAACCGCTTTATCCACGGAAAGGGTGCCGGTGTTCAGGATCATATCGTAATTGGCAGGATCTGCTGTATCACAGTTAAAATACCGTTTCACAAAGGCGGTCCTGTTGGCATCCGTGCTGACCATCAGTTT
>JAKSAX010000334.1 GCA_022361395.1 Desulfobacterales bacterium | reverse complement strand
TGATGGAGGGGATATCCAGTTTATGTGTGATTTTAAGGAGGGAGTATCCCTTGACTCCCATGATATCGAGTATGGCGGCATCATAGGTCTTGTTTTTCAGGCAGTGTACGGCATCGGCAAAGGTGGATGCGGTCTCTACCTCGCACATATCCAGCAGTTCTTCAAGGGTTTCAAGAATATCCGGCTCATCATCCACAACCAGCAGTCGTTTATCCTGAAGAATCTTTAGATGATCCATGGCGTCCTTCCCCCGGGGCTCCGGGTTGTTTACGGAATTTCTTTATTCTATTTAAAATCAGCTAATAATTCAATGGGATTATCAGTGGGTACGAATTGATTGGGGCTGTTTGGGTAGCAGGTAAAGCTGGAAAAGCGAGAAAAGTTCACAGCTCAGGGATTCAGTGAACTTATCAGTCCTTGAAGCATTTTTGAGATTTCTTTGGTTTCATTGATCAGCTTTAATGCTTCTCTGCTGTCGATTATTTTTATTTCCTTTGCGATGTATAATTGCGTTCTTAACTCAGCTGCGGAGCCTTTTGCTATACGAAGAAATCGCTTGAATTCAGGTATGGAGTTTCGTTCTTTTCCCTCAGCAATGTTGGATGGTATTGAAACTGCTGCACGTTGCATTTGATCTCGAAGTGAAAAGTCTCTGCATTCCGCCAGCAGTGTATACAACATAACCGCGGGTCTGCACGACCGTTTCCAAACCTCAAGTTCTTCAAAAGTGGAAATCATAATACTTTTCCCGCTTATCCAGCTCTTCCCGCTTCTCTTGCTTCACTCCCAATCAAGGATCACCTTTCCGGACTGCCCCGATGCCATCACCTCAAATCCCTTTAGAAAATCCGTATAGTGAAACTTGTGGGTAATCAGGGGGCTGATATCCAGGCCGGTCTGCAGCATGGCGGTCATCTTGTACCAGGTTTCATACATCTCCCTGCCGTAAATGCCTTTGATGGTGAGCATGTTGAACACCACCTTGTTCCAGTCGATTTCCGTGTGTTCCGGCATGATGCCGAGCATGGCGATTTTCCCGCCGTGGCACATGTTGTCGAGGATGGCGGACAGGGCTGCCGGGCTGCCCGACATTTCCATGGCCACATCAAAGCCCTCCTTCATTCCCAGCTGCGACTGTGCCTCTTCAACGCCGGACTTTGTCACATCAACGGTCAGGGTGGCCCCGGCCTTCCGGGCAAGATCCAGGCGGTAGGGGTTGATATCCGTGACAACCACATGACGGGCGCCTGCATGCCTGGCAATGGCCGCGGCCATGCAGCCGATGGGGCCGGCGCCGGTAATGAGGACATCCTCCCCCAGCACATCAAAGGAGAGGGCCGTATGGGTGGCGTTGCCCAGGGGGTCAAAACAGGTCAGGATATCCAGGGGAATATCCGGATCACAATACCAGACATTGGTCACCGGAATGGCCAGGAACTCTGCAAAGGCACCGGGCCGGTTCACCCCCACCCCCCTGGTATGGTTGCACAGGTGTCTGCGGCCGGCCAGGCAGTTGCGGCAATGGCCGCAGACCAGGTGGCCTTCCCCTGAAACAAGGTCCCCGGGTTTGAAGTCTTTGACGTGGGAGCCCACCTTTTCAATACGGCCCACAAATTCATGGCCGATGTGCATGGGCACGGGAATGGTCTCCTGCGACCACTTGTCCCAGTTGTAAATATGGACATCCGTTCCGCAGATAGCGGTTTTTACAATTTTAATGAGGACCTCGTTATGGCGGATATCCGGAACCGGAACATCTTCCAGCCATAATCCGGGCCCGGGCCTGGATTTTGTCAGGGCTTTCATGGTTTTCATGCGCACTACCCCCATAAATTATATGAAAGAAACAGAGGATTGGATAATATTAACAATAGCATAGCTGCCCCCAAAAGACCATGTCCGGCTGGCTTACCTGACAGTCTCCGTTATTTTTTCCGGATCCTGAACTGCCCGCTGTATTTCCGGGGCAATGTGCAAGCGGTTCATTTGTTGACATGGATAAGGGCTCTGTTCTATGGTGTCGTTTTTTTAACCATATCCTTGGAAAAAGGCCGTCAGGCCCGGAGAGATCCCATGAAATATTGCAGCTGGTTTATTCTTTTGCTCGTTCTGTTTATGCCGCAAATCAGTTTTGCCGCTCCACCTCTTTCAGGGTCCGAAACTGCAAAATTACTGGCAGATGAGTTATCCCGTGTTTTTGACATCCATTTTAAAAGTGATACCTCTCTTCTGGAAGGCGGCGGTCACTTTACCAACATTGTTCTGGATGAGGAAAAAGAGCAGATCCGGTTTGAATCCCGGGCTTTTCTGGAGGCAACCGGGAAAAAGCTCTCCTGTACCGTGGGTAAGGACAGGGCGGAAATCACCCTGCCGGAGACCTGGGATGATGCAGCCAATGATGTCGCAGGCAAGGTTTTGGGCCCTCTGGCGCTTTTCCAGGAACAAAGGGTGGGTGAATCCGGGGTTGAGGCTGTTTTCCGCAGCGCAGCCCTGGAGTTTGAAAAAAAATACTACGTGATTGTTTTCCGTGCACAGGGAGAGAAAACCAACCCCGTAATCACCCTGGGGTATTATATCAAGGACCGGACAAGAGAGGTTCAGGTTTTTTCGGAACCGCGTTCCGTATGGAAGGGCGGAAAGTCTCCGCAAGGGTACCGGGCGAAGGTGACCATGCAGCGGTATAAAAAAGGGCTCGGGGATGTTTTCGGCGCCCATGTTCTTGAGGTTCGTTTTAACTCCGGTACCCCTGAACTGGTGTTTACCCCGGATCTTTATCCCATGTGGCCGGACCGTGGTCCGGGACATGGGAAGTATATAAAGGAGATTACCAATGTCAGGATTGACCGGACCGACTTGCCCTGGAGCGGGCAGGGCCGCCTGTATACCGATCCGGTTCAAAGATTTTCCGTCATCCCTGGTAAAGAGGGTATGGCGCGTATGGAAAAGGGAAAATCCATCAGCTTTGATCTGGTTACCACGCTGGATGAACGTGTCCGGGTGATTTTTCCCCTGAAGAATTTTCAAAAAACCGTTTCCGGAATAGCCATGGTGACCGAACTTTCAAGGGTGTCTCCCCTGCTGGGCATGGTGGCTTTGAAAGATTACCAGGGTGTCAGGCAGGCCATAGCCGGGGGGGCTGATGTCAACCTATCTTCAAAGGATAAATTAACGGCTCTGGGTATTGCGGTTAAAATGGAAGACCCCGCCATGATCCGTATTTTGGGAACCGCGGAGAACCTGGATACAGAGGCTAAAAACCGGGCAGGAGACGGTTACCTTCATACCACAGTCCATTACCAAAGGGGGACTGAGGTGCTGCAGGCCCTGCTTGAAATCGGATGTGATCCGGACATGAAAGATGCTGAGGGTCGCACCCCCCTGAGCAGAACCGTCTGTTACAAGGGATTCGGGAAAATCGAGATCCTGCTGAACTCAGGGGCTGATATTGACAACAGGGACAACCGGGGATACACCCCCCTCCATCACACGGTCAGGAACCGGTTTGCCTCTCCGGAGGAAACCGCATTTTTCCTAAGGGCCGGAGCGGACGGAAACATCAGGACCGCTGAGGGAAACACCCCTTTGATGGTGGCGGTAAACAACCAGTGCTGGGGCCATATCCAGGCCCTTGTCAAAGGCGGGGTCAACCTTAAGGCAAAGAGTAAAGCAGGCCTGACCGCAGTGGACTTGGCCAGGAAATTCAGGGACAGCAAGGATCTGTCAGAACATATTCCCACCCTGAAACTCCAGGGCGGGGAGGCTGTCCGGAAAACCAGGGAGGCCTATAAAAATCTGGTGATTTTTCTGGAAAACAAAAGCCTTTATCATTATGGGTTTAGCAACACCACTGACGAAACCGTTTATCTGGCCCTGCGTATCCTGGGCAGCGATAACCAATGGACAACCAAATACTGGGCCGAACTTGAACCGGGGGAAAAACGCATTCTGGCCCGGTCATCCAACCGCATC
>JAKSAX010000329.1 GCA_022361395.1 Desulfobacterales bacterium | reverse complement strand
TGGTGGGCAATGATAACCCCTTTTTGTTCAGGGCCGGCGCCTGCCGGCTTTTTTTTCCCGGTTTTCAAACCATACTCTCTGCAGTCATATGTATTTAGATACGGATAATCTTTACACCTTTATCCCTGCAAATATACCAGGCAAACCCCGGATGTACAATAATTGAGGCAATATTTAAAAATGAATACCAGGAACCGGGATGTTCTTATTGAACTTTTATACAATTCCTGCCGTGGGTTTTGGCTTCGTAAAGGGCCTTGTCAGCCGCAGTAATCAATTCGGAAACATCTTTCCCTCCGGAGGCTGCCATGGTGGATACACCGAGGCTGAGTGTGACGACATCGGCGACACTGGAGTCCGGGTGTGTGAAACCCAGGGTTTCAACTGCTTTCCGGATTCTCTCGGCTACGATTACGGCACCGTCCTGATCTGTGTCTGATAAAATGATTCCAAATTCTTCTCCGCCGTACCGGGCAACCAGGTCTGCCGGGCGGTGGACCACATCCTGGATACCTGCTGCAACCAGTTTGAGGCACCGGTCCCCTGTCAGGTGCCCGAGACTGTCATTGTACCTTTTAAAAAAATCAATGTCACAGAGAATCAGCGAGAGGGAGGTGTTCTCCCTTAAGCTCTTTTTCCATTCAACTCGGATCTTTTCATCAAAGGTGCGGCGGTTCGGAATACCTGTCAGGCCGTCCAGTCCTGACAATTTGCTCAGTTTCAGGTTGGCGGCAATCAGTTCATCGGTCTGGGAGCGGATCTTTGACAGCATCCCGTTGAAATTTTTCCCCAGGGAGCCGATTTCATCTTCCCGGTTCATCTCAATATCTGTCAGAAATACGCGGTCCTTCCGGATATTCCTGGTGTGCCGGGTCAGGTGAACCAGAGGGGTGACAATGGTTTTATCAATGACCAGAAGCGTGATCACCAGGACCACCAGGGAGGCAATGCCCAGGGATACCAGGGAAAACCGCATGGATGCCCTGGCTTTACCGGTGATGTCACGGGGGAAGTAGGTTTGTAAGAGAAGACCGCTGCCCTCTGCCAGGCCGGGCAGTTTCCGATAGAGGGTCCAGTTATTCCGGCCCTTTATTTCAAGGGTTGAGGCCTGGCCTGACAGCATATCCCTGACCCGGTCCGGGAAAGTGATAATTTTTTGTTTCCGGTACTCCTGAATGATGAATTCCACATGGGTCTGCTTCCGCAGCTGGTTGAGAAGGGATGCATCAATAAATCTGGCCATGAGTATATTGCCGCGTACCGGCCCCTGGTGATCGGATTTGAGGATCGGGCGTGCGGCAAACAGCATGGGGCCTTTTTCCGTAATGATGATTCCGTTTTTTTTGATCCCGGCAAAGGGCGGTTCCATACCGGTGTAGGCAAAAACCCCGTGCCCCTTTTTATGGGATTCAGGGGAAAACTCTTTAATAAACATCTCTTCTTTGGTGTCTGTGTTATAGGTTTTGCCCCAGACCAGCTCTCTGTCTGTGTTGACAATATGGATGAGGTTTACCTTGCCGGAAACAAAGGTATCCGGGGAGAGATTGGACTCAATATAACCAACAGATCCCGACACTGCAAATTCATAGGTGTCGTTCCAGGCAGACCAGTCGTGGCAGAATTTGTCAAGGTGGTCTATTTCACTGTATATGGATTCCACGATCCGTTCCACATTGGCCACGGCTTCCTTTTTTTCAAGCGCCAGAAAATTGGGATAGATCAGGAAAAACTGGATGGATGCAACTGCAGCCACATATGTGATTGAAAGCAAAACCAGGATTACGGCAAATTTTGTTTTTAAAGACATGGGCACCCTCGGCTGAAGCGGTTAAGGCCAATCGATCAGGGTCTGCAGCCGCCATTGTCAGGGGCTGTCTTTGGGCATGGCATCCTCGTTGTCAAATCGCCCCGGGTTTGGTTCCGGCGGCAACTGCGGTTCAGAGGATGGGTTCTTTTCAGATTATCGTAAAACAACTAAGAAATCAAAGAAAACAGGAATATTTAGGGACCAGGGCATTGATACCCTGGTCCGGATGCTGCAGTGGTGTCTGTACGGGGGAATCATGCCCCGATGCAGTCTGTTGCCGCAAACTTCGGTTCATGGAGGGGAATCAGGATATCAGCCTCAGTCCGGATCCTGGCCATGATATCGTAGGCTGAGTATACATCCACATGGGTGCCGGGGGGGATAAGATCCATCTCCATGCCGCGGATTTCAGGAGGCGGATCATAGTTTTCGTCAATGATACAGAACCCGGTGATGGCGGCCCGGCCTTTGGGGGTGTCAATGAACACGGTAAGCCCGCCGCGGGTATGGACCGGGGTGTGAACCACCCTTATGCCTTCTATAATTTCCGTGTCCGAGGTGAGGGGGATGACCTGGCCGTTTTCCTCCACATCTTCGATATAATCTTCCAGGTACCTGTAATCCAGGGGGTGGGGATTGTGAACCGCCTCAAGCTCTTTTTCATGGACAAAAAAACGGGCATTTTCACATTTGTAATCGTTTTCGCAATGGTCCATGTGCAGATGGGTGTGGATGACGATGTCAATGTCCGAGGGAAGCAGCCCGTGGAGGGCCAGCCCCTGTTCAAAGGTATGGATTTTCCCGTTGATTGCCGCTTCCCTTTCCTCTGACTGGATAGGGTTCATCTCCCCGGTGTCCACAAGAATATTCTTATCCCCGCCTTTGATGATCCAGGTAAAGATGGGAATGGTGTAGGTTTCGCCCTGGCCGTATTGATAGGTCATCATGCTTTTATCAAAGACTTTGGTGCCCATGACAACCGGATGTATGGTGTAGGTGGTGCCCATGACTTTCGCCCTCTCAATGTGTTTGGTTTTCCCTGTTTTTACCCCGTAAACAGGTATAGGCAAATCTTTTGGCAGTGTCAATGCCAAGGGGGGGGCGGAAAAAATAAAACCCGGACTCCGGAAAACCGGAATCCGGGTTTAAGTGGTATAGAAATGGCAGATTACAGAATCTGCTTGAGGAATAATTTGGTCCTGTCGTGCTGCGGGCTGGTGTAAAATTGTTCCGGGGTGCCCTCTTCAATAACCCGGCCTTCATCCATGAAGATGACCCGGTCTCCCACTTCACGGGCAAAGCCCATTTCATGGGTGACGCAGACCATGGTCATGCCTTCCTTGGCCAGGGTTTTCATTACATCCAGGACCTCGCCGATCATCTCCGGGTCAAGGGCGGAGGTGGGCTCGTCAAAGAGCATGATCTTGGGATCCATGGCAAGGGCCCTTGCAATGGCCACCCGTTGCTGCTGGCCGCCTGACAGGTTGGCGGGCCAGGCTGCCGCTTTCTGGGCGATGCCGACTTTTTCAAGCAGTGCCATGGCTTTTTCTTCCCGTTCTTTTTTGCTCCTTTTCCTGACCAGTTTCTGGGCCAGGGTCACGTTGCCCAGCACTGTCTGGTGGGGAAAGAGGTTAAAGGACTGGAATACCATGCCCATCTCCGCCCTGACCTTATTGATATCGGTTTTGGGGTCAAAAATATCCACCCCGTCCACCAGTATCTTTCCGTGGTCTGCGGTTTCCAGGCGGTTGAGACACCGCAGGAAAGTTGATTTTCCGGATCCTGAGGGGCCGATGACCACCACCACCTCTCCGGCATTAATGGTATTGGAAACATCCACCAGGGCCTTGACCTCGTGGGGAACGTAAAATGTCTTAAAAATATTTTTTACTTCAATCATTTTTGAGCAGTCCTCCTTTCCAGATACTGAACAAACATGGAAAGCGTAAAGGTCATGCTCAGGTAGAGAAGGGCACATAAAAACCAGAGCTCAAAGGTCTGGAGACTGGTGGTGATACCTTCACGCGTTGCTTTGGTCAATTCCCGGATGGCAATCATGCCAAGCAGGGAGGAGTCTTTGATCAGGTTGATGAACTGTCCTGCCAGGGGCGGCAGAATGGTTTTAAGGGCCTGGGGAAGAATAATATGGAACATGCACTGGAAATACGTCATTCCGGAGGAGCGCGCCGCTTCTACCTGGCCGGGATGGATGGCCTCAATACCCGCACGGACGATTTCAACCACATAGGCGCCGGTAAACACGGACAGGGCCATGACACCGTACCATTCGGGCTGGAGTTTGGGGATGCCGTTCATCATCAGGATGCTGTTCATTGTGGTTCCCAGCACAAAGTAGAAAATCATGATCTGGACCAGCAGGGGGGAGCCGCGTATGATTTCCACATAGGTAATGGCCGACCATTTGAGTACCGGGGTACTCGACACCCGGGCCACCCCGCCGACGATTCCTAATAAAATACCCAATATGGTTGAAATAAAGGATATCTTAAGGGTTGTCCACAGTCCTATGGCCAGAATACCCGGTTTCCAGCCCCCCTGGTATTCGGCGATTACATCTCCCGGGGAAACCATATCCCCTTCGGCCCAGTCAAAGGAGCCCTGGGGAACCGTATAGGTTGTTGTTTCGCCGTCTTCTTCAACCGTGATGTTGAACTTGTCCTTGTTGGCTGCGATGGCCTGGATCTCTCCATCTGCCTCAGCATAGATGGTGACAGCGGGTTTGTACATAAAGTATTTGGGTACCTTAAACCACCGCCATTGGTATTCAACCGCCACGGTTGCATAATATACAGAGCCGATAACCAGGAAAACCAAGGCAAAGAATCCGATCACTGACAGGATATAGGCTGTGGGGTTGCTCAACCGTTTAATATTGGATATTTTTTGTTCCATATATATTGCCTTACAAAACGGGCCGGCAATCGTGAAACTGCCGGCCCAGGTTTTAGGTTCTACAAAATAATCTTATTGTGCAAGATCTTTCTGCCAGTCGTTGGACTTAATCCATTTGTCATAGGATTTCTGCCATCTGCCGTCATTTTTGTACTGGCGGATAAAGTTGTTCAGGTAGTTCAGGAAATCGGGATCGCCTTTTTTAACTGCCATTGCAAGGGGTTCGAAAGTAAAGGGTTTATTCAGGGCAAAGGTTTTACCCTTGCCGTGTGCAGACTGGAAGAACTCGATCAGGGGCAGGTCGTAAACAGTTGCATCTGCGTTGCCCTGGATAACTTCCATGCAGGCTTCTGATTCAACTTCAAAGGATTTGTAAGTGGCTTTGGGGATCATCCGTTTAACGGCTTTTTCACCGGTTGTACCAAGTTTGGAGCAAATGGTGTACTTGGGATCGTTAAGATCTTTATAGGATTTGATTACGCCTTCATGTTTTTTGTTTACCAGGATGGCCTGGCCCACAACGATGTACGGGTTGGTAAAGTTGATGGCAAGGTTTCTTTCCTGGGTAACGGTCATGCCGGAAATAAGAATGTCGAATTTGTCAGTGATCAGGGCGGGAATGATACCGTCCCAGGCTGTGTTGACATATTCAATTTTTACGCCCATGGCTTTGGCAAGGGCTTTGGCCATGTCCATGTCGAATCCGATGTACTGACCTTTTGTATTGGTCATTTCAAAGGGAAGGTAGCCAGATTCGAAACCAACGCGGAGTTTGCCTGATTTTACGATGGATTCGATTGTTGATTTTTTGGCAAGCTCGATATCTGCACTGAATGCCGGTGCAGATACTAGGATAAATGCCAATGCAAACAACGATACAAGAATTTTCTTCATTTCTCTCCTCCTAAAAATGGTTGACGGTTGCCCTAATCCTGATTGGGATTCAGGGAAACAATCAAGTTAAATTAACGATAAACCCTCCTATTAGTGAGATTAATACTTAGCATAATATTTTCAAATGGCAAGCACTATTTAAGTAACCGGCGTATTCAGTTTTGTTGCTACTTGGATAGCGACATATCCTGAACCCCTTGAAAAGTCAATATAAAAATCTTCAGCGCCATGGACGGGATTCTGCCGGAAGGCGGGGAGGAAAGAGATGGGTATGGCCTAAGTATCTAAGATTATTCAATGAATGGTTTATCCATTTAAATCTCCGAAGCAGAGGCGTCCTTTGGTTGACTTGGTTGATATATCCATCGTATGATCCCAGGGATTTTTAACCCCATTTCAGGAATGACTTCATGGGCGCTATACACACCCTGGGCCGGTCCCACAACTTAAGAATTCTCGCCCTGTCGGATTATATTGACAAGGCGCTGACCCGAGACGTAGAAAAAAAGGCATTGCCCCCCATTGACCTGGTCATCTCCTGCGGTGACATGGAACCGGAGTACCTCTCCTTTTTAAGGGACAGGCTGGACTGCCCCCTGTTCTATGTCAAGGGAAACCATGATATCCGTTATACCCGGTCCAATCCCATGGGGTGTGATAATATTCATGCCCGGGTGGTAACTGTGGGATCTTTCAACATTCTGGGACTGGAAGGCTCCATGTGGTATAATGGCGGACCGAACCAGTACACCGATGCCATGATGAGAAAGATTCTCTTCTGGATGGGGTTCCGGATCTGGCGGAAACGGCCCATCCACATGGTGGTGAGCCATGCTGCCCCCCGCCACATCCACGACAGGGAAGATCTCTGTCATATGGGGTTTGAGAGCTTCAACCGGCTGATTGCAAAACAGAATCCGGATTATTTTATCCACGGGCATGTGCATGAGGCCTTTGACGAATTTGAGGAACGCATCACCCGGATCAACCGGACTCAGGTGATTAACACCTGCGGTCACATGATTATTGAGGTCTGACTATGACGAAT
Organism: Desulfobacterales bacterium; assembly: GCA_022361395.1. Classification (GTDB taxonomy): domain Bacteria; phylum Desulfobacterota; class Desulfobacteria; order Desulfobacterales; family Desulfobacteraceae; genus Desulfobacter. The sequence goes on along the minus strand of JAKSAX010000329.1, from coordinate 5,427 downwards.
TTTTTCAAGTTTCTGTTTGGCAATGACACTGGGAAAGCAGACGATGACCATGTCAGTTCGTTCAATGAGCAGCAGGCCCAGGAAGAGGATGTGGAGTTCATTGACCATGGGATCCAGACCATTGCCCTGGAGGCCATTACAGGCAGTGTGGGCAAGTACTATGATTTTGACTCCAGGTTCCGGCCTAAAAAACATGTGTCGGGCAAGCGCTTCAGCCAGATAAAACGGACCATGCGTGAGGGCAAGGCCCTTCCGCCGGTGAACCTTTATCAGATTCGTAACGATTATTATGTCCTGGACGGAAACCACCGGGTGGCGGCAGCCAAGGAACTGGGCTGGACAGATATCAAGGCCAAGGTGGTTGAGCTTCTCTCGGGCAGGAACACCATGGAAAACCTGATCTATATTGAAAAGAAAAAGTTCTTTGAAAAAACCGGGCTTAAGGAGAAGATCGATCTCACCGAGGTGGGAAAGTACAAGTTTCTGGAAAGCCAGATTAAAAAACACCAGCTTTACCTGGCCAGCCAGTCCGGCCGGGACTGCGATCTTCAAAAGGCAGCCAAGGACTGGTTCAATACCATTTTTGTCCCCATGACCGCCATTATTACCTCAGGCGGGCTGATGCAGTATTTTCCTGGCCGGAGCATTGCCGACCTTTATACCTATATATCCTATCACCACTGGACCCGCAGTGCCGGGCGCAGGTACGGGATCGGTATTGACCAGGTCATCCCCAAAAGCATGGAGGGGTTCAGGAAATCCATGCTGGAGAAAACCACCCCTGAATATCCTGAAATGAAACGGACCATCACCGCCTTTGTTTTTATCAATATAGGGGCGTCACCGGAGCATGAGATTATCGACCGGCTTTACAAACTGGAGGAGATCCAGGAGGTCCATTCTGTCCACGGCAGTATCGATATCCTGGTGAAAATGGTACTGAAACGGGATTTTCTTGCCTCGGATGCCGAGACCATTGCAGAGTATGTGGACCAGAATATCAGGCTGATCGAAGGGATTAACCGGACCCAGACCATTATTCCGGGGATTTCCAAGGTTAAACCTGTTTTTATGCTTTAGGGATCGCGCGCAATAATTAGTTCACGTTCTGTTTTGCAAAATACCCAATGTTTTAAGGGGTTTTGTAAACAGACTAGGTGAAGTTATTTTTGCGCGACTCCTTAGACTCCTTTTCCGGGGCCTGGGGAATTCATTCTTGTATACTTACCGCAAATTCACTATACCGTTGATGTAATTTAAAATTTATGGATAAAGGGTATCATATGTCATTAGAAACCGTTATGGAGTATTTTTCAGAGTACAATATGAATGACCGTGTCATGGTCCTTGAAAATTCCACGGCAACGGTGGAGGAGGCTGCCCTGGCCCACGGTGTTGATCCGGATCAGATAGGAAAGACATTATCGTTTAAAATCAATGGGGAGCCGATTTTAATCGTGGTTTCCGGCAAGGCCAAGATAGATAATAAAAAGTATAAGAGCTGCTTCTCCAAAAAGGCCAAGATGCTCAATAAAGATGAGGCGCTGGAGGAAACCGGGCATGCTGTGGGCGGGATTTGTCCTTTCGGGTTAAAGAAGCCAATTGACGTTTACCTGGATGTATCATTGAAAAAACACGGGGAAGTCATTCCGGCTGCCGGTGACCGGTACTCGTCAATACGGCTGACCATAGAAGAGCTTGAGAAATATTCACAGTGTAAAGAGTGGGTGGATGTCTGCAAATACGGTTAGGGGTTAGAAAATCCGGCTGACCAGGCGTTTCTCTTCTAGCTCCGGTCTATCCGGGAAACCCTATGGTCTGGGCCAGGATTATCCTTTGGTCTTTATTCAATTTGGCTTTTTTGGCAAGAACCGGCCGGTTAATCCAGTCCCGGACCACGGTTCCCAGGCCAAAGGCGGCACAGAACAGGTAGACATTCTGGCTGATAAATCCCGTGTCCGCAGCTGCATAGAAAAGCTTTTTTTCCTCTTTCCGGTTTCCCAGCCGGGAAAAATCTGCGACATAGATCAGGTTGAGCGGTGCCTTTGCGACAAATTTCTGGGTCCCGCAAAAATGGCGTATATCATCGCTGGAAATGCAGGCCAGTTGATGAAGAAACGGATCGTAAAGATACAGGCCGTCAGCTTTTGCAAGGTAAATCTCTATTTCCTGACTGTTCTTTGGCGAAGGGGCTGTCCGGTATCCGAATTCAGGACGGTTGACCCCAAAAGCAGCCCACAGCAGGTCGGACAGCATTTGTCCGGGTATTGGTTTGTCGCTGAACGAACGTGTGGATTTTCTGTTCCGCAAGGCCGACATCAATGATTCGGTGTTTTCGGTTGAAGGCTGGGGGAGTGATATTGACCGGTCTTTGCCAGCAAATAGTTCCGATGGCTTTAAAGCCGCGACAACAGCAGTTCCGGCTGCCGCACCCAGGAATTTTCTTCGGCTCGCTTTCGGCATTGCTCTCCTTTTTCACCCAGAGGGTTTCCGCCGGCTGCTGCTGTTACCAAACGAAAGCAACCTCCCTGAAACCGGAGTGGATCAGGGAGGTTGGTTTGCACTTATCTAAAGCGGCGAATTGGGCACAAGATCCCAGATACCGCAGGGGCAGGCCCCTTTGCAGAATCCGCATCCGATGCATTTTTCCGCATCCACCACATATTCAAACCCTGCTTTGTCCCCGGTCCGGCTGATGGCGGCCTCCGGGCAGACAGCCACGCAAATGCCGCAGTCCCTGCAGTTTCCGCAGGAGGCGCAGTCTTCGCCGCAGGTGTCCAGCTCATTGGCATCTTTTCGCGGATCGTAATAGGCCAGGGTTACCCGCTGCTTGTCTATCATGGGGGCCAGGCCTGCCTGGTCCGGGGTTTTTCCGCTGATGATCCGGTCAATGGAAAAGGCAGCTTTTTTACCGGCGCCGATGGCATCAGTGATAAGGCCGATTCCCACGGCATCGCCGATGGCAAACACCCTTGAGTCAGATGTCTGTCCGTTGCTGTTTACCTTGATAAAACCGTTTTCCTGGGCCAGTTCATCGCCGAGGAAGGAAAGATCGGGCACATCACCGATGGAGATGACAACCGTGTCCGCTTTCAGGAGTTCGCCGTCCCGGAGCAGTACGCCTTTGGCCGTAATTTCACTGGTGAAAAGGGGCCAGCGGAATTTTGCACCGCAGGCTTCGGCATCCTCTTTTTCCTTGCCGAAGGCAGCCGGTTTCTGGACATCGATCATGGTGATATCCCTGGCGCCCAGCCGGTGGGCCTCGGTGGCCACGTCACAGCCCACGTTCCCGGCACCGATGATGACGATTTTTTTCCCGGGTTTCACCTTACCGGCCTTGGCCTCTTCCAGGAAATCATTGGCGTATACCGCCTGTTCAATCCCTTTGACGGGAAGGGTTCGCGGTTTTTTTGCACCGGCTGCCACCACTGTGAAATCGTAGTCGTTTTTAATCTTATAAAACCGGTCCGCATCAATGTCCTGTTCCAGCCGGATGTCTTTAATAAACCCTTTTACCCGGTCAAGTTCGGCGTTTAATGTCTCTGCCGGTACCCTGGATTCGGGTATGACCGAGGCGATTTTACCGCCTATGGCCTTGCCTGTATCAAATACCGTGGGCGTATGGCCTTTGAGGGTCAGATGCCAGGCTGCGGAGATACCGCCGGGGCCGGCACCGATGACCGCGACTTTCTTTTTGCTCTTTCTGGCCGGTTTCGGCGGTTTGATATCCTGGCCGGCACGGCCCAGCAGGCGGACATCAATGGGGCTCATATATGCCAGGTTCCTTGTACAGGATGCCATACAGGGGCTTGGGCAGAGATATCCGCAGACCGTGGCCGGAAAAGGGGTATATTCCAGGCCCATGGAGATGGCCTCATCAATGTTGTCCGCCCTGACCATGGACCAGCGGTCCTGGACCGGTATGCCTGTGGGACAGGCAGCCTGGCAGGGGGAGATATACCGTCCCTGTTCCCATACCGGTACGTAGCGCCTGTTTTCCCCTTTGGCAATCAGTGGGACGGTGTTTTTTTCCGTTTCCTGGAGATCCCCTATGAGTCCGCCCCGTCCGAGTTCCGCATCCCAGACCCGGTCCCTGAACCATGACATGGAGGGCCGGTCCGGCCCGTCTGCTTTTTCCTGGGGGGTTTTGGCCGTGAACAGGCGCCAGTCAGCCTTATTGGTCAAATGTTCCAGCAGGTCTTCTTTCCGGATTTTTTCCAGGAAGATTCTGATGTTTTCAACCAGCCAGTCCCAGTCCCCGCTTTCCAGGGTAATCTCTTTGGCATCTTTATCTGAAAATCCTTTGGCGTCTCCCCGGACGAAAACCTTGCCGCCGACCATACCCACAAGGGGTCTGTGACCCAGCAGTTTCTCCCGGTCTTCACTGTCGTGGCCGCAGACAACGGCAATCCCGCCTGCCATGAATTCTCCGAAATAGTCCCCGGCAGACCCGAGTACCCACAGTTCCGGCGGTTCAAACCTCGGGTTCCGTTTGGTCATGGTCATGCCCCTGGCACCGATACTGCCGCCCACAAAAACCTTGCCCTGGGCAGCCCCGTTCATGGCGCCGTTGGAGGCATTGCCGTGAACCGTTATCTCGGCGCCGGCGTTGAGCCAGCCGATATCATCCGAGGCAGGGCCCATGATTTCTATTTTGGTGTTTGCATTCCCAAGGGAGCCGGTGCGCTGGCCTGAGTGGCCGATAATGCGGATGCGCATCGTATCCGTGCCGGCATCCCAGAGGCGGCCGCCAATGCCGTGCTGGCCGAATGCCTGGACTTCCAGCTTCCGGTTGCCCCGCTGGACATGCCGGTGAATAATCTCTTCAAGTACCCGTGACGGGATCCGCTCTTCGTCTCTTTTTCCTGCTACAAATATATAATCGCTTTTTTTCATGGCAGCCTCCTTTTAAACCACGTACTTGATGCTGAGGCGATCGGCAACGGCCCTGTCGTTTATCCCCAGGGCATCGGACATGCCGATGGGAAGGGAGGTGGACCGGCCCAAGGGCGCCACAATCTTTTTGAGTTCCGTATCAAAAGATACAAAGAGATCCACGATCCGCTGGGCCACGTCTTCAGGATCCAGGCGTTTATAGAGCCTCGGATCCTGGGAGGTAATACCCTTGGGGCAGATACCCACGTTGCAGACGTTGCAGCGGTCTTCTTCGGTGCCCACACATCCGGCAGCGGCCTGCATCACATATTTACCGATCTGTACGCCTGAGGCGCCGAGCATGATCAGGGCGGCTGCATTGGCGGCAATATTTCCGTTTTTACCGATACCGCCCCCGGCAAAGATCGGTATTTCGTTCTGTTTACCGATTTTGGCAAGGTTCAGGTAATTGTCCCTGATACAGGAGGCTATCGGGTGTCCCATATGGTCCATTGAGACCGAGTAGGCCGCCCCTGTCCCGCCGTCTTCACC
>JAKSAX010000135.1 GCA_022361395.1 Desulfobacterales bacterium | reverse complement strand
GGCCTCTCTCAGCCGCTGGATCTGCATGAGCTTGGAACAGGAGGAACACTGCATCCATCCGGTGGTGCCGCAACAGACGGCATTTTCCCTGTTATGTTCCATTTCAGCCAGCTCCGTGCCGCCCACCTTTTGGATCAATGCCCTGGGAGCTTCATAAATACCGGACCTGCGGCCCAGCCGGCAGGGATCCTGAAAGGTCACCCTGTCAGGCCCGCCTGCCTCAAACCTCACCTCTGTTTCAGCAAGTTTTTCCGCCAGAAACTCGGTAATATGAACCAGGTTAAATTCCAGCGGTCCAAACCGGTCCGAATACACCTCTTTGAACATGGAATATCCCTCGGGACAGCCAAAGATAATAGTTTTGGCCCCGGAGGCCTTTATGGCCGCAATATTCTGTTTTGCCAGGATTTCCACGGTCTCGTCATCCCCGTTCCAGTGGGCATCATGGCCGCAGCAGCATTCCTGCTCGGAAACCACAGGTTCTATACCAAGGGCGTTGAGCAGCTTCAGGTTATTTTCTGCTGTTTTGATCATTTCAAGGTCAAGATATTGGAAGGCCACATCGTACTGGGCAATACAGCCGGAAAAATAAAAGTAATCCCCGGTTTCGGCAATCCTGCCCGCCCTTTGGGCCCAGGCCGTCCTTTTTTTCCCTGCGGCAGCCGTCCCGTTTTGGATCTGGGCGACCTGGATGTTTGTCATGGTCTGGAACATGCCGTGGTGGCTTAATTCCGGCAGGTTCCCCTTTTGACGCGCCTTGTGGCGGAAGGTGCGGATAAAGGCGGGAAAATCAATCTCCACGGGGCACCGGTCCGAGCACCGTGAACAGGAAAGGCAGGCCCACAGGTCCTTGGAGTCAAGAATCTCCCCCTCCGGATCAGCCATGGCCCGTTTGATCATCTGCCTGGGGGAAAACCCGGGAAGTTCCATGGCAACCGGACAGGACCCGGTACAGACCCCGCATTCCATACAATAATCAATCTGCTGTTGTGAAAGCTGCATATGTTTTATTCCAGCATTATTTGGTTCAGTTAAAATACAAAACCTGTCCAATTATTCCCCTTAAAGAATAACCGGAAACTATTTCTATGTATAAACAGAGATTTACCCTTTCAAAATAAAGTAATATCTGCTAAGTATAGTTTTCTTGATTTTTTTAAAAATGATGACGACCCTGCGTACTGCTCACTAAAAAAAATCCATTTTTTTTCTTCCTTTTACCCGGAAAAAGATTTCACCTTAAATTTAATTTATTGATTCGTCAAGGGATGAATTTTATTTTTTTTCAACACCTTGTCCCACTATTTTAGTGGGATTTACAGGATTTACACTGAAGGGCAATAATAAAAAATCCACCAATGCGGACCAATTTCCAGCCGCACTATGAATTGAAATAACAGGAAAAAAAAGAACCGGGCAGGGGCGATTTTAACACAGCCCCTGCCCGGCGATATTTTATAATTCGCCTGTGATTTATTTCACAGGCACATAGATGTAGAGTTTTGAATTTTCCGATCCTGAGGGATGAAAGTCCTCGCTGTAAAATTCAAAATCATAGGCCCCGGAGAGAATTTCAACCCCTTCTGTTTTTGCCCACTCCCCGTAAATACAGGCGTAGGTCTCCTTGAGGTTGTCAAGGGAACCTGTGTGGGTAAACACGGCATACCTGCCCGCCGGTACCTCCCTGCCCACCATATTATCCGGTATATCTGCCAGACGGGTCACGGCCCTTCCGGCAATGTATTCGAATTGTTCCCCCGGCTCCCCGCCCTCTTCCGGGACTGAACAGAGCCCGTAATAATGTTTTGGATTGTCCAGATGGCGGATTTCACCGCCCCGTTCCAGCAGTTCATCCCAGATCTTTGGAATACTATTGTTTTCATTGGCTCCGAAATACCTGAGCCCCACGATCTTAAACCCTTTTTTCTCTTTAATCTCCGGTGTCATGTCACACCCTCCTTTCAGGCATAAGTCAAAGTTGAACCTGTTCTTATACACGGACGGATAGTGACGGTTCTGTTTCCGGTATTTTCCGGGAGGGATACCAAACACCTTTTTAAAGGCCCGGGTAAAGGCCTCCTGGGAATCAAACCCCGCGTCCAGGGCGATGTCGATAATCCCGGTATCGGTTTCAATCAGTCTCCTGGCGGCCCGGGTCATCTGCCGCATGCGGATGTAGGCCTTCAGGGTATCCCCTGTGGCTGCCAGGAAAATCCTGTGGAAGTGAAAAAGGGAATAGGCAGCTTCACGGGCCACCTCAGCCGCCTTGATATCACGGTTGAGGTTTGCCTCAATATAGGCGGTTGCCCTGTTGATCCTGTCCCGGTATCCCATACCTCCCCTCCGGAATAAAGCCATTGGTT
>JAKSAX010000125.1 GCA_022361395.1 Desulfobacterales bacterium | reverse complement strand
GCTGAAATGATATTCAAAAAGGTAAGGGGATCCATGGCCATTGTTGCAGTGGTGGCATCAGCCGCCTTTGGCTCGATCTCCGGGTCTGCCGCAGCCACCCTGTCCTGCATGGGGTCCATCCTTCTGCCCAAAATGTACAAAGACAGGTATCCCAGGGCCATTGCCAATGCCCTGGTCATTAATGCCTCACCCCTGGGGCTCCTTATTCCGCCGTCAGCCGATCTCATCCTTTTTGCCTGGATTGCCCAGCAGTCTGTGCTGGCCTGCTTCCTGGCCACAGTGATTCCAGGAATTATCCTGATGACGCTTCTCATCATCGTCAGCCTGTGTATGCTCCGGAACAAGGATCTGGCCCGGGACCCGGAACTGGAAAAGCCTTTGACTGCCGAATTCGTAACCATGCGGGTGAAAACGGCAAGTCCTGCCATGACAATGCCGGTTATCGTACTTGGCGGTATCTACGGCGGTTTTGTCACGCCCACGGAAGCTGCGGGGCTTTCGGTGCTGGCCGCCGTCATCCTGGGCCGCTACGTTTATAAGGGGCTTGATACCGGTGCCTTCAAGGATGCATCCGTGGACTCTGCCGTTACCTCAGGGGTTTTCATGGTCATGCTCTTTGTGGTCATGATCATGAGCCGGCTTTTTGTGTTTGAGGACTTTTCCCAGATCACCCTTGATTTTCTCTACAGTATCTCGGACAATAAGTGGGTAGTGCTGTTCATGGTCAACCTGCTCATGATCATCATCGGAATGCTCATGGATGATGCCTCAGGTATCCTGATCTCAACCCCCATACTTATTCCCGTGGTACAGGAGCTTGGAATTTCCCCCATTCATTTTGCCGCCATCCAGGGTGTAAACCTGGGGATGGGCACCATTACGCCCCCGACAGCTCCCCTGTTGTACCTCGGGGCCAGGGTGGGTAAAACCCCTGTGCCGGAAATGCTTAAACCCACATTGATCTATATCCTGTTTGCCTGGATACCCACCCTGATACTGACCACGGTTTTCCCGCAGATTGCCCTGTTCCTGCCTGAGTTTTTTCTCGGATAGGCCATGGGAAACAGCAGGTTGCAATGAAATTTTAAACAGAATTTAAAAATATATTAAACGGAGGATAAGATGACAGATTTTAATGCAATGACCGATGCCCTGGTATCCTGTGATGCCGCAAAACTCACAGAACTGGTCAATGCCTCACTGGCCGCCGGCGTACCAGCCCAGGACATATTAAATAAAGGCCTGATCGCAGGAATGGATATCGTGGGAGAGCGGATGGAGAGCGGAGACATGTTCATTCCCGAGGTACTCATGGCTGCCCAGGCCATGGGGGCCTGCGTGGAAATCCTCAAGCCCATGCTTGGCGAAGATGACGGCGGGACCGCAGCGTCGGTGATCATCGGTACGGTAAAGGGTGATCTCCATGATATCGGTAAAAACCTGGTTGCCATGATGATGGAAAGTGCGGGCCTGGAGGTGCACAACCTGGGGGTTGACATTCCTCCGGAGGAATTCGTGGCTCAAATCAAAGAGAAAAATGCCCGGATCGTCTGCCTCTCAGCCCTGTTGACAACCACAATGCCGGCCATGAAACAGACCGTTGATGCCATAGTGGAATCAGGGCTTCGGGACCAGGTTAAAATTATGGTCGGCGGTGCCCCCGTGACCCAGGCTTTTGCCGATGAGATCGGGGCGGACGGGTTTGCCGCGGATGCCGGTTCAGCCTCAAAGCTGGCCAAATCCTTTATCAATTAAGCAGGGGAGATATCCCCGGCCAATGGAAAAATCCCAAAGGGGTCCGTTCCGGAGTCGTCTAAAGCTAAAAACTAAAGTATTGGGGAGGCCGGACAATCTTTTGACTGGTCCGGCCTCTCTCAGGCAGCGAATTAAATCTTACCTGTAATGACAGAACAGAGCTGAACTTCCGGTCACTTTAACATAACGGTTCGGGAATGTATTACAACCGTTTGTTCTTTTTTGCAAATTTAAGAAATCCGGAAAGATCCAGCATCATTCTTTTCCAGGAGTCCGGAGATTTCCGGATCATTGACAGATAAGCGGCCCAGACGGAAGGCCGCATGAAATGGCGTCTGTAGAAATCAATGAACAGGTCGTCCAGCCGCGTCCGGGTCATTCCTTTGGGTAGAAAGCAAAAATCCATACAGTCCATTTTGGTCCAGTCCTCGTCAAAGTCTCCAAGGTCTGAACCCGGCTGTTTTATCTCATCATAGACAGGAGATCCCGGAAAGGGGGTAAACTTTGCCAGGTTAAAATCGTCAATGGGCAGGGAAAAGACGTACTCCCGGCTTTTCCTGATACTGGACTCGGTTTCTCCGGGCAGCCCCATCATCAATAATGCCTTTACCCTGATGCCCGCCTTTTTAATCATCCCCACTTTTTCTCGAAGCATGTCAAGGTCTGGGTTCTGCCTGTGCCTGGCAAGAAGATCCGGATCCCCGGTTTCTATACCCAGGCTGATCATCCAGCATCCGGCCGCCTTCATCTGAAAGAGGAGATCCTGATCCAGGTGTTCCGCACGTGCAGCACAGTTGAAGGTCATGTTCAGTCTCTTTTTCCGCATCATTCCGGAAAAGGCAGCAACCCGCTTCCGGTTAAAGGTGAACTGGTCATCATAAAAATTAATGTGCCTGATATTAAAGTTTCTCTTCAAAAATTCCATATGGGCCATAAGGTAGTTGGCTGAGTTATACCTGAACGTCCGCCTGAAAACGGAACGGTCACAATAGGAGCAGGCATAGGGGCAGCCCCGGGATGAGATGCAGCTGGCATTGGGAACAGAGGGATAGTTAAATATCGGCAGTTTATAGGCCTCAGGGTATCCGGTGAGTTTGGAATAGGCGGGAAATGGCAGTGAATCCAGATCCGGAATCGGTTTTCTGAAACCGGTGAAGGTGACCCGGTTGTCCGGCGACCGGTATACCAGGCCGGGAATCAGGGCAATCTTTGAAGCCTCTGTGGTCAAGAGTTCGGTCAGGGTGGCCTCGCCTTCACCCACAACAAGATAATCTATGAGGGGAAAGGCTTCCATCAGGGATTCCCTCAGTGCAGAGGCATGGGGGCCTCCGAAAACCACCCGGATATCCGGGGACTGCTTCTTTACAAGGGCTGCAATGCGCAGCCCGTCCATGAAGCTTGAGGTGGTACAGGAAAATCCGATAAACCCGGGTGATTCATCTTTAACATAATCCAGGATCAGGCGTTCCGAATCCGGATGGCAATAACAATCAATTATGCGGTTGGCTATCCTGTGCCGGTCCAGTACGGCGGCAAGGCCGGCAAGGCCTAACGGCGGCATGATGTTTGCCATTCGGGATACATCGCCTTTGGCTTTATCCGCACTGTAGCCAAGGGGATGGATCAGAAGAATTTTATGGTAATCCATGATGTCTTCCTGTCGGTTCTTTATCCGAGGTTGTACTCATTTTCCGGGACCTTTTGCGTGCCGGCTGGGTTTGAAGGAGCATGTCCCACAAAAGCCCCTTGAACCCGAACACTTTAAGGGCGTTTATCCTGACCTGCCCCTTTTCCGGGGGAAAGAAGCGGTCTTTTTTTCTCAGAAAAGCGTTTTCCAGCTGCCGGTCCATCCGTGCCTTGTTAATCCTGGCAGATACATAATACTCCGGGCGGAGGAGGGTAGCTGATTCCTTTATGATTCCCTCTTTTCTGGCGATCTTTTCGATGCCGGTATCGGGCAGTATCCGGATGCCTGAAAAGGCAAATACCACGGTCTGCCTGAGCCGGCTGATATTGGCCAGACCCTCGTCAATGGTCTCCTGTGTTTCTCCGGGACCGCCGAACATGAAAAAGTGTGCACAGGGAATCTTCGCCCGGATACAGGCTTCATTAAAGGCCATTATCCTGTCAAAACCAAAGGTCTTGTTAATACCGGCAAGGGTGGTGTCACAGGCTGCATCCGATCCCACCTCCATGGCGTATAAGCCTGACGCCTTCAGCAGGGCAAGGTTTTCCTGTGAGATCTTGTCCGGCCTGAAGTAGGCAGCCCACCTTATACCGGTATTTTTCCGGACCAGGGCTTCGGCTACTTCCAGATAGCGGCCGCCCGGATCATTGAAAACGGAGTCGGTAAAGAAAACCGTATCTGCGCCGTGATCTTTTTTAAGGCGGCTTAAATTTTCCGCCACAAAGCCGGGATCCTGAAACCTGAACTTTCTGCCTTCAATCAGGGGGTAGGAGCAATAGTTGCAGCCAAAGGGACATCCCCGTTTGGTCTGGTAGTTAACCATACCGGCTTGGTCCAGGTAAAAGTTTACCAGGCCCTGCTCATAGGCGGGTACGTGGAAATCCTGTGCGTCCATCTGCCGGGGAAGGGGGCCGGTAATTCTTGGGGGTGTTTCCCCCCTGTTGACCTGTTCAACCAACAAGTTGAAGGCAACCTCCCCCTCTCCCACAATGCCGTAATCCCCTCCGGCATAGTCAAGGATGATCTCCGGCATGATGGAAAAGGCCGGGCCTCCGAAAATCACCGGTCCCTTCCAGCTTTCCCTGACCCGCTTTACAAGCTTCCTGATGTCGTCAATGTACCAGTTGGCATCCGGTGACAATGAATCCACATTATCGATGTTTCTTATGGAAATACCCACAAATTCGGGGGAGAAGGCAGCCAGTTCCCTCTCCAGTGACGGGGGGGCGGAGTCCAGGTCACGGAGCAGGTTAATTTGCCTTGTTTCATGGCCCCGGGCCGTGAGGGCGGCATCCACCAGGGCAATGCCAAGGGGATAAACAGGCAGCGGCTCCCGGGTGGTGTTGGCTGAAATCAGAAGTATCCGGCTCATATCAGGCCGGTGCCTTCCTGAAACTGCGTTTTTTTCTGGGGTTGTACCTGCGGTAGGTACCGTCGAGGATCTCCCGCTTGATCACCTTGAAAAACAACTCTCCCATCTTGGTCTGCTGTCCGCCGTTTTCATAAAAGGAATCCCAGGCCCAATTGTACAGCTCTTCAAGTTTTTCCGGTGTCATCTGTTTGGGCTGAAACACGGCTTTGCCGCAGGTATAGTCCATCCAGTTGTTGCTCAGGATTCTTCCTTCCTTTTTCAGCTTCCGGCGGACCGGTGACTTTGGAAAGGGAGTCATGATGGTGAATTCGGCCATATCCAGTTTGACCCGGGTGAGAAACTCCACAAGTTCCCGGATATAGGCTTCATCATGGTCGTCTGTTCCCAGAAGAATGGTTCCCTCCACCCCTATGCCGTGATCATGAAGCCTTTGTATCCTTGTCTGTATCGTCTCGGAGGTGTCGAAAACCGCCTGGTACACGTACCAGCATCCGGCATCCGCCGCAAGCTTGAGAACCTGATCGTCGTCCATCAGGGGATGGGAGACCCATTTTTTCTTCAGTGGTTTCATGGCGGTAAACAGTTCTATGAGCCAGTCCTTATCATGGGCAAGGGAGTTGTCCACCACAAACAGGCGGTTGTTGGGAATGGCCTCCATTTCCTCAATGACCTTTTTTACGGGCCTGGGCCTGAAGTTCCGGCCGCCTAAAAAGCCGTTGCAGCAGGGGAAACAATTGAATTTGCACCCCCTGGACGCATGGACCAGGTCAAGCATCTGGGTGCCCCTGTAGTTGTAATGGTCCCGGTTGAGAATCTCCCGTTTGGCCGTTCCGATACTGTTGATATCCGGAAAGTTGTTCATATAGTCGTATACCGGTGCCAGGCAGCCGTCGTTAAAGTCACGGATAACCTTTTCCATCCGGCCCTCAGCCTCCCCTAAAAATACGGAATCCGCATGATCCTTGACCTCGTCTGAATGGAGCATTACGGCAATACCGCCGAACATGACAGGTGTATTGTTCCGCCTGTATTCATCGGCAATTTCAAATGCCCGGGGAAGCTGGCAGGTCAGCATGACGGACATGCAGATAAGGTCTGCCCCGAAGTCAAACTCAAAGGGCTCTACGTTTTCATCGATAAAATCAATATCGATTCCCCTGGGAAGGGATGCGGCAAAGACCACAGGGCCGTGTGGGGGCAGGTGGAATTCGGTCTGTTTTTCAAGTTTGGGCCAGGAGGGGTATACCAGTTGGATTTTCATTCTTTTTCCTTAAGATGTGGCAGGGTCAAACGCAAGGCCTTGCAGGGCTGTAACCGGAGTCCCGTTGCAATGGAACGGACCTGCAGTGCTATGTCGGGTAATTGTAAGCGGGAAAGGATGCGATCGGTGTTTACCCGTGTCGGCATCCAGGCGGTCAAGAACCAGGAATAGGGCTCCCGGACATGCATAACCGTCCGAGTTGCACACCCCGCAGACCACCCTGGGATAAATAGCAAGGTTATCCATGGCTGTTGACAGGGCAGTCAGTCCGTTGCTGTCAGGGGGTTCCATCATATACGCCTCGCCGGTTAATCCGAAATAAATGGCTGCCTCCCCCAGAAAGCAGGAGGGCAGGGTATAGGCAAATAAGGCCGGACTGGGCATGACCGGCTTCCGGGACATGGCGGACTGGTAGAGTAAATCCGTTTCAATACAGCCTGTGGCGGACTCGGCGATCAGGGGAATCTCTTTTTTCTGCACTGGGTTTTTGTCTTTAACTGGCAGGGGCAATATCCCGGCATGGGACATGGCAAAGGCAATGGCGGAAAATCCGAGCTTTGAGAAATAATCCATCCGGCCGAATGCTTTATACGGTTGCCCGAGGACCTGTTTTCCCGATAACTCCGGCAGGGAAAGTCCCTGCCCGGCGGGCCGGATATGCCCGGGGAAGCCCATGGATTCCTTTAATACCCATCCGATTCCCCGGATTATGGCAGTATTACTCATTGGATCTTCCTCAGGATCAGGGCGGCGTTGATTCCGCCGAATCCGGAATTGGTGGTTAAAATGGTATCCGTATCAAATTCACGACAATCGTGGCTGAACATTTTTCCCGCCTTGGGTGCAGGTGTTGTCATCCCTGTGGTACCCGGAAGGCACTTTGTTTCAAGTAGCCTGGTACACAGTGCCGCTTCAATGGCGCCGGCCGCACCCAGGGTATGGCCGATGGCCCCTTTTACGGAATGGGCCATGATGCGGTTCTGATCAAAGAGGCTGGTAATTGCCTCAAGCTCCATGGCGTCGTTATACAGGGTGCCGGTGCCGTGGGTATTGATGACCCGGATTCTGTCATGGGGCAGGCCCGCTGTCCGGCATGCCTTTGTTATGGCTGATTTTAGGCCGGATCCGTTCCTGTCCGGCGCCGTAAGGTGGACCGCGTCGCCGGCAACTCCCCATCCTGAAAGTTCAGCCAGTGGAGCGGTTCCGGTCCGGCTCAGCCTTTTTTCATTCATCAGCATGAGAACGGCCCCTCCTTCTCCGAGAGTGAGGCCGTTTCGGTCTGCATCAAATGGCCGGGCAGGTTCGGAAGACATTGCACCAATGGCGGAAAAACCTGAAAATACAAATTCACTGACAAGGTCCATGGCAAAGACAAGTACAGACTCTTCCGAACCGTTCCGGATCATCCGGGCAGCTTTTGCCAGGGCAATGGTGGATGAGGCACAGGCTGCGCTGATATTGATCCCCTGGCGTTTAAGCCCGAGTTGTCCGGAAACATGGCCGGGCAAAGCGGAGACCCTGAGATTTTCAGGGGGAATACGGCCGGCGTTTTCTATGCCGCCTTTGGTAGAGGCGGTTATGACCAGTGTCTCCGGACCTATCTTGCCTGTAAGGCTTATAAGATGATCTGTCAGTGTCTCAAACCGGTTGGCCTTTTCCGGGAACAACCCGGGAATCATGCCGGCCAGGGAACTGACATAGGGTGAGGTGTCAAAATGACTGATGCCTGAAAACCCGTTTTTTCCGGATTTCATCCCCCGGTAAAGCGGTC
>JAKSAX010000127.1 GCA_022361395.1 Desulfobacterales bacterium | reverse complement strand
GTCTACTCCCCAATGAATACCGGCGGCCGTTTTTCAATAAAGGCGGCAATGCCTTCAGCCGCATCCTTTGTCGCTGCCACCCCCTGAAGTGCTTCGGCCAGCCGGGACAGGGCCGGCTCAAGACCCAGCCCCTCACAGGCATTAAAGGCCTCCTTTCCCATGCGAAGCCCCACAGGGCTTTTGCCGGCCAGGGATTCAAGGACAGCGTCCACCCCGGCACTGAAACTATCTTTGGGATAAACCCGGGTAACCAGTCCCGTCTCAAGGGCCTGGGCCGCCGTCATCTTCTCTCCCAAAAGAATCATTTCCATGGCCTTTTTCCGGAGCACATTCCTGAAGATAAGGGCCCCGATCATCATGGGGAAAAGCCCCACGTTGACCTCAGGGGTGCCGAAGAGGGCATCCTCCCTTGCAATCACAAGATCACAGGCCAGCATAAAGCCTGTCCCGCCGGCCAGGCAATGGCCGTTGACCCGGGCCAGGGTGGGTTTGGGAAACTCCGTTATCCGGGCCAGCAGCCGGGCATATTTGTTAAAGAGTTTCTGTTTTTCCCCGGCTTCAGCCTGCATGGCCGAACCCAGGTCTGCACCGGAACAGAAAATCCGGTCTCCTGCGGCGGTCAGGCAGACCACCCTGAGCGCAGGATCCGCTTCCGCCCGGTCCAGGTATTCCAAAAACAGTGAGATTGCCTCTCCGGTTATTGTATTGCCCTGTTTGCCGCGGTCGATGGTTATCCGGGCAATATGGCCCTCTGTTTCATATCTTAAATCGCTCATGCGGTTTCCTCGTCTGTCTGCTTTTCAATATCCGCCAGGATATCGCCCGGCATGACCTTGTCCCCTTCGGCAACCCCAATGCGGGTTATTTTCCCGCTGTACGGCGCCTTAAGGGAGGTTTCCATTTTCATGGCCGATACCACCACAACGGTATCGCCTTTTTCCACCGGATCGCCCTCGGACACCGCCACCTGGATGACGATGGCAGGCATGGGCGGGGTGACGGCCGTGGGCATATCCCCTGCCCCGGGCTTTCCGGGGGTATGGGACCGGCCCTGCTCGTCCCTGTCCAGTATGAAATAGCGCCGGCCGTTGAGAACAACGGTTTTACCCTCTCTCCCCTTTTCAACCCAGGCGTTGATCTGCCGCCCGTTGACCCGCAGCTGAATCCCGGCATCCGAAATCCTTTGAAACCCAAGATCATACCCGGTGCCGTCTATCTTAACCCGGGCCTGATTGTCCGATACTGTCTCCAGGTCAACCGTGACAGCCTCTTCATTTGCTTCAAGATGATATTCCATGTTTTTTTCCTTTATCAGGCCTTTATAATTTCCAGTTGCCCAATGTCTTAAACGGGGTATGGATCTTTGTCTCATCACCGCCGGCAGCATTGCCGGTGTTCCCCCCGGGTATTAATTCATCCGCAATAAAGGCCAGGCAGGCCAGCTCCGCATCCCCGCAATCCGGGGTCCAGCCGGAAAAATGGGTGTCGATGAAGTCCGTAAACACCTCACCTTTGCCAAAGGGTTCGGATGCCAGGACATCGGCCAGGAAATCCACCGGTGTCCTCACCCCCAGGACAATATAAGACTTCAGTGCCTTGATCATCTTTGATATGGCCTGGTCCCGGGTTTCGGCATGAACGGTGAGTTTGGACAGAATGGGATCGTACTCCACCGGTACTGCGGCACCGGAATAGACACCGGCGTCATTGCGGATTCCGGGGCCTGACGGCGGCTCATACCAGGTGATTTTTCCAGGGCTGGGGAAGAAATCATTTTCCGGATCTTCCGCATAAATCCGGCATTCAATGGCATGCCCCCGGGCGCTGATATCACTTTGGGAAAGGGTCAGTTCATGACCGGCAGCCACAAGGATCTGCTGGCGCACAAGGTCAACCCCTGTAACCAGCTCCGTAACCGGATGCTCCACCTGGAGACGGGTATTCATCTCCAGAAAGTAGTAGTTTCCCTCTGTATCCAGGAGAAACTCCACGGTGCCGGCGTTGACATATCCGGCGGCCCGGGCCGCGTCACAGGCGGTTTTTCCCATCCGTTCCCGCAGTTCCGGACTGACGGCCGTGGACGGGGTTTCCTCGATAATTTTCTGATGGCGGCGCTGGATGGAGCACTCCCGTTCCAGAAGATGGATGGTGTTCCCGGAATTGTCCGCCAGGATCTGGAACTCTATATGCCGGGCCTGGGTGAAAAACTTCTCCAGATAGACCCTGCCGTCCCCGAATGCATTAACCGCCTCCCGGGAAGCCGCCTCCAGCGCCTCTTTCATCTCAGAGGCCCCGTTGACAACCCGTATCCCCTTGCCACCGCCGCCGGCACTGGCTTTGATCAGGACGGGGTATCCCATATCCTCTGCCTTTTCCAGCATGTCGGTCAGGGTGTATTCCCTGCCGGACAACCCCGGAATCACAGGCACATCCGCATCAATCATGATCTGGCGGGCCGTGAGTTTATCCCCCATCTCCCTGATGACCTTTGGCGAAGGGCCTATAAATTTGATGCCGGCCCTGTCACAGCGGGCCGCAAATTCATGATTCTCGGAAAGGAACCCGTATCCCGGATGGACAGCGGTTGCCCCTGTTTTCCGGGCGGCCCCGATGATTTTATCCATATCCAGATAACTTTCACCCGGGTCAGCCGGGCCGATGCAGACGGCCTCGTCCGCCTCAAGGCGGTGGAGTGCGGCATCATCTGCGTCTGAATAGACAGCCACGGTGGGAATGCCCATGTCCCTGCAGGTTTGGATAACCCGGACGGCAATTTCCCCCCGGTTTGCGATGAGTATTTTTTCAAACATGAATTTTATCCTTTTTTACCGTTGCCTTACATCCTGAATACACCGTAGCCGTAAGTCTCGTCCCGGAGCGGACCGTTCAGGGATGCTGAGATGCCCAGGCCGAGTACATCACGGGTTTTGGCAGGATCGATTATCCCGTCGTCCCACAGCTGTGCAGTGGAGTAATAGGGATTGCCCTCCTTGAGCGCATTGGCCACCACCGGGCCCTTAATTGCATCAATCTCCTCCTCCGACATCTCCGGCTGTCCCATGCGCCTGCGCTGGTCATTGGTAATGGTGATCAGCACATCCGCTGCCTGGGTGCCGCCCATGACACCGATCTGGGCGTTGGGCCACATCCAGAGCATACGCGGGGAATAGGCCCTGCCGCACATGGCGTAGTTGCCGGCACCGAAAGAGGCGCCCACAACCATGGTAAACTTGGGCACGGTGCAGTTTGACACGGCATTTACCATCTTGTGGCCGTCTTTTGTGATTCCGCCCTTTTCATAGGCTTTGCCAACGATGAACCCGTTGATGTTCTGGATAAAAACCAGGGGAATCTTCCGTTTGTCGCAAAGCTGGATAAACTGGGTTCCCTTCTGGGCGCTCTCCGAGAACAGGATGCCGTTATTGGCCAGGATGCCCACGGGGTAACCGTGGATATGGGCCCAGCCCGTGACCAGGGTGGGGCCGTACATCTCCTTGAACTCAAGAAACTCACTGCCGTCGACCACCCTGGCGATGACTTCCCTGATATCATAGGGCTTGGACAGGTCCGGGCTGACGATGCCGTAAAGTTCCCGGGGATCATATATGGGCGGTTTGGGCGGACGCGTGGAGAGTGCTGCCTTTTCATTATCCGGCAGATTCTTCACGATCTTTCTGATGATGGAAATGGCATGGGGATCATCCTCCGCGTAATAATCGGAAACCCC
>JAKSAX010000128.1 GCA_022361395.1 Desulfobacterales bacterium | reverse complement strand
ACGCCCCGGCTGTCCGTGTCGTCGGGCAGCAATGAGCTGATGACGAGGCATACGGGGGAATGCCTGGCAGAGGTGAGTTTTCAGGTTAAGGATATGGGCTACAGGGCCTTCTGGTCCCAGCACCGGGCAAAGCAGAATCCCGAAGGAAAGCTGCAGCCTCCCAGGGTTGAACTGGCCCGGGAAGATGGCACCATCATTGCCTCCCAGACCAAGGAAAAACTTAAACAGGTCATGGCCATCACCGGGCTGGATTTCAAACGGTTTACCAAATCCATCCTCCTGGCCCAGGGCGGATTTGCCGCCTTTCTTAATGCCAGCGCCAATGACCGGGCCGAACTCCTGGAAGAGCTGACCGGAACGGAGATTTACGGCGAGATTTCAAGGCTGGTCTTTGAAAGGACCCGGGCGGAAAGGGAACCGCTGGACCTGCTCAAGGCCCGGGCCGGGGTCGTGGAGCTGCTCTCCCCGGAAGACCTGGACCGGCTCCGGCAGGATATGGCTGAACTGAAGACCAGGGAAGCCGGGCTCCGGCTGGAGATAAAGGCCTTGTCCGGACAGATGGCCTGGCTTGACCGGAAGGCGGAACTGGAAAAAGAAGCCGGAGATGTCCAGGCGCAAATCACCAGTGCCGAACAGCAACTGAAAGCGCATCAACCGGATCTGGACCGGCTGGATGCCGCCCTGCCCGCCCTGGAAATACTGCCGGTTTATGAAGCGGTTGCCGCCGGTGACAGGGCAAAAAAAAGGAAAGAAAAGGATTTAGAGGACCTGGGACTCCTTCTGGAAACCACCCGGGCACGCGTTCAGAGAACGGCCCGTGAGGTGGCCGGGGCTGAAGAGAATCTTTTATCCCAAAAAGCAGCCAGGGAATCTGTTGAGACCCTGATCGCAGAAAAGGTGCTGCCGCTGGATGAGCAGATCAGAGGCGCGGTCCGGGAGTATGAAGAACTTCGCACCCAGGCAGAGCAGGCATCGGGCCGGTTGAACAGCCTGGCCGGCCGCGAGTCAGGGATAAGGGAGCGCCTTAGCGCTGCGGAAACAGCCCTGGAAAAGGAGACGGCCTATCAATCCGCCCACAGCACCCACCAGGGGCTGGGGGAATGCCTGCCCCTGGTTCGGACCCTGTTTGGCCGCCGGGATCGCCTGGTCCGTGATTTGGACCGGAACGGAGAGACGGCAGAGGCCAACGAAAAGGCCATAGAGAAGACCTCTGAAATACTCAGGGAGACCGCAGGGCGGATTGATGCCCGAAAAGGGGAGATCCAGGCCCTGGAAAAGGAAATATCCCGCCTGGCCCGGGAGGAGGAGGCCTGTCTGGAAGGCAGGTCACGGGATGAACTTGACCGGGCCCTTGCCGGACTTACAGAAGCAGCCCCCCTGAGAGGGGAACTCAAATCCCTGGCCCGGCAGTATGAGTCCGGGCAGGACCATCTGGACAGGATCACGGCAGAGCTGAAAGAATTCTCTGAAAACCTGGGGCAGGAGAAAAACAGGAATGAAAGCCTTGCCCGCCGCAGGCAGGATC
Source organism: Desulfobacterales bacterium (assembly GCA_022361395.1). Classification (GTDB taxonomy): domain Bacteria; phylum Desulfobacterota; class Desulfobacteria; order Desulfobacterales; family Desulfobacteraceae; genus Desulfobacter. Next base: position 4,098 of record JAKSAX010000128.1, on the reverse strand, counting down.
TTAAGTCCCACCTTGGGGATCTTGAACGCACCCTGGCGCTTGAAGAGCGGATTGCCGGGCTGAAAGGGTACAGGGAGCGTCTCAGGGAAGGGGAGGCCTGCCCCCTTTGCGGTGCCGTGGATCATCCCGGGATTGAGACTTACGGGGCCATGGACCCTTCTGATACCCGGAACCGGATGCTTGCCAGGGCAGAAGAGCTGGCCCGGGTGGAAAAAGACCTGGAGACGGCAGGCCAGGGCCTGGCCAGGACCCGTGCCCGCCTGGATGCCCGGGAAAGGGAGGGGCAGGAAACCCGTGCCCGTCTGGACGGACTGGCCCGGGAGTGGGAGGCGGTTTCCGGAAAACTCGGGATTCATCTTAACCCGGCCCACGGGGAAGAGATCAGGGAATGGCTGAATAATCAGGAGACCCAGCTTTTAAGCGCCAGGGAAACGCTCTCCCGGCAGGAACGGTTCCGCAGGGACAGGGAGGATGCGGAGAAACGGCTGGCGAAGGCCGGGAAAGGGGAGCAGGCCCTTATCCATGAAGCAGCCATGGGACAAAAAGAGCTGGAACGACTGACTGCTGAGGGAACCGGGATACAGGACCGGGCAGAGTCAATAAAGGGTGAGATCAACAGCCTGGAAACAGAACTCGGGCAGGCAGCGGCAGGGCTTGGAACCCCGGTTCCGGAGCACAGGGAACAGGTCGGCTGGCTTAAGGTTCATACAGGTATGTGGGAAGCCTGGAAACGGTCTGTTGCTGCCGGGGAAGCGGCCAGGGAGGCCGTGTCCGCCATAAGGGAGGAAACGGGCCTGGCTGAAAAAGAAACGGGCATGGTCCGGGAGCAGCAAAAGGCTTTATTGGACAAAAGCAGGGAAAAACAAGGACGCCTTGACAGCCTGAAGACAGAACGGCGGAAGATATTCGGTGATAAAGAGGTTGTCCTGGAAAGGGAAGTACTGGCAAAGGCGGAGCAGGCTGCCGGCGCACAACTGGCAGAGGCCGTGGCTGCCCATGACAGGACCCTGGGCGAAGTAAACAGGCTCCAGGGACAGCAGGCCTCCATGAAAACCGTTGTCAGGGAGTTGGGCATTCAGGCGGAAAATGCGGAAAACACCTGGAAAGACTGCCTGGCTGGCAACCCCTTTGACACCTTGGACCGTTTTTTGGCTGCCCTGGTGGACAAAGGGGAGCAGGAGCGCCTGGCATCCCTGAAGACAAGGTTGGACAAGGGGATTGAGGCGGCTGCCACCCTCGGGGTACAGATTAAGAAGGCAATATCGGACCATATGGCCGGAGCTCCGGAAGCGCTGTCTTTGGGCCGGACTTCCAGGGAAGGCCTTGAGGGTGAAATCAAAGGGCTTGATGAAAAGGCCCAGGCCCTGGTGAGACAGCAGGGAGAGATTGGTGAGAAGATCAGGGCGGACCGGGAGCAGCGTGAAAACCAGGCTGCGCTGTTTGAGAAGATTGACCGCCAAAAGGCGGTGTATGACAACTGGATGCACCTCTCCTCCCTTATCGGGTCAAAGGAGGGGGATAAGTTCAGAAAATTTGCCCAGGGGCTGACCCTGGACCATCTGCTCTACCTTGCCAATCAGCGGCTGGGACAGCTCCACGGCCGGTATCTGCTCCGGCAAAGGGATGACGAGACCTTGAGCCTTGAGGTGGTGGATACCTGGCAGGCGGATTCAGTCCGGGATACCAGGACCCTGTCAGGGGGGGAGAGTTTTCTGGTGAGCCTTGCCCTTGCCCTTGCCCTGTCCGACCTGGTGTCCAGCCAGACCCGGATCGACTCGCTGTTCCTGGATGAAGGCTTCGGCACCCTGGATGCCGAAACCCTGGATATTGCCCTGGATGCCCTGGACAATCTTAATGCGGACGGCAAGATGATCGGGGTGATCTCCCATGTGGAAGCCCTGAAGGAGAGGATACTGACCCGGATCGAGGTCATGCCCAGAACCGGCATGGGGGTGAGCCGCCTGGATGAGCGGTTCAGGGCATGACTGTCACGGATACGCGGCCTGAAACCGCCGATGGCCCCGGGGAGCGGGGAATGATCATCTGGGCGGCACTCCTGGCCCTTTTTCTGGGGGCCCTGGATGCCCTGGTCATGTCTGCGGCCATGCCCACGATCATTGCCGAACTTGGCGGCCTTTCCCTCTATGCCTGGGTCTATTCCGCCTATTTTCTGGCCAGGGCCGTCTCCCTGCCTGTATTCGGGAAGTTATCGGATCTCTTTGCGGCAAAACGGCTCATGGTGATCTCAATTGCCCTCTTTGTCCTGGCTTCTGCCGCTGCCGGCGCCTCTCCCTCCATGGGAGTTCTGGTGACGGCCAGGGCCTTTCAGGGAATCGGGGCCGGCGGAATCTTTGCCCTGGTTTATGTGGTGCTGTCCGACGTTGCCCTGCCCGGCCAGCGGGGGAAAACCCTGAGCCTGGCCTCTTCTGTCTGGGGAATTTCATCTCTTATCGGTCCCACCCTGGGCGGATTTATGGTGACCTATTTTTCCTGGCGGTGGATTTTCTATATCAATATTCCCCTGGGGCTGCTCTCATTGGCCGGGATTGGCCTGTTCTTTAAAGAACTCAGGGAAAAACCGGGCCGGGCGAACCTGGACTGGGCCGGGATTACCTGTTTTTCAGGCATGGTGCTGGGCGGACTCACCCTTGTCATGACAGGCGGCAGGGAGATCCCCTGGGACTCAGGCCCCGGGATTGGCCTGATTCTGTCCACCCTGATACTCGGCACCGGTTTTGTCCTGGCCGAACGGCGGGCCAGGGACCCGTTTCTGGATTTTTCCTTTTTCCGCTATCCCGGGTTTGCCCTTGGCAACCTGATGACCTTCGGGGCCAGTTTTGCGATTTTCTCCCTCTTTGCCTATGCCCCGCTTTTCCTCCAGGGCGCCCTGTCCCAGCCGCCCATGGTGGTGGGATATGCCATGCTTTCCCTGAGTCTTGGCTGGTCTGCGGGCAGCCTTGCCATGGGGCGCACAGTGGACCGGTTCGGTGCCAGGAAGGCCTCTGTCACCGGTGCCGTTTTCATGGTGGCCGGTGCATTGCTCTGCCTGGGATTCGGACGGGATACCTCCCCGGCCCATTGTTTCTTTGTCTTTGTCATTATCGGACTGGGTATGGGATTTATCTCTTTGGCCACCCTTCTCATTGTTCAGGACAGCGTGGGACCGGCAGACCTGGGAATGGCCACCTCCTTTCACCAGTTCGGCAGGACCCTTGGCGGAACCGTGGGGGTAGGCATCTCCGGCGGCATGGTTACCACGAGACTGTTCAGGGGGCTTGAGAACGGCGGACCGGAACTGTCCGCTGTCCTGTCAAAGGGGGGATCCGGGGAAATGATGACCCAACTCAGGGAGAGCCTTTCCCACCTGTTTCAGCCGGAGTACCAGGCTCAGATGCCGGCCCGGACATTGGAGATACTGCAGAATGCCGTTCTGGACGGTGTCGGGGCTGCCTTTGCCACAGTTGCGGTGGTATCTGCCTGCTGTCTGCTGCTGGGCTTTTTTCTGCCCCGTGACAGGGATTCGGAGGCTTCAGGTTAAAAGGCCCAGGCCAGGGTCAGCCTTACACCACCGGTATTCCAGCCGTCATCTCCGTCTTCCCCTCCCTTGGACGGTGCCGACATATGCTCTACACCATATCCCAGGGTGAACTCCACAGGCGGTTTCTCCTTGCGGTTAAACAGGAAGCGGAACCCGGCGGACCCTGTGATGATCCCGTAAATATTCGACTCTGCCAGGCCAGGCAGGTTGTCGTCATCAAAAAGGTGGGCTGCACCGCCACCGATTTTAAGGTATAGGAACTTATAATGAAGATTTGCCAGTATCCTGCCTTCAAGGCTGAAACTGTCACCGAAGTTCTCCGTCTCAAGGTAACCGACACCGAACTGGGTTTCAAAGGCAAACCATGAACTTAAATTTTTCCCCGCCAGGTAGCTCACCGATGTCCACTCATAGTCGTCAAGGGGATCCGGCCCGATACCGGTCCAGTCGCTGTGCCCGTAAAAGGTTGTGAACCCGTGATAGTCAATAAACCTGTTTTCCGCTCCTGCCTGGGGAAGGTTCAGTATCAGAAGAATAACTAGAATTAAACAAGGCGATTT
>JAKSAX010000129.1 GCA_022361395.1 Desulfobacterales bacterium | reverse complement strand
CAGATTAATGGCAATGGTGGGCACCACCAGCAGGAGAATAGCTGTTTTAACATCGGTCACCATTGCCAGCAGCGGGGTGGCGATCAGGGGAAACCCAATACCTACAGCCCCGTGGACCACTGCGGCAAACCCGGTGATCAGGACAGGCAATATATGGATAAAGGTCAGTGTCATAGACCCGGAACTTTATCCTGAAAACGGGAAAAAAGCCATGGGCAATTGTTGGAAATGCCGTAATTCAAGCTTTCTTGTAATTTTCTTTAATATCAACTATGATGTTTAGACTGCGATTCATAATACTCCGATAAATCCCGTCAAAGGGAAAAGAATGATCTTTGAAGATGGAAATAAGAAACTGGCAGTGAAACGCTTTTTGAATTAGTCCCGGCTAATCTTGTCTTCTCTCAAAAAAAGCTTATCATAGGTTGTACCGTTCCGGTTACAAACAAAATCTTTCAAACCATAAAGGAGTGATTCAAATGGGTACCTATTGTTTATCCCCTGAAATTTCAGACCGTCTGGCAGAAACGGCACAGGCCCTGGTTGCACCGGGCAAGGGCATCCTGGCTGCCGATGAAAGCAACCTTACCATTAAAAAACGGTTTGATACCATTGATGTGGCATCAACCGAAGAGAACAGGAGAGCCTACCGGGAACTCCTGTTTACCGCACCGGAAATCCAGGATTATATTTCCGGGGTGATTATGTTTGAAGAGACCCTTGGGCAGTCATCTTCAGATGGCCGGCCTTTTACTGACCTTCTCAAAGAACGGGGGATTATCCCGGGCATAAAGGTGGACACGGGCCTGACCCTGATTCCAGGCACCCGGGAGGAAAAGGCCACCCAGGGCCTTGACGGTCTTGGGGAACGGCTGGAGGGATTTGAAAAACAGGGGGCAGGGTTTGCCAAGTGGCGGGCGGTGATCAACATCGGGGGCCATCTGCCCACACGGCTGGCCGTGGAGATCAATGCCCATGCACTTTCCCGGTATGCCGCCCTTTGCCAGGCTGCCGGGCTTGTTCCCATTGTTGAGCCTGAAATCCTTATGACCGGCAGCCATGACGCCGATGCCTGCGAGCGGGTAAGTGAATGGGTATTGCGGACAGTGTTTTCGGAACTGTCAGCTCACAGGGTTTTTCTCGAAGGGATGATATTAAAGCCCAGTATGGTGACGGCAGGGGATACCTGCCCTGAACAGACGGATGTGGATACCGTGGCCCGTGCCACCCTGAGGGTCTTTAGGCGGGTGGTCCCGGCAGCTGTCCCGGGCATTGCCTTTTTATCCGGCGGCCAGAGTTCGGAACTTGCCACGGCGCATCTCAATGCCATGAATAAAATGGGACCCAACCCGTGGGAGCTGAGTTTTTCCTATGGCCGGGCACTTCAGGAACAGCCGCTGAAAACATGGCAGGGCAAAACAGAGAACCTGGCAGCGGCCCAGTCTGCATTGCTCAAGCGGTCCCGGTGCAATGGGGCTGCGCGATACGGAAAATACTCATCCGGGATGGAATAGATT
>JAKSAX010000214.1 GCA_022361395.1 Desulfobacterales bacterium | reverse complement strand
TACAGATATCATATAATTGCCGTGATGGATACGGCATGCTTCCCTGATTTCTATTGTCATTACCGACTGTTTCATTTATAGTTTTTCCATCCTGTTACTTTTCTACCAGGCAGGGCAATCGCTGTTAAATCTGGCACGATTTTTAATTTTTAAAGGTTTGGACACTTATGCATTATCCGGATTTTACCTGCGATTGCCTGTACAAAAGTAACCTATTAGAATCATTGGGTCTGAAAAGTAAAATGCGTTAACTCTGCTCTACCAGGAGACAACATGGACCCTGGCCTTAAACCGAATTATATTTTTGTTCTGATTCTTACAGGCGTTTATCTGGCCTTGATAAGCCTTGCCGGACCGGATACGGCCCGTGCGGATTTATATATCTGGACGGATGAAAACGGTATCCTGCATGTCTCCAATATTTCCCCGCCCCCGGAAGGCAACATCATCCGCATGGATGAAAAAGAGGTTAAGATTCCCCGGGACCGGTTGTTCACTGTGATCAGGATATTTGACGGTGATACTATCCGGGTCAGGGGGGCAGGCCTTGAGTTCAAGGTGAGGCTGGTGGGCATTGATGCACCGGAGATGGGAAGAAAGGGGCAGCCCGGACAACCTTTCAGCCAGAGGGCAAAACAGGCAATCAGTCAATTGATTTATAAAAAAGAGGTTGAACTCAAACAATACGGGGAAGGCGGATACAACCGGATCCTGGCTGAAGTTTTCTCTGACGGCCAGAATGTTAACCTGAAAATGATCCGCGCAGGCCTGGCTGAGGTTTACCAGGGGAAACCCGCACCCGGCCTGAATGTTGCGGTTTACAGAAAAGAGCAGGATATTGCCAGGAAGAAAAATTCGGGGATGTGGTCCCTTGGCGACAAATACCTGAGCCCCCGGAAGTGGCGAAAAGAAAATCCCTGGAAATAATACGCGTCAAAAAAGATTTCTATATAATACTGCCCGGTGTTTTTTTTTGCATCCCTTTCCTGAATATGGTACATTGATCGGGTTAACAGATCACGTTGTCATTGTTTCACTAACATCAAAAACATTACCCTGCAACCCGAACCAAATAATAATATCGCGGATATGAACGGATATAACCCGAAACCATAATTATTTTGCAACTAAGGCCATAATTTGGGAACCTTATACCAGCATTCAAGGCAGTTTTCTTACTGGGCAGCCTGGCTCATTACCGGCAGTCTCTTTTTTCCGGCCGCTGCCATGGCCCAGTCCCCCGGAGGCAGCGGGGGAGGCGGGCATCAGATTCAGCCGGTGCTGACCCTGGCATTGGTCCTGACCAGCCTTGTACTCTTTTTCTTTTACCTGTTTCAAAAAAACAAATCCCACAGCCGGGCAATTATTGATGACCGGGACAGTACAAATACAAACAAACATGGTGAGGAGAAAACCGCCCCCCGGCCTGTTAAAACCGACAAGGCCCTGCTCAGGCTCTTCAGGCAAAATGAGACACCCATGGCAAAATTCACCCTGGGCAAGGGAGAGATTATTGAGGTTAACACCTCATTCTGTCTTGCCCTGGGGTATTCCAAACATGATATTTCAAATAAAAACGGAATGGAACTCGGGCTCTTACCAAAACCTGGAAATAACAGGCAATCCCTGATAGATAAAGGGTGGGAAGAATCATCGACCTCAATATTTAATCAGGCGACCAAGGAGTGGATTCCCTGTCATGTATTAAACACTGTGATTCTCAGCGGCGAAGTTCCCATGATACTGTGCATTGTAAGGGATATACAGCAGGCTCCCAAAACGGATTCAGAGTATATCCCTTCCCAACTGGACACTGTCATATCCACACGGATATCCGGAGAATCACATTGACCGAAAAGGAAAAAACGGACTGAAGACGTCCGGATAAAGGAGAAAAAATGACGATGACAACGGCTGTCAATTCAGGAATACTATTGGAATCAGGCACCAATGAGATGGAGTTGCTCACCGTTTTCGTGGGTGAGCAGGCCTTTGGGATGAACGTGGCAAAAGTCCAATCTATTCAACAATACGACTCGGAACGGGTCACGCCGTTGCCGGATTCTCCGCCCGGTGTTGCGGGGATGTATCTGTACCGGGACAAGACCGTCCCCCTGATGGATCTTTCCCGGATTCTTGATATTGATGCAGACCAGGACGGAGACCGGGAAATCATCGTGGTCACTGAGTTTAATAACACGGTGAACAGCTTCAAGGTCCAGGGGGTCAAACGGATATACAGGATGTCCTGGCAGGAGTTTGTCCCCATGGATGCCATGCTTGAAGGCAATGCCTGCTTCACCGGATCTGTCCATGTGGAAGACACCCAGATCCTGGTGCTGGACCTTGAACATATACTGGCCTCCATATTCCCAGACATGATCCTGGAAGAGGTGGCCGATGATGTTATTCTTCAAAAAGAGAGTATCCCGCGGGACCAGATCGAAATCCTGTTTGCCGAGGACTCGCCGCTCATGCGGAAATCCGTAGTCAAGAGCCTTAAGAATGCCGGGTTTCTTCATATAGATGATTTCATAAACGGTGAAGATGCCCTGGCGTTTCTCCGGATGAATTATCAGAATCCCACACCGGAGAAATTAAGAAAGACTGTTTTGATCACAGACATTGAGATGCCGAAAATGGACGGCCTGACCCTGTGTCGGCGGGTAAAGCAGAGCAATAGTCTCAAGAATATTTATGTGATCATGTTTTCCTCTCTGATAAACAAACAGATGAAGGCAAAATGCCACAAAGTCCAGGCAGACAACTATGTGACCAAACCGGAGACCACAGAGTTAATCAAAATACTTGACAAACGCTGCCGCCCTGATTAACGATTAGGCGTCTATTTTCCTTTGGAGGAGCAAGTAGTGGATAAAAAAGCTGTAATGGAAGACCTGTCAAAACAGTTGAAGCGTTTTTCTAAACTCATTGGTGAATTCTGCCCCGGCGAAACACCTGATCTGGGCAGTATGATTCTGCTGCTGGAAGAGTTGTCCGTTTCTGCCAGGCAGACAGATTCAGATACCTTCTATCAGGTCGTCGAATCCTGCAGGCATTTTGTTGAGAACATGACCCTTGAAACCATGTCACGGACCAAACCCCTGGAAGATGCCCGCCTGCTTCTCGAAGCCCTGTTCAGGCACATGAAAAAGGGGATTGAGTTTACTTTTGAAACCAGGGATGTCATTGATATTCTTGATTCATCCATCCTGACAAAGGCTGTGCCGGAGGATGAACCGGAAGTAACCGAACCTGCAGAGCCTGCCCCCCGGGAAGAGTCCCCTGAAGCGCCTGAAGACCCAGACCAGGAACCGGAACCCATATCCGGTGAGGACCTGGAGATCCTGATGGATTTTGTCTCCGAGGCAGAGGAGAACCTTGATTCCATAGAGGTTCACCTGATCGAACTGGAACAGGATCCCGAAGATTCGGACATCATAAACAATATTTTCAGGCCGGTTCACACCATCAAAGGGGTTGCAGGTTTTCTGTCGCTGAAGAAAATCAACCAGCTGGCCCATACCACGGAAAACCTTCTGGACAGTGCACGCAGCGGAGAGTTCATGATCAATGACCTTGCCACGGATGCCATTCTGGAATCCGTGGACACGCTGAAGCAATTGATTAAAAGGGTGAAGCAGGGTGTTGCCCAGGGGGTAAAGCTGCCGGATCATGATATTGATATCAACGGGCTCAGAGACAGGCTCCAGAATCTTCATATCCAACTGACCAAAGGCACCAAGGAACCCCTGGGTGAAATTCTTGTAAAGCAGGGCGTCATTGACGAGAAGAGCCTTGAAGAGACCCTGGAAACCCAGAAAGTCAAACCGAATAAAAAAATCGGTGAGATCCTGGTTGAAGAAAAGAAAGCCGAACCCGTCCAGGTGGCCCAGGCCCTGATGGAGCAGAAAACGGAGAAAAAACGGGTGGCCACCCAGGTCAAGGTGAATACGGAAAAACTGGATGACCTGGTGGATTATGCAGGAGAGCTGGTCATTGCCCAGTCCATGCTCAAACAAAAGGTTTCCGACGACCCGTCCCTGATCCAGAGCGTCACCCAGCTGGGGCAGATCGTCTCCAACATGCAGCACATTGCCATGTCCATGAGGATGATCTCCATAAAAGCCACATTCATGAAGATGATCCGGCTGGTCAGGGACCTGTCCAAAAAATCAGGCAAGCCCGTCAATCTCACCATGGCCGGAGAAGAGACGGAAATTGACAGAAACGTAGTGGATGCCCTGTACGAACCCATGGTGCATATGATCCGGAACTCCGTGGACCACGGTATTGAACCTGTTGATCAGCGGCGGGACACAGGCAAGCCGGACCAGGGAACCGTTCACCTGAGTGCCTATCATAAAGGCGGCAATATCATCATTGAAATCCAGGATGACGGCAAGGGTCTTGACAAGGACCGGATAATGGAAAAAGGCGTCCAGTCAGGCCTGGTATCGGAAAACGACCAACTCACCGATCCCCAGATTTATGACCTCATCCTTCAGCCGGGATTTTCAACAGCCAAGGAGATCACCGACGTCTCCGGCAGGGGAGTGGGCATGGATGTGGTCAAGTCCGGCATAGAAAGATTCAGGGGCCACCTGAAAATAGAATCCCAAAAAGGTATCGGCACCAAGTTCACCATCAGCCTTCCCCTGACCCTGGCCATCATAGACGGCATGCTGGTCCGGGTGGGCAAAGAAAAATATGTGATCCCCACCACTGCAATCCAGCGGGCCTTTAAACCGGAAAAAGAAAATTGTTTTACCGTTGAAGGCAAAGGGGAGCTGATCAAGGAGAGGGAACGGCTCATCCCCATTGTACGCCTGAGAGGACTTTACTCCGGTGAGGAAGACACAAAAAATGTATGGGATTGCCTGGCTGTGGTTGTTGAATCAAAAGACGAACAAAAAGCCCTGGTCATTGATGAACTTCTAGGCAAAGACGAATATGTCATTAAAAGCCTCGGCGGAAACCTTGAAGGGATCCAGGGATTTTCAGGCGGCGCCATACTTGCGGACGGCAGGGTTGGGCTTATCCTGGATATCCACGGTATATTTCAGCTTGCCGAAAGCAATTGAACACAGATAAACGTTCAGGCCTTCAAACCTTAGAAAGAGGAAACCCATGTCTGAAAAAACCATACTTATTGTTGATGATGAAACAACCATATTAAGCATGTTTGAGCTGGCCTTTACCAAACAGGGCTACCATGTAAAAACAGCTGCCAGCGCAGAAGAGGCCCTTGAGATCCTCAAAACAGAGGAGATCCATGTCATGTTTCTCGACCTGAATCTGCCTGCAATGAACGGCATCGACCTCTGCCGTACCATAAAAAAGCAAATGCCCATGTCCATCCTGTACGCGCTGACCGGGTATGCCTCCTTATTTGAGCTGTCCGACTGCAGGGATGCCGGGTTTGATGACTATTTTAAAAAACCGGTGAGCATGGCGGACCTCCTGGATGCGGCCAATGCAGCCTTTGAAAAAATTACTCGCTGGAAAACCGGGTAAGACCAATGGCTAAAATCGTCAGGGAGTATACCCGGGAAGGGCTTCTTGAAATTATAAACGCCCTGCCCCTGGCCATACTGGTCATTGACCAGTGCAGGAGCGTTCTTTTGGCAAACAAGGTATCACTTGAATTTACCAATAAAGATAAAGAACGCCTCATCGGCCTTATCCCGGGCGAGGCCTTTTCCTGCATCAATCATGAAAAACACCTTAAGGGATGCGGCTTCAGCCAGAACTGCGCCAGGTGCAGGTTCAAAGAGGCCCTTGAAGACACCCTGACAAAAGGCACTCCCCGGTATATGATTGAAACCACAAAGGAACTCAAAAACAAGGGAAAACGGATCCTGAGGTTTTCCACAAAACCCCTGAAGCTGGCCGGCAGACATGTCGCCCTCCTCTCCATCCACGATCTTACGGAGGAACGGACCCACGAACGGGTGAGGCTGGAAAAAGAAAAACTGGCAACAGCCCTGGAAACAACCGGCGGGGTATGTCACGAACTCAGCCAGCCCCTCCAGGTCATCATGGGGTATTGTGAAATACTGTCAGATAAAACAGATCTGGACAAGGAAACCGCCAATGCCCTCTCTGTCATTCACAGGGAGGTGGACAGACTGGCCCGGCTCACCCATGACCTGACAAATCTCACCAGGTACGAAACCAAGCCCTACCTGACATCCAAAATCATCGATATTGAAAAATCAACTGCTGATGAAATTTGAAATTCATCTGCGATACATTGAAGTGATATTTCACGAGTCGAATTTGCTTTAGATGCAAGTTACAGGACGGGCAGCTGTAATCATTTACCGCAAACGGCCTGTAGCAAAGCAGATGAAGTAAATTCAGCTTGCCTGGAAGATGAGAATTGAAATGTTCGGGTTGATATGGCTGACACTTGTCAACAAAAAATATCAACCCTGCCCTAAAATTTATTTGGGGTATGATTCATCAATCATTGCAAAGGCGGGATCATTGATTCGACGGATGATCACGCTGATATTCGCGGGTTGGGTACCGCATGACTTGCGTTCGTCGGGGGCTGCCTCAGTCTAGTGCCGGATATTTGTTTACTGCATTATTCCATAACCCGAACGAGGGTTCTCCCATAACCGTGACCGCGCCTTTGCAATGTATTGATCTATGTTATGTCTTTACCACCTTAAGTGGACCACTAATCGATACTGCGATGAGCTGGGAAGGCGGCCTGTGTTCCACTGGACCTTCAAAAAATCCAGTGGGGCACAGGCTGCCTTTCCGGCGGTTTTTCTATTTCTGTTGTTCTTTATTGTGTTTACTATCTTCATATTAATTTCAGTACGTTCTTAAGCCGCCAACCGGTTCTCTTTGATTGATTCCATTTCTCTACAAATGGCCCAGATAAAGCCGATCAGTTCCCTGGCGACAGCTGTTACTGCAACTTGGGTCACCTTTCGATTGCTTAGAGATCTATATTTATTGCACAATCGAAGCTGAGCCTTCCAAGCAATATCACAGACTGATTTAGGAATGCCTTGCTGTCTCCTTAAAATATGAAGACTCTTTTTAGGATTAAACCGGTATGCCCATGCCGCTTCTGTAAGAACTTTTCTTACATGCCCGTTCCCTGTTTTTGTAATACTTCCTTTCTTGTTTTTTAACCCGCTACTGTGTTCTGACGGCACCAAACCCAGATATGCCATTAATTGTTTGGGATTCTTAAATCGATTGATATCACCTAATTCCGCCAATGTGGTTACCGCAACGATCATGGATACGCCTCTTAAACTTTGTATAGCCTTCACAACAGGTTCCAGGCGCCAATGTTCCACTACATTTGCAATTTGATTTGTTAACCGGTCAATTCGTTGAAGGGATTCCTTTAAGGTATCGAAATACTCCTGAAGAGCAACCTGTTGTGCCGGGTGGGGCATAGACAATTCTGATAACCAGGCCAAATGCGTTTTATTCCATTTGCCTTTGCCCGAATATGTCTTGTTATTCCTAAGCAGAAAGGAATTCAAACGCTGCTTTGCTTTTTTTGCACAGATCCTTGCATCCTCCCTCGCCCTGGTAAGATCACGGATAGCTTCATCTTCTTCATTTGGAACATGTATTTCTGTCAAATCCCCTGACCTATGCAGTCGTGCCAGGTTGATTGCATCCCGCCGGTCTGTTTTTACCCTGTCTCCACTCTTTTTAGGGATTAACGAAGGAGCGACGACTACGCATTCAACGTTTTGTGCTTTAAGTTGCCGGTAAATCCCATACCCTGTTGGCCCTGCTTCATAGACCACACTCAACTCATGCCCACTGGACTTGAGTTTTCGAATCAATTTATCTATGTTCAATGGCGTGTTATGTATGTTGCCGTATGACATAACCGGGCTCTTTCTTCCTTCTTCTGCAATTGCAACCTGAATTGTATCTTTGTGGACATCAAGACCAATATATTTTATAGTTTTCTTCACGACCTGCCTCCTTGTTGTTAAAAGTTCTTAATTTACCTAAAACTTTTATACTTTGAGGCAGGTCGTGTTTTCAACTGTCAGCCATTATGTCTAG
>JAKSAX010000304.1 GCA_022361395.1 Desulfobacterales bacterium | reverse complement strand
TGTATAGCCGATAACCCCTGCCTTGGATGCGGCATAGTTGGACTGGCCGAATTTCCCCCGTATTCCGTTGATGGAGGTGACATTGACGATCCTGCCGGAGCCTTGGGCCTTGAAGAGGGGGGCCACATGACGGGTAAAGTTGAAATACCCCTTCAAATTGATCTCCAGGACCTTGTCCCACTGCTCTTCTTTCATTTTCCAGCACACCCCGTCCCAGTTTATTCCGGCGTTGTTGACCAGGATATCGAGTTTGCCAAAGGCCTCACGGGCTTTCTCAACCACGGCCCTGGCGGCCGTAAAGGACGAAACATCCCCTTCAGCATAGATGACCTCCCGTCCCATGGTCCGGATTTTTTCCACAATTCCGGAAGCATCCTCAGCGGTTCTGATATCGGTCAGGCAGATATCCGCCCCTTCTTCTGCCATCATCACGGCTACGGCCGCACCGATGCCCTGGGCACTTCCCGTGACAAGGGCGGTTTTTCCCTTTAACAGCATGGCTGTTCCTCCTTGGGGCAGGCCCGCGGCTTTTATCCGCGGGCCTGCGGCATCATTATTCTTTAGGGGTTCCCAGCACGGCGGCTTTCAATTCCGTGTCAACGGGATCTCCGGCTGCCAGGCGTCTCCTGTATTCGATGAAGTCAATGGTATCCTGTCCGGTGATTTTCTTGGTATTGAAGGCCGTGAATCCCAGGAAGGCCTCGCCGCTCATATTGGCTGCCAGCCAGTGGCGGTTGATGACCTTGGCCTGATCCCAGAAGGCTTTTTTCTTCAGGCGGATGCCTTCAATACTCTTGATCAGGCAGCCCGGGAAGAGGTTGGTATACGTCCACAGGATCTTGTCGATTTCCTTGTCCAGGAGTTCGAAATCGATCTTGGCGGTTTTCAGGTAGGCACGGGCCTCTTTTGCCGCGTCCCCGGTCTTGGGTTCACCGTATACAATTTCTCCGTCAGCCAAATAGTTGTCGACTTCAATGCCCGGGTTGCGGACCCATTCGTCCCCGTCTTTGATAACGGGTACGCATTTGGAGATCAGTCCGAGACGTTTCATCTTATAGGCGCTCCACATCTCGCAGGAGACACAGTTCCACATGGCAAGTTCCATGGGCAGCATCCAGGGAAGGAAGTCACTGGACCCGCCGTCCGGTGCGCTGCCGTGCTTTGGGCCGGCCTGGCCGAAGATGGCCAGATCGCTTGAGATAGTGGTGTCGCAGGCCATGCCGATTTCCTGGCCGCCGGCCACCCGCATGCCGTTGACCCGGCAGATGGTGGGTTTTTTGCAGAACAGGATGGTGTCCACCATCTGGTTGAACAGGTCCATGTAAAGACCGTACTCATTGGGCCGTGTGGCATAATACTCTGCATATTCCTTGGTGTTGCCGCCGGTGCAGAATGCCTTGTCCCCCATGGCCGTGAAGATGCAGGCCACAACCGAGGAATCGGCTGATGCACGGTGAAAACCGGCAATAACGGCCTTGACCATATCCGTGGTATAGGAGTTGTACTGGATGGGGTTGTTCAGGGTGATCCAGGCGGAGTAGAGCCCTTCAACAGCTTCTCCTTTGGGGTCCATAATGGGTTTTTTCTCATACATGACGCCCGGGGCTTCATCGGAAAACAGATCTTCACTCCAGAGATGATGGTCCTTCAGTCCTGATTCGCGGGGCAGCCAACTTAAATCACTCATTTACTCCTCCTTAAATATATTTGTTTTTTATTTTCGAACTTGAATACTTATATTTTTTTAAAGGAATCGTTACAAAATAACTTGATCTAAATTATTTCCAAAACCCCTTAAATGGGTATTTTTTGCAAAAGACCCCAACCGGGGATTTTGAAAACAAAAGACCAAGTAATCTTGGAGCCGATCCTAAGGCACCATAATGGGACGTTCATTGATCTGTTTGTTGTGGGCCATCTCAAAGACCTCGTTGATGGAATCCAGAGGAAAGCTTTTAACAAAAGATTTTAGCTCCATCTTCCCGTCCAGGATCAGTTTGACCACGGGATCGTAATATTCGGGCAGGCATCCCCAGTTCCCCCGCATGGTGGCGTTAAACGCCATTACGTTGGATAACCTGATGTTTACCTTGGCCAGGGTAAATCCGACCACGGAGAGGTGGGAGCCGAAGGTCATCAGGCCGAAAGCGGTCTCCTGGCCGGGAGCCGTTCCCGAGGTTTCAAAGATCTTCAGGCTGGTCCGGGCCCGACCCGTTCTTTTGGCGGTGGCAAACACCTCTTTTTTGAGTTCTTTGAAGGAAAGTTCCGCGACATTGAGGGTGGCGTCCACATATGGGGACATGTTCTCCAGTTCCTGGTTGTCCACATCAATGGCTACCACTGCCGCGCCGAAACTCTTGGCCAGAAGCGCCCCGAATCCGCCCACACCGCCCACGCCGATAAAGACGGCCAGGTCCTGTTCCCCTAACTTGGCCTCAATAATGGACTGGTAGGGTGTGGTGATGGCATCGGCCACAACCGAGAGTTCTTCAAGGGTAATGCCGGTATCTCCGGCGGGGTTTCCCTGGTCGTCCAGGGGGACCTTGCACAATTGTTTGGCCGGTACCAGGATGTGGCTGGCAAACCCGCCCTGGATATCATTGCCCGGCATTTTCTGGGCCATGCAGATATTGCCCATCCCGGTTTTGCAGACATGGCATTCCCCGCAGGGCATGACCGCCGGAACCACTGCAGCGCATCCGGCCCAGTCTTCTGCACCCGGGCCCGTGGCCAGGACACGCCCGCTGATCTCATGGCCAAGGGTCATGGGCAGGGGGGATTTCATGGGCACGCCGTCATAGAAGAAGCCCAGATCCGTATGGCAGACACCGCATCCGCTGACACTTAAGAGGACTTCGCCTTCGCCCGGTTCCGGCAAGGGGGATTCCACACGTTCCAGCGGGCTGCCGGGTTTAACCATCTGCCAAGATATCATTGATGTCATAGTGACTCTCCTTAAATATTATCTGTATTGGTTTCTGCTGTTTATAATTATTTGCCTGCCTGTTGTTATCCTTTGCTGCCGGGTATGCCATTCCGGTCTTCAGTCCGGTGTTTTAATCAAGAACAACCCGGTCATATCCGTTAAAGACTAAAAAGTTGTTCCGCTTTACCCGGGCAATCATGGTGATGTCCAGATCCCTGGCCAGTTCAAGCCCCATATGGGTGATCCCGGACCGGGAGATTAACACCGGTATTTCCATGAGAGCTGCCTTGATCACAATTTCCGAGGTCAGCCGGCCGGTGGTGTATAAGATTTTATCCTTGCCCTGGATGCGCGTCAGCCACATTTGGCCGGCAATGGTATCCAGGGCATTGTGGCGGCCCACATCCTCAATGAAAATGTCAACGCCGTCGTCGGTGCACAGGGCACAGCCGTGGACAGAGCCTGCCGCCCTGTAAATTTTATTGTATCCGGTCAGGGATTTAACCAGCCGTTGTACGGTGGATTTATGAACTGTCTTATGAACCGGTTTCCTGTCATAAAGACCATCCAGTGTGCAACTGAAAAGGGTGCCCTGGCCGCATCCTGTGGTGATGATCCTGTGGTCCGGCTTACCGCGGAAACCATCCCCTTCCTGACGGGTTTTTATATGTGCGGACTCGGTGTCCCAATCCACCTCCACGGATTCAATCTCTTCGATATCCGTGATCAGCCGCTGGTTGCGGAGATATCCCAGGGCGAGGTCCTCCGGGTGTGTGCCCAGGGTCATCAGGGTAACAATCTCCTGTCCGTTGACATAGATGGTCATGGGAAACTCTCCGGCAATGTCGACCTGTCTCGGTTCACCATTGGCGTCAACTGCCCTGACGGCATGGGTCGGGCTCAGGCCTGCATTTCCCATCTTCGGGTAATAGGGCGTCTCTTTCATACTTTTTTCAGCATAGGGCATTAACACAGGATGATATTTCCATTACTTAAGTTTTGAGCGATTTATTTTTACCTATTTATTTTTCCACTGGGGCCGCCGTTTTTCCTCAAAACTGGCAATGCCCTCACAGGTATCCTCGGTTGTCATCAGCTCATCCAGGAACATGGTGGTAACGCTTTCCATGGCCGAGTCGATGTCCATGCCCAGATGGCGGGTCACGGCCTGCTTGTTGAGACGGATGATCAGGGGGCTTGCGTGGGTCAGTTCCTTGACCACCTTGTCCACGCCCTGTTCAAATTCATCCGCATCCAGAAGATCGGATACAAGACCCATCCTGCGGGCATCCTTGGCCGAGTACCTCCTGCCTGTGGTGCAGATTTCAACGGCTTTGGCAGGGCCGACCAGGTGGGGCAGGCGGACTGCTGCATAGGGGGGCAGGAACCCCAGCTTGATTTCAGGCTGGCCGAATATAGCCTTTTTTGAGGCAACGATCATATCGCAGGCCACGACCACTTCCATTCCCCCGCCCAGGCAGGCCCCCTGGACCGCGGCAACGGACGGGACAGCCAGGGCATGGATCTGTTTGAGAAGGGCGTTGAAAACGCGCATCATTTCAGGGGCAAGTTCCGGTTTGTGATCTGCTACCTCAACCCCTGCGCAAAAGCTTTTTCCTTCAGCCCCGAGAACCACGCACTTGAGATCTGCATCCTCATTGAGGGTGGAAAGCAGACCTGTCAGTTCTTCCATCATATCGATGTTGAATACATTGTGGTCGGGCCGGTTGAGAAGAACGCGGGCAATGCCGTTTTCTTTTGTTAACTTATGAAACTTGAGTTCTGTCATGATGTCTCCCTTTTATTGAAATGCCAGTGATTTGGTGAGTACATATGCTGCCTGCAGATAGGAGGTGGGACACAGGGGAAAGCACTCCTTGCAGTCTTCGCATGCCGTGGCCGCAATCTGCGGGATAAAGCTGATCTCTTTGTTGACGCCGCGGCCGACAAAGCCCAGGGCGTCTGCCTGCTTGACTTCGGCGCAGTATCTCACGCACAGGCCGCAGTGAATGCAGAATGAAGGATCTGCCTCAAACCGGTCCGGTACGGCATCGTAATCTGCGGCATACTTTTTCAGGTCAGGTGCATCAGGGGCATGGGCCATCAGGAGTTCAACAATGGTTTTCCGGACCCTGTCCACCTTTTCGGACCGGGTTTTGACAACCAGCCCCTCTTTGGCCGGATACACGCAGGAGACCACCAGCTGGCTCCAGCTGTCAAATACAAGCTCCACAATACAGAGGCGGCAGGCGCCAAAAGGAACCAGTTTTTCGTGGTGGCAGAGTGTGGGGATTTCGATCCCGGCGGCCTGGGCAGCCGCAAGCACGGTCATGTCAGGACCGGCTTCAACCTTTTTTCCGTCTATTTCCAATAAGAATTGGCTCATTTTACCCGCTCTTTTTTAGTGATTTTTCGTTCTTCATCGGTAAGTGGCGGTGGTACAGGCTCACCTGAAATTTTCTTTACCGCACCGAATTTGCCGGGGCAGACATCAAGGCAGGTGCCGCAGCGTGTGCAGTTTTCCTGGTCCACCACATGGATGGTTTTCTTGGCCCCGTCAATGGCATCGGCCGGGCATTTTCTCAGGCAGATCATGCAGGCCCGGCACTTGTCGGGATCAATCACGTAGGAGATCATGTCCTTGCAGGCCAGGGCCGGACACCGTTTGTCATTGATATGGGCATCGTACTCATCCCTGAAGTACTGCAGGGTGCTTAAGAAGGGACTCGGGGCGCCTTTGCCCAGGGCACAGAGCGATGCCTCCATGGCGGTTTCGGAAAGTTCCTCAAGGGTTTCGATGTCCCCGGGTTTCCCTTTGCCTTTGGTAATATCGGTCAGTATCCTGTGCATCTGCCGCAGGCCCTCACGGCAGGGGACACACTTGCCGCAGGACTCATCTGTTAAAAATTCGATAAAGTACCTGGCCACGTCCACCATGCAGGTGTCTTCATCCATGACGATCATTCCGCCGGATCCCATCATTGACCCGATTTTTCCAAGCTCGTCAAATCCCACCTGGAGATCCAGGTGTTCCGCCGGGATGCATCCGCCGGAGGGGCCGCCGGTCTGGACCGCCTTGAATTCCTTGCCCCCGGGAACCCCGCCCCCGATGTTGAAAATAATATCCCTGAGGGTGATGCCCATGGGTACTTCCACAAGGCCTGTGTTTTCTATTTTTCCCACCAGGGAGAAAATCTTGGTGCCTTTGGAGGTTTCAGTGCCGATACTGGCAAACTTATCTCCGCCCTCATTGACGATCAGGGGAATGTTTGCCCAGGTTTCAACGTTGTTCAGCACGGAGGGCCGCTCCCAGAGGCCCTTGATGTTGGAACGGGTATACTTGGGTCTTGGCTCACCCACCCGGCCTTCCAGGGCGGTCATCAATGCGGTGGACTCCCCGCAGACAAATGCCCCTGCCCCCTGGTGGACAAAGACATCAAAGGAAAAATCCGATCCCAGGATATTGTTGCCGAGCAGCCCTAAGTCACGGGCCTGGTCAATGGCAAGGATGATGTTTTCCACGGCCAGGGGATATTCCTGGCGGACATAGACATACCCCTCCTGGGCACCCACGGCATAACCGCCGATGATCAGGCCTTCCAGTATGGCATGTGGATTGCCCTCTAAAAGCGCCCTGTCCATGAAGGCACCCGGGTCTCCTTCATCTGCATTGACAATGACATACTTGATCGGGTCTGCCGCATTTTTGGTGCCTTCCCACTTGATGCCGGCGGGAAACCCTGCACCGCCCCGGCCCCGGATATTTGATTTTTTTACCTCTTCCAGCACCTCTACATCGGTCATGGAACCCAGGGCCTTGGCCAGTGCAGAATATCCGCCGATGGCCAGGTAGTCATCCACTTCTTTTGAATCAATCCTGGTGTTGGCGCTCAGCAGGGTTCTTTCCTGGTGTTTATAAAAGGGGATGTCAGATTCACAGGTGGATGTGTTGCTTGTGGCGGGATCCGCATACAAGAGCCTGTCAACGATCTTACCCTCTTTCAGGGTCTGGGAGACAATGTCCGGGACATCGTCGGCAGTCACCTTGAGATAGCAGATCTCCTGGGGATAAATGACAACCACGGGACCTTGTTCGCAGAATCCCGGACAGCCGGTTCCCCTGGTGTTCACCGCGGAGGAGAGATCCTGGTTTTCAATTTCCGTTTTAAAGGCGTCGA
The DNA here is from genome assembly GCA_022361395.1 of Desulfobacterales bacterium. Lineage (GTDB taxonomy): Bacteria > Desulfobacterota > Desulfobacteria > Desulfobacterales > Desulfobacteraceae > Desulfobacter. The sequence continues at coordinate 1,574 of JAKSAX010000304.1, read as the reverse complement.
TCACCTCATCCGCACCCGAGGCGATACAGCCTGCACCGGCACACACGGAAACTGACGGGCTGTTATCATCCCTTTCAGATAATATTTTCTGCCGCAGGCTTTCTAATGTCTTAGGGCTTGTCAACTGGGCCATAATCTTTCCCTATTATTCCATGTTGTTTTTAAGAAACTCTCCGGCAAATCCGGAAGACTAAGTTTCATTTTTCGTTTTAAGGCAAACCACCTCACCTCATCCAGATCTGCCTTGTGGCAGTTACTCGTATGTGTTCAGCATCTTCTCAGTCTGTTCCGGCGCCATGTTGCCATGGACCTTGCCGTTGACTTCCACCACCGGCCCCAGGGCACAGCAGCCGAGGCAGTTAACGGTTTCCAGGCTGAACTTCAGGTCCAGGTCGGTTTCGCCGGAGCCGATGCCGGCAACTTCCTCAATCCTGTCAAGCACACGGGTTGCCCCCCGGACATGGCAGGCGGTTCCCACACAGACGTGAACCTTGTGCCGTCCCTTGGGCACCACTGAAAAAGCCTTGTAAAAGGTCACGATGTGCTGAACCCGGGTCAGGGGGACCTCAAGTCTTTCACTCACCCGTTCCAATGCCTCCTTGGGCAGCCAGTTAAATGCCTTCTGGATATCCAGCAGGATCTGGATAAGTGCGCTCTGCTCGGCCTTGTGACTGTCAATGATCTTGTCAATTCCGTTTAAGTCTATGTCCTGGTTCATAGTCATTTTCCTTATCCTGCCAGTCCGTAGCAGTTTGCGGCAGTATCATATTTCACCCATCCCAGGCGGGATGAACGGTTCATGTACCTTGAGACTTCGGAAGGGTTTAATCCGAGGGCATCGCTGATATCCCCGGTGGACAGGGGGGCTTTTTTCAGCAGCACCATGATCTGGCCCATGGCCCAGAGGTCTGAGAACACATCATCGAACAGGGCGGTAAATTCATCCCCCGCAAAGAAGGTTTCATAGGCCGCTTTTGTTTTTTCCGGTACCCTGAGCCTTTCCCTTTCTGCAAGTCTCAGGTAGGGAACCAGGTTTCGGGCAGCTTCGAATTTCAGGGCCAGGCGTTTGCTGTCAAGGCCTTCAGCCTTTCCAAGGGGGCCCAGGTCCCTGATCTGTTTTGTGAATTCATCTGTTTTTTCAGCCAGCAGATTGCCGTCTGCCCCTGACATGAATTCAATTCTCAGGCGGTCCGGATTCAATCCCATGTATTCCAGGATTTTTCTGCCCATGTGGGCGACGGCCAGGGCGTCAAAGTTGCCGTGGGTGGTATAGTTGCATTCCCCGAGGCGGCAGCCGCCGATGAACACCCCGTCATGTCCCTTTGCAAAGGACCTTAAGATAAACTCCAGGTCCACCCGTCCCGAGCACATGACCCGGACCAGTCTCATCTCACTTGTGTACTGTTGCCGGGAAACTCCGGCAAGGTCGGCAGCCCCGTAGGCTCACCAGTGACAGACAAAGCCTATGATGTGCGGCTTAAACTCAAAACCCATTGACCGTACCTCTTATTATAAGTTTGTTGGTTTTTATAATTCTGCCGGTGCTTATGATTGTCATGCCTGTTCCTTTTCGG
>JAKSAX010000611.1 GCA_022361395.1 Desulfobacterales bacterium | reverse complement strand
ATGCTGCCGCCTGTATTTGACCTTACCTTTTATACAAAGATGATAGAGAGTCTCTCATCCCTTAACGTACCGGTGATCCCCTCTGTTTTCCTTTTGAAAAACGTAGGCATGGCCAGGTATATCTCCATTAACGACCCCAACTCCCGCCTTTCCGAGGATCTTATCAGCCGCATCCGCAAGGCTTCCGACCGTGAAGCTGAATGTGTGGCCATTGCCGGTGAGATGATCCAGTCCCTGAAACAGGTATCCCAGGGTATAAAGATTTCCGCTCTGGGCTGGGAAGACAGGCTGCCGGCAATACTGGACAGCGCAGGTCTATAGGGAATATTTAAGGTCCATTGTCACAGGCTTTTTACCCTGTCGTTGTCGGACAGGCAATGGATACCCATGGATAAAAACTGAATAACACTTAAGGTTACACATGCAAAAAAAAATAGACGACGATAAACGTGTGCTCGTTATCGGCGGCGGCGTCGGCGGTATCAGGGCGGCTCTCGATCTTGCAGAATCCCGCAAGGAAGTCCTGCTCATTGATTCCGATTACGCCATCGGCGGGCTGATGACACAGCTGGACCGGACTTTTCCGACCAACAACTGCGATTTATGTACGGTCTCTCCATTTCTGTCCGCCTCTGCCAGGGAGCAATTCCTCAAGGTCAGGCCCATGACCCGGCTGGAGGGATTATCCGGTGAAAAGGGAAACTTTACTGCCACCCTGAAAACCGCTCCAAGATACATTGACATTGAGAAATGCACGGGCTGCGGCGACTGCGCAAAGGAATTTCCCGGGGCGGTGAGGTTTACCCCGGGGCTTGATCCCAGAGCGCCTACCTGTATGCGCTATCCCCAGGCAACGCCATACGCCTACTCCATTGACATGGACAAGATCGACGATGTTGAGGCGCTCCAGTCCGTCTGTAAGGCCAAGGCCATCCTTCCCGGGGATAAAGAGGAAGAGGTTGCCGTTAACGTCGGTTCTGTAGTGCTCAGCGTGGGGGCGGAACTTTTCAATCCAAACGTGCTGGACAACTACGGCAGCGGTAATTATGCCAATGTGGTGACAGGGCTTGAATACGAGCGGATCATGTCTGCATCCGGACCTTTTGAGGGCAGCCTGCTGAGAAAATCCGACCAGAAGCGGCCCAAGAAAGTGGCCTGGATCCAGTGTGTGGGCTCCAGGGGCATCAACAAGGGCGATGTGCCCTATTGTTCCGGTGTCTGCTGTATGTATGCTCTGAAAGAGGCCATGGTGACAAAAGAGCGGTTTGGTGAAGATATCGAAACCACCATCTTTTATATGGATATGCGGACCCACGGCAAAGATTACGAACAATACTACAACCGGGCTAAGGATGACTATGGCGTGCGCATGATCCGCAGCCGTCCCCACTCCATTGTGGAAGTGGATGAGACCAAAAACCTCTCCATCACCTATGCCCTGGAAGAAGAGGCAAAGCAGGTGATCGAGGAATTCGACATGGTGGTTCTCTCCACCGGGTTCAGGCCCTCGGAAACCACGGTTGACCTGGCAGGCCGCCTGGGCATTGAACTGAACGACCATAATTTTGCCTTATCCGCTGCGTTTAACCCGGTGCAGACCTCTAAAGAGGGCGTCTATGTTGCCGGGGTTTACGAAAGCCCCAAAGATATTCCCGAGACCATGGTCCAGGCCAGTGCCGCAGCATCCATGGCAGGGGCCGATCTCCCTGGCTCCCTTGCCGAAGACCTGACGGCTGACGAATTCCCTCCGGAAAGGGATGTCGCCGGTGAAGAGCCGAAAATCGGCGTTTTTGTCTGTGACTGCGGATTTGACATCGGCGGTGTTCTGGACATGGATAAGGTTATAGAACATGCCAAGACCAACCCGGACGTGGTGATTGCCGAGGCCGTGGGATACGGCTGTTCCGCAGAGTCCATGACGCGGATAGAAGAGACAATTCAGAAATTGGGCATCAACCGTGTGGTTATCGGCGGCTGTTCACCCAGAACCCATGAAACAAAGTTCCAGGACATGCTGCGCCGTGCGGGCCTGAACCGCTATCTGGTTGAAATCGTCAACCTGAGGGACCAGAATACCTGGGCCCACCTGACCCAGCCCAAGGAAGCCCTTGATAAGGCTTTCAAACTTATGCAGATCGGCATCTCCGGTGTCAGAACGGCACGGCCCCTGACCGATCACACCCTGCCCATGAGCCAGAATGCCCTGGTTGTCGGCGGCGGGGTTACCGGTATGACGTCGGCCCTGAAACTGGCTGACCAGGGAATCAAAACCTACCTGGTTGAACGCGCACCTGCCCTTGGCGGCCTTGCCCAGTCCGTGAGAAAGACCATTGAAGGCGAAGCGGTTCTTCCCTTTGTCCAGGATCTTGTGGCCAGGGTGACGGCCCATGAAAACATCCAGGTCATGACCCGGTCCATCATCGTTGACCACAGCGGCATGCCCGGACGTTTTAAAACCGGTATCCAGACAGGCCTCCGCATGAACTACATGCAGATTGACCACGGGGTGACCATCCTGGCCACGGGCGCCCTGCCCAACAAGCCTGCCGAGTATGGCCTCGGCACCATGAACCAGGTCGTCACACAGCTGGAACTTGACTCCCTTCTCGAAGATGACGAAGACAGGATAAAGGCCATGAACCAGATCGTGATGATCCAGTGCGTGGGGTCCAGGGAACCGGGCAACCCCAACTGTTCCAGGATCTGCTGCCAGGCTGCCATGAAAAACGTGCTCCGCATCAAGGAGATCAATCCCGAAGCCGAGGTTTTTGTGCTGTACCGTGACATCAGAACCTACGGATTCCAGGAGGACTACTACAGGGAAGCCAGGGAAAAGGGTGTCAAGTTTATCCGGTACAACCTGGAGAACAAACCCCAGGTCCGTGAGGAAGACGGCAAGGCCTATGTCCGGGTTCACGATTTTATCCTGGGACAGGAGATCGAGATTGAAGCGGATTGTGTCGCACTGAGCACGGGTCTTGTGGCGGATGACGAAACCACAGAGGATCTGGCCATCATGTTCCACCTGCCCAGGACCACAGACAATTACTTCCTTGAAGACCATGTGAAACTCAGGCCCGTGGATATGGCCCTGCGCGGATTCTTCATCGCAGGCACCACCCATTCTCCCAAAACCATCCGGGAGAGTGTGACCCAGGCCCTGGCCGTTGCCGGTCGAGCCCAGACCCTCCTGGCCAAAAAGGAGATCAACCTGGGGGCTTCCGTTGCCAGGGTTGACGGTAAGAAATGCGCCACCTGTCTGATCTGTGTCCGGGCCTGTCCTTTTGACATCCCCTTTATCAATGCAGACCGCTACTCCGAGATTGATGCGGCCAAGTGCCACGGATGCGGTGTGTGCGTGGCAGAATGTCCGGCCAAGGCCATTCAGCTTTCGGTCTATGAAGACGACCAGATCCTGGCGAAATTAGATGGTTTATTTGAGAGGTACAACTAATGGAAAACTTTGAGCCTGAAATAGTGGCATTCTGCTGTCATTACTGTGCATATACAGCGGCTGACATGGCCGGCAGTAAGCGGATTTCCTATCCGTCCAACGTAAAGATCATCCGGGTGCCGTGTACCGGCAAGGTGGATGCCATCCACCTGATGAAGGCCCTTGAAAAAGGGGCGGACGGCGTCTATGTGGCCGGCTGCCTTGAAGGGGACTGCCATTTTAAAAACGGCAACCTCCGGGCCAAAGCCCGGGTGGAACGTGTACAGAAAACCCTGGAGGATCTTGGGTGGGAAACCGAGCGGGTGGCTATGCTGAACATGTCCGCGGGCATGGGCGAACACTTTGCCAAGACTGCGCGTGAATTTACCGAGAAAATAAAAACCCTGGGCCCGAATCCTGTTAAAACAGTAAACAAGGCCGTATAAACATAACGCTATTGGAGAAAAAACATGATAACAGCAGAACAAAAACCCATACAGGAAATTATCGGGTATATCGCGCCCTATGACAAGATTCTTCTGGTCGGCTGCAACGAGTGTGTTACCGTTTGTGCGGCAGGCGGCAGAAAAGAGGTGGGGCTCCTGGCTTCCGCCCTGCACCTGAACAGCCTGAAACAGGGTAAGACAATCGATATCAAGGAAATCACCCTGGAACGCCAGTGTGATCCTGAATACGTGGAAGAACTGATCTCTTACATCAATGAAGTGGATGCGGTTGTTTCCATGGCCTGCGGCTGCGGCGTTCAGACCATCGCCGGCCGTTACAACACCCCCGTGTTCCCCGCGGTCAACACCAAGTTCATGGGCGCTTCCAAATCCCAGGGTGTCTGGGAAGAACGCTGCCAGGGCTGCGGCGACTGCATGCTGGGCATCACCGGCGGCATCTGCCCGGTGGCCCGGTGTTCCAAGAGCCTGCTCAACGGGCCCTGCGGCGGAACCTCCAACGGCCAATGCGAAATCGGCCCGGACACAGACTGTGCATGGCGCCTGATCTGGGAACGGCTGGTGAGCTTAGGTATCCAGGACCGGTATGAAGAACTGAACAAGGCAAAAGACTGGCGTCCCGCAGGCGGTGCAGGCCCAAGAAAGATTATCAGGGAGGACTTGGCATAATGAAAACTGAAAGCAGACTTGAAAAAGTACTGGCCGCTGGCCACCTGGCAGTAACTTCCGAAGTAGGGCCTCCCCGGGGCTGCGATGTTGAGATTGTAAAGAAAAAAGCCAACATGATCAAAGATTATGTGGACGGCATCAATATCACGGACAACCAGACCGCCATGGTCAGGATGTCATCCATTGCCGGTGCTACCATTGTAAAACAGATGGGCCTTGATCCCATTATCCAGATGGTGGCCCGGGACAGGAACCGGCTTGCCATGCAGGCGGATATCATCGGGGCTTACTCCCTGGGCATCAACACCATGCTCTGTCTTTCCGGCGATCATCCCAAGTTCGGTGACCATCCCAATGCCAAGGCCGTGTATGATGTTGACTCCGTGAACATGATCAACATGGTCAAGAACATGAGAGATGAAGGCAAGTTCCAGGGCGGGGCAGATATCAAAATGCCGCCCAAGATGTTCATCGGTGCGGCTGCCAACCCTTTTGCCGATCCGTTTGAACTGAGAGTGGCCCGTCTGGCCAAAAAAGTTGCCTCAGGTGTTGATTTTATTCAAACCCAGTGTATATTCAACCTGGACAAGTTTGAAACATGGATGAAAGGGGTCTGTGACCGCGGCCTGGATAAAGAGGTTCATATCCTGGCAGGCATCACGCCCATGAAATCAGTGGGCATGGCCCGCTATATGAAAAACAGGGTACCCGGGATGGATGTTCCTGATGAGGTGATTGACCGCCTTGCAGGGGTTTCCAAGGAACAGCAGCCTGAAGAAGGCATTAAAATGGCCATTGAGCAGATGGAGCGCCTGAAGGAGTGTCCGGGCGTTGCCGGTTTCCATATCATGGCCATTGAATGGGAAGAACGGGTACACGAGATTGTGGAAGGGGCCGGCATGTATCCCCGTCCGCAGGTATAAAAAGGCAAGGAGTCGTTACAAAATAACCTGATCTGGATTGTTTCCCTCCCTCCTTAAACGCAAGGGGGGAAGGGAAAAAGATCAGGGTGTTTTGGAGCCGATCCTAAGGTGAAAGTTCTTTTGTTCGTCTAATAAGGAGATTTTCATATGAGTGAAAACAAACTGGTTTTAGTTGTTGATGATGATCCGGATCTGGTGGAAGCTGTTTCCATGAAATTGGAAGCCAAATCTTACAAGGTGGAAAAAGCCTATGACGGCGTTGAAGCCATGGAAAAGATTGGTGCGGAAAAACCCGCCCTGGTGATCCTGGATGTCATGATGCCCCGGAAGAACGGTTGGGAAGTCTGTGAAGAAATCAAAACCGATGACGGGCTCAAAGATATTGTCGTGGTTCTGCTGACAGCGGTGGCAGACTCCGTCAAAACCACCAGCTACACCCATCATGACGGTAAAACCACCCTTGCCGACGACTACGTACCCAAGCCCATTGACCTGGATGCGTTGATGGAAATCGT
>JAKSAX010000475.1 GCA_022361395.1 Desulfobacterales bacterium | reverse complement strand
CTTCTAAAAAGAAAAAATAAATTTTCCCATGAAAACGCCACTGAAAAGTTCAAAATTTTGAACCCGCTACAGACCGCTATCCAACCCGCCCCCATAACCCTCTGAATTTATAACAATTTCAAAAATTCATTTTTTTAAACCCAGGCAGCCGGAGATGGTTCAGAATTTTAAACCGGGGAAAGATCACTCTGTTAACCGCTTAAAAATATTACCCAATTCTTTTTCAAGGCTTTTTCTCAGGGCATCGGCCGGATCTGTTTTCCCATCCTGGTTCTCCTCTTCCAAGGGTTTTATCCCCAGCTTATCAGTGAGAACCTTGCCCAGTTCCCTGGATGCCAGGGCAGCCAGGGCAGCCCCGATATCCGGTTGAATCTCAGGTTTTTTCAGGGGCCCTGTTATCCTCACCGGAATGGTGACGCCGGCGAGGGCTTCCAGCTCTTTACCCGTCTGGCCCTTAGAGGTTTCCACCACTGTGGCCAGGGTAGTATAATCCATTATTTCGGTATTCAGGTCTGCCAACACCCCTTTGCCCGAAAGTCTCAGCGCCGGGGCCTTGCCTTTGAGATCCGACAGGGTAACGACCCCGTTTTTCACCTTGGGATGGCCGGAGAGCTCTGAAAAGTCGGTCTCTTCTCTCTCACTGACCTCAAAATTCTGGTTCTCCCTGTAGGACTTCAGGCGCCGTAAAAACTGCCCGAGATTAAACCCCGTCACAGCACCGTTTTTAAACGCAAACCCGATATCCCCGTTTAAGTTGCGCTTCATAACCGCCTCAGAATTGCCATTGGTGGTCAGGGCAAGGGTCACATTCCCGACTCCTTTCAGCTGTGCCTTTCCAGTCATGTCGTTGAGCAGGGGTTCGATATTAACCCCTGCCAGTTCAGAGTTCACAGCCAGTTTCGGTACATCCGGCACGGCATCCAGGGTGACATCTCCGGTATAGGTTCCTTTGTAGAGATTTGCTGAGACCGGTGCAAATGAAAGCTTACCCTTGTCCGCTCTGATTTTTGCCTTTACGTCGGAAAGCCTGATTTTAGACAGGATCAGATGAGCGATGTTAAAATCACCCTTTAGCCTCAAAGACCTTATCAGCTCCACAGGAATCATCTCGGCAGCGGCTACGGCTGCTGTTTCAGGAGTTACCGGAGCTTTTTTCAGCTTTGGCCCGGATGCCTTTCCGGCTTTTTCAACTTTCGATTGCATATCCTTTCTTTTTTTAGGCGTCTCTTTTTGGACCGGTCCTGGCAGATAACGGTCCAGATTTATCCTGTCCAGCCCCAGAACAGCATCAACGGCTGGATTGGATGCCCCGGCAAGACTGATACGGCCCGCCATCCCGGTATCATCCAGCCGGGCCTTGATCCCCTCCAGTGCAAGGCTGTCCCGTGCACCTGAAATCTTTGTTTCCAGCTCCAGAACTGAAAATACCTTTGGATCAGCTGTGGCCGGCAAAGGCATGTCCATGGCAGCCATGAATTTTCGTAATTTTTTAAGACTTAAATCAACCTGCCCTGTAACCCCGGGGGTGGTCTGAATATTTTCAGCTTTCAATTCTCCTTTCAG
>JAKSAX010000608.1 GCA_022361395.1 Desulfobacterales bacterium | reverse complement strand
TCTGTTCAGGGATATCCTCCCCTTCAAAGAAACCGATCATCAGGGCAAACCGGCTGGTTCTGCCGTTATAGGTCGGCGCGGCACTGTGGTATTGCTCTCCGGAGATCAGAGAAGCCTCGTGCCCCTGTCCGTTACCCCAGGTGGGACGGCGGTTCTGCTTGCCGTGGTAGGAGCCGAAGGGGTTTATATTTGCTTTGAATTCACCTTTGTCCCTGTTGAATCTGACCTTGACCGGTGCGCCGGCAAAGTTGGCGGCCACGGTCTGGTCCATGCTCAGGGCCAGGCCCCGGTTGCCGGCGGCAAGCCCCACATATCCCGCAGTGATATGGTTGTTCACGTTGTCAAGGTCCAGGTTTTCCTCCGAATGCCTGTGGTAGTCCAGATCATAGGCGGAATCAATCCCGAGGTAGTTATGCTTGAGGATGCGGACAGGCCTGTGCCGGGCAGCACCGCTGCCCAGGCGCAGTTCAAGGGGGGCAACCTCCTGCCATTCCAGGTCCGCGGGAACGGCCAGTCCCGGGATATCCGCCTTGATGAGGTCCGTGTTGACCGTGGTAGGATACCTGACCTCTCCACTGACAAATAAATACGGGAGATCCTCCAGCAGGCTGAAAGTATAATTGACCGTTCCCGGCAGGAGGGTGCGGTTTTCCGGGCCGGTCCAGTCTCCGGACATCCTGACGGCTGCGGTACGCTTTCCTTTAGCGGCACTGGCGGTCAATGCATCCGGAGTATTTTGGCTGCCGCCATATCGGATGTAGGGCATCAGGCTCCCGGGGGCGAGGAGCTGTTCGCCGTTCCACCTGAAGGCTGATAATGCGCCGGCGCGGTCAAATGCCATGGTGATATCTCTGTTTTTGAGCGTGGCGCCTCCTGCTGAACCGGCAGCAGTCAATCCGGTTCCGTCATGCACGGGCCCCAGGGTCAGGGCATAAAGTCCGTCCGGTGCGGAACGGTTTCCCGGAATGTAAAACCGTTTCTCTGCCGGGCCCGGAACGGGAATAAGGGGGTAGGTACTTCCGTCAGGTGCAGTCAGGTAAAGCCCCTTGCCCTTTTCGGCGTCAGCGGCCCGGACCGTCTGCTGTCCGAGTATCACAAACCGGCTGCCCGGGGACGGGGTGTCGGGCAGGGCGTTTCCCCCGGGGCTGATCAGCATCAGGGTGTCCACGGTTCTGTGCCCGGCAGGAACAGGTGTTGCTGTCAATTCCTCTTGAACCGCATAATGAACGGCGGTTTCGATCCGGTCGCCCAGCCTGTCCAGCCGGTCCAGAATATCCCCCATGACCCGGTTCCGCCGGGGGGCCACAAAAGGGGTGGCCATGCCGAAATTTGTGGTGGACAAGGCTTTCATCCTCAGGATATAAGCTTTGTCCATCAGGGGCCGGACCCGGGATTCAAATCCGGGGTCCTTGAGCAGGCGGATGAGTTTTTCAGCCGTGCCGTGAATGCGCCTGGCCCTGACGATCCGGGTCCAGTGATCTGTTGCCGCCTGTTTTTCAGACCAGGAATTATAGCCGTCAAAACTGCCGTCAGCAGTATCCTGGCTGAATGTGACACTGCCTGCCGGGCCGTGATCGGCAAGATAATCGTTAACCGTGGTAAACCTGACGTAATTGAGATCCTTAACCTCGTTGACCAGTCCTTCAAGGCCCCCGGTGTTGGGCAGCCGGTTCAGGGGCCATTTCAGGCGGCCTGTGCCGGTCCAGTATTCGGAATCCGCATCAAAGTTGATAAAGACCAGTACATCCCTGCGGATGACACCCTGCCGCTGCAGCCGGTGCAGGCGGCGGACCCACAGGCCCAGGCTGACGTTTTCAACCAGGTCCCCGATATTATAGGTGGGGATGATCAGGATTTCCTCCCCGGTCCCGGGGGTTTTATAGGTCAGGGGGTTGTGGGCCTCTTCCCGGGTCAGTTCCCTGGAAAAGACCCGGAAGGTATCAAAGGGGGTGGCGCTGTAATACAGGGATACCGCACGGATCCCTGAGTTTTTATAGATCCTGAAGTTTCCCGGGGTGGTCATCATCTCCTGGGGGCGGACAATGGGGCTGTAACTGCCGAAAATATCCTTGACCCCGCTGCCCCAGGGGTTGGATACGGACCAGTTTACCGCATCGGTGAGCTCCTGCCGGGTCATGGCGGATGCAATCCCGTTATTGTAGGACATCAGCAGCACCTCGTCCCGCCCTTCCGCCACCCGGTGTTTCACCCTGTCGATTATATCCGGCGCATGCTCCGGCAGGAGGTGCTCCAGGGAAAAATGATTGTCGAATTCCCAGCTGGCACGCACCGGCACGCCCCGGTCATTAAACCGGTCCAGGGTGGCAAGGATATGCCGGATGACCCGGATATCCTTGCCGAACCCGTTTTCATCGTTGGTGTCCCCCCGGAAGGAGTGGTACAGGTTGCCGTGGAAGCCGAAGGCCACATATACCTTGTTGTTCCAGTGGACCGCAGGCTGTGCGCCTGCCGGGGCAATAACGGACAGGCAGCGGAGCCCCGCCGATCCCAGGATAAGGATGAGAATCAGCCATCCATATGTTTTTTTCCTGACGTCCATGGTGGTATGGTTTTCCAAACATTTTTTTTACAGATACCTAATAAAAATATAACAGAATATACAGGGGTTCAATAATTTATTGGAAATACAGGAAAATCTAACAATGCGGGTGTGGCTAACTTTGATGGGTGAACACCCTGCAGCAACGGCCGGGCATTGCCGGGGGGGATCTGAATGGGGTGGGGGAGGTTTTGAAGGCGGGAGCAGTTGTTTTCACCGGCCTGCTTAATCACACCTGCTCCACCTGCCGATGGTGGTGAGTTCACCGTCTTCAAAGGTGATAGGATAGCAATAGTGGCTGCCACGCTCTTTTATCCGGATCTGCCACTGGTCAACCTTGACCTGGCTGGTGATCTCGTCAGACCCTTTCTTATAGGTGGATTCTTTGATGTAGGCATCCTTTTCCAGGATTTCTCCGCAGGATTTCAGTTTGACCAGCACCTCTACCTTGGTCTCACCCGTTGAAATGATATCGTTGCCGCACCGGATACCGGCATTGGCCGGGCTGAAGAGGGAGAGTAGAATAATTGCCGTTAGAAATATATGTAAGTACCGCATCGGGTGGTCTCCTTCAGGATTAGAAGTTTTAATGGTTATAGTGCCGGCCGGGCCTGATTTCAAGTGATATCAGGCCCGGTGATGATATTTATGCCTCTACCAGGTTCCGGATCCACTTTCTGGAAAAGAACCGGGGGATGCCCACCCCGAGTTTGAACAGCTCTTCCACGGCAACAAGGGCCATGACCCAGTATACCGGAAGATCCAGGTAAAAGGCGGCGAAAAAGGCCATGGGAACCCCGATGCACCAGACCCCGGTGAGATCGAGGAAAAAACCGAACCGGGTGTCCCCGCCACCTCTGAGCACGGAAACAATATTGGTAAAGTTAGTGGTCTTGGTCCAGAGGACAAGCCCTGATACCAGCATGAGATAATAGGCATTTTCATAGGTGGCCGGGGATATATTGTAAAACGAGAGTACAAATTCCCGGGAAAGAATCATGAGGGCACCTGCAGCCATGGCCATGACCAGCTGGGAAGCCAAAAGGAACTTCCCGTAGGCATAGGCGGTCTGTTCCCTGCCCGCACCGATGCTGTTGCCGATCATGATGGAGCCGCCGTGGAATATTCCGAAAAAGGGGATGAACATGAACTCCTCAATGGTGGCCACAATGTTTACGGCGGCAATGGACTCCGTGCCGATCCGGGCATAGACCAGTTTGTAAAGGCTGATGCCCGTGACCCAGAACAGCTCATTCAGGAACACCGGCCAGCAGGTGGCAAGCACCCGGGTGAAAAAGGACCTGTCAAAGCTGAACATCTCTTTGAGAGTGGCGGCCAGGGGATAGCGCTTCCCGTATATGATGCCGGCCATGACAAGGCCTTCGACAATTTTTGCGGTGCAGGTGGCAATGGCTGCACCGGTGACCCCGAGGGCGGGAAATCCGAATTTTCCGAATATCAGGATGTAGTTGAGGATGATGTTCAGGGTCACGGCCACCATGGAGCAAACCATGGGGACCTTGACAAAACCCATGCTCCTCAGGTTGGACATGAATGAAAAGATCACCGCGGAAAAGGCAAACGAGACTCCCACGATTCGAAGATAGCCCGTTCCCAGCCGGATCACGGCCTCATCCTTTGAGAACAGGGACATGAGATTGTCCGGCAGCACCAGGGCCACGTAGCTGAACAACCCTGCCACGGAAAGCCCTACCAGAATCCCCATGCCGGACAGGTGTTTAATCCGGCCCATTTCCTTTTTCCCCCAGTACTGGGCCGTGAAAATGGATACCCCGGAATGAATACCGTATTGAATCACGATAAACATGAAGACAAATTGATTGGCAATGCCCACCGCTGCAATGGCGGTTTCATGGAGCTGGCCCACCATGAGGATGTCGATGACGCTCATGGAACAGGTCAGAAGATTCTGCAATGAGATGGGCAACGCCAGGGTAAATAATAGTCCTAAAAAACTTTTCTGTGATTCACTGAATTTCAACATGGATATCTCTCCAAAAAAAAAGCCCGCTTCGTAAGGAAGCGGGCTTTTGGTAATCTATATTAAACTGACCGGTTACAAAAAGGCGCTCCTGTGCCTGTACACATCACTTCTGCCATGTCGGGCCAGAAGAGGTGTAACACGATGGGATGCCTTATTTTTTGTCATTGGTCTCTGTCCTGAATCAACTGTTTTAAATCCAGGGATTCATATACCAGTCATTATTTTCAGGGTCAAGGTAATTGATTGAAACATCGCGGTATTTTTTTCGCGGCCTGTCATCCGGCGGCTGTTTTTCTGTTTGAAAAAGATCTTTTGTACAAAAACAGGATGATATCTGATATAGTTCAGCGTCGCTTCAGGCTCACGGTTTTATTCTGACCGGGAACTATAGAGCGATGTATCCTGATCAGGTCAGTCTCAACAATAAAGAATCGATTTATCAAATGCAAGAAGGAGGAACGTACTATGGGAACCATGGAAAATTTAGCAGCTGCTTTTGCCGGTGAGAGCCAGGCCAACCGCAAATACCTTGCCTTTGCCGCCAAGGCGGATAAAGACGGATTTCCCCAGGTGGCCAAGCTGTTCAGGGCTGCTGCGGAGGCGGAAACCATTCATGCCCATGCCCATCTGAAGGTTATGGGAGGCATCAACACCACCCTTGAAAATCTGGAGGCTGCCATTGAAGGGGAGGCCCATGAATTTAAGACAATGTACCCGGAATTCTTAGCAGAAGCTGAAAAAGAGGGAAACAAAAAGGCGGTTGTCTCATTTAAAAACGCCATGCCCGTGGAAGAGACCCATCATGATCTGTACACCAAAGCCCTGGAAGCGGTAAAGGGCGGCAGTGACCTGCCGGAGGCCAGCATCCTTATCTGTCCGGTTTGCGGCCATACCGTTGATGACGGTGTGCCTGAGAAGTGCCCGGTATGTAACGTCCCGGGTAAAAAATTCGTGGAAATTTCTTAGCGGAAACCGTGCCGGGGACTGACGGTCTCCGGCACGGACAATTTATGCGGCTTCAGATACGCCCTGTTCGCCTGTGGCCGCCATCACACTTCTGGCTGTGACTGCCAGTAAAACCAGGCTGCAGCCGGCAAGGGCGGCCGGACCGGGCAGTTCCCCAAAGAACAAAAATACCCATAAGGGGTTGATAAAGGGTTCGATGCTGCAGATCAGGACGGCATCCAGGGCCTGGACCTCTTTGATGGCATAGGAAAAAATCGCGTACCCCGCCCCAATGGAGATCACCCCCAGCCCCAATACACCGAGGCTGTCCGTCAGGCCCGGCATCTGGCGGAACATAAATGGCAGGCAGCAGGCTGCGGCCATGAAGTTACCCAGGCTCAGGGGCCAGGACGTGGACTGCTCCTTTGCCTTTCTCAGGAAGATCATGGTGCCTGCCCAGAAAACCGATCCCAGTATGCCAATAAAGATTCCCAATCTTCCCTCCATGGAAAGATCATCCATGAAGAACAGGCCGATTCCCAGAATCACCAGGACCAGGATGAACCAGTCGGACCGGCGGGTGGGCTCCCCGAGGAGTCGGGGGGCCAGCACAGCCACATAGGCTGAGGCCGCATACTGGAGTACAATGGCGTTGGCTGCCGTGCTCAGCTTTGTGGCCCCCACAAAACAGACACAAAAGGCGCCCAGGCAGAGGGCTGCGCCCAGGCTCGGGGCATCCCAAGAGATCTTCACTGTTTTTTTGCAGACCACCAGGATGAACAGGCCTGCAATCAGGCTGCGCCACCCGGCAATGGCCATGGGATGAAGGGAGACCAGTTTTATAAGTATGCCGGAGGTACTCCAGCAGACGGCTGCGGCAAACAGCATGAAAACTGCCATTCGGTTTTTTTTCACGGGGGCTCTCCTTTATCGGGTCTGAAATAATACTATGGTAAACAGTATATGGGGGCTGCTCAACAAATAACAGCGACAAAGTTTTAGTTTTGTATCCGGTACAATTATGGTATTTTTCAATCTGTACTTATTGAAAAACCGATGAATTGTACTGGTGGATACGTGGGAAAGATACCTAAATACCAGATAGTGGCGGACCGTCTTGTCAAGCTGATTGAAGACGGGGTATTGGGCCCGGGAATGGCCGTTCCTTCAGTCCGCAAGCTGAGCCGGCAGTGGAACGTCAGTATCAGTACCGTATTGAGTGCCTATTACAGGCTGGAGGCCAGGGGCCTGCTCAAGCCCCGGCCCAGGTCCGGGTTTTATGTGAGCACCCGCCTGCCTTCCACACCGCCTGAGCCCACCCTGTCCCATCCCGGGCCCGATCCGAGCACAGTGGGCATGCGGGAGCTGATTACCATGGTCATCCTGAGGGATACAGTGAACCCGGACCTGGTCCAGCTGGGCGCTGCCCATCCCCATCAGGCCCTCAGTGCCACAGGCAAGCTGAACAGGCTCATGGCTGCGGCAGGACGGCGCATGGGCGACCGGTCCGGCCTCTATCTGCCGCCGGGAGGCGATACCCGGCTCCGCAGGCAGATTGCCCTGCACAGCATGAACGCAGGGTGCAGCCTGGACGGGGATGAAATCGTGGTGACAGCCGGCTGCGGTGAGGCCATTTACCTTTGCCTGAGGGCCATCTGCCGCCCCGGTGATACCGTGGCCGTGGAATCCCCGATCTGCTTTGATGTGTTCCAGTATATGGAAAACCTGGGGTTAAAGGCCCTGGAGATTCCGACCCACCCCAGGGAAGGGATCAGTATTGAGGCCCTGAAATTTGCCCTGGACAACCATGCTGTCAAGGCCTGTATTGTGATTTCCAATTTTAACAATCCCCTGGGAAGCTGTATACCGGATCAGCGCAAAAAGGAGTTGGTCAGGCTGTTAGTGAACCGGGATATTCCGCTGATTGAGAATGATATATTCGGGGATATTCACTACCAGCCCAGGCGCCCCCTGATTGCCAAATCCTTTGACACAAAGGGAATGGTGCTCTGGTGCAGTTCCTTTTCAAAGACCCTGTCCCCGGGTCTCCGGGTGGGATGGACAGCCCCGGGCCGGTTCCGGGAACAGGTGGAATGGCTGAAGTTCAGCTCCAGCCTGGGTACGGCAACCCTGCCCCAGGCTGCCGTGGCCGCCTTCATGTCCGGGGGGGATTATCATCAGCACCTCCGGCGGATCTCCAGGATCTATGAACAGCGGATGGGGGCACTCCGGCGGGCGGTTTTCCGGTATTTCCCCGAAGATATCAGGGCAACGGACCCCATGGGCGGGTATCTGCTGTGGATTGAGCTGCCGCAGGTTATTGATGCACTGGAGCTTTATAAAACCGCATTGGGGGAAGGCATTGCCATCACCCCGGGCCACCTGTTTTCAGCAGGCAGCCAATACCGGAACTTCATCCGGCTGAACGCAGCCAATTGGTCGGACCTGGCAGAACCGGCGGTGAAACGCCTGGGCCAGGTTATTTCCGGGATGATGGACGCTTCGCCATGAGGATATTGTTTTCGCTTTTGGTTTTATTTGTCCTGACTGCAAATGCCCATTGCAGGACCGGCCGGATCATCATGCGGGTGATTGACTTCAGGCCGCAGTATTTTCAGGATGAAAACGGGGCGTGGACCGGCCTGGCCGTTGAACTGGCCAGGGTCCTGGCCAATGAGGCCGGGGTGGCGCTTGAATTTCAGCCCCTGCCCTGGAAGCGTGCCCTGGCATATATGAAGAACGGCAGAATCGACCTGATGACGAACCTGTCCCTTACTGAGGGGCGCAGGGCGTATATCTCTTTTATCGGGCCGATGCGGGATGAAACCATGGTATTGGTGGTGCCGGAGGAGACAGACTATAGTATCCGCGGCCTGGATGACCTGAAGCTCCTCCCCCGTAAAATAGGTATAGAGGATAATGCCTTTTACGGCTCTGCTTTCAATGCCAAATACAATTCAGATCCCCATTTTGCCGCCCGGTTCGATCCTGTTGTCAGGGCAGAGCTGAACATTGCCAAACTGATACGCGGCAGGTTGTCGGGCTTTATTGAAGACCGGTATTCCGCATCCGGGAAGATCAAAAACGATATCCGGTATGCCCGGTTAAAGATCCATCCTTTTTTCATCAACCAGGACTGGGTGTATTTCGGTTTTTCAAAACAATCCGTTCCAAAGGAGAGGCTCGGGCTGTTTCAGGATGCCTTTGCCCGGGCCAGGGCCAAAGGGCTGTTTAAAAAGGTGCTTGAACAATACCGGTAAGCTCTCTGTTAAAAACCTGCCGGCTCTCCTTTCCAGGTAGAGCGGCCAAAACCGCAGTCAATAATCCCGGGTTAAATCACCCCACTTCCCTTTTTCATGCCAGTTTGTTTCGCGGCGTTCCGGATATGCCCGGCTCTGTTACGGACGAAAAAAGTCTGTAAGGATCTTGAGTCAGGCCGGACTAAGTAAATGTTCTTTTGCGGTTTAAGGGATCCCGCAATAATCAGTTCCCGTTCTGTTTGCAAAACACCCAATGTTTTAAGTTTTTTTTGAGCGATCCCTGAGTATTGAATCAACGCCATTTTGATGTGACCCACCGGAGGAAATATGGACGCGGACCGGATATTTGACAGGGCCAATCAATTAATCAAGGCCTATTTTTCAGAACAGGGAAGCGGCCGGTTTCTGTCGTACAAAGATCCCGGGGAGCTGGAGGCTGTCCTGGACCTAGAGGCTCCCGGGGGGGACTGGTCCAGGGTGTTTGACTGGATTGAGCTATACCTTGCCTATTCGGTTAAAACCAATCACAAGGGGTTTGTCAACCGGATGTGGGCGGGGGCAAACCTGCCCTCGGTTCTTGGAGAGATGGTGGCGGCGGTATCCAATACCTCGGCCTGCACCTATGAGTCTGCCCCGGTGTCCACACTAATGGAAAAGTATATGATCCGGCAGATGCTTGACCTTGTGGGGTTCCGCAACGGTGAAGGCCAGATGACAACCGGGTCGAGCAATGCCAATCTGCTGGCCATGATGGCGGCCAGAAATGAACGCCTGCCTGAGGTAAAAACCTGCGGGCTCGGCAGGCAGCCGGAACTGGTGGCACTGGTCAGCGCCGATGCCCATTATTCCATGGAAAAGGCAGCCAACGTGCTTGGTATCGGTACCGGCAATCTGGTGAAGGTTCCCGTGACAGACAGGGGAGATATGGATATGGCTGTTCTGGAATCCCGGCTTGGGGAGGTTCTGGAAGCGGGGGCACTGCCATTTTTTGTCGGGGGCACTGCCGGCACCACGGTCCGGGGAGCCTATGATTCTATTACCGGGCTGTTGCGGCTGAGGGAAAAGTACGGGTTCTGGCTGCATATCGACGCTGCCTGGGGCGGGGCGGTTATTGTCAGCGATACCCTGAAGGAGGTCTATCTCAGGGGCATAGCGGATGTGGATTCCCTGACCTGGGATTTCCATAAGATGCTGGGCACATCCCTGATCTGTAATCTGTTCCTGATTAACAACCGTCCGGGGATCCTGGGCAGAACCACGGGCAGTAAAGACGATACCTATCTTTTTCACGGAGGCGGCACAGGGAGCCCGGCCCGCGATCTCGGGAGCGTTTCCCTGCAGTGCGGCAGAAGGGTGGACAGCCTGAAGTGGTTTCTGGACTGGAAGTTTTTCGGGAAAGAGGAATTCGGCCGCAGGGTAGAGGCCGCCCTGGAACTCTGCCAATATGCTGAAAACAGGGTTCTGGCCTCCGGGGCGCTTGAGCTGGTATTCCCGCGGACCTCCTTTAACATCTGTTTCCGCTATAAGACGAGTGAAAACCGTTCCAACGAATTAAACCTTGCCATCAGGGAGCAGCTCTACCATGAGGGGAGAAGCCTTGTGGGGTACGCCCGTGACGGGGACCGGCTTTTTTTACGCCTGCTTCTGGCGGGCCAGAGCCTCGGCACCAGGGATATCGATAATTATTTTTCAACCCTGATTCAAACGGGAAAGTCCCTTGAAGGAGATAATTATGGCTGATGATTTTCCGAAAACTTACTTGAACCATCCGGATCAGTGGCTGTTCAAAGACCTGCTTGACAGGATATTCGCCGAACCTGACCCGGACCGTATCACCGAGTCAGTAGTCTCTTTTCTCAGGGCCCGCCCCCTGCCCATGGATGATTTCCCTGTTCTGGACAACACCTATTCACGCACCATGCTGGGGCGGCATGAAAACGGCTATGAAGCCATGGCTGCCCGGTGGCAGGCCGGAGCGGTTTCGTCTATCCACGGCCACCCCTGTTACGCCCTGATGGTGACTGTCCATGGGCGGCTTCATGTGGAGAACTATGAAAAAAGCCGCGGGAGGCTGCAGATGACATCGTCCCGGATCCTGGCTCCCGGGGAGTTTATTTCAGCCAAGAGCCCGAATACCGGTTTTGATAATCATATTCACGGGGTAAAGGCCATTGAGGAAACGCTTAGCATACACATATCCTCCCAGGATGCAACAAAGGGGGAAATCTTTTCCAGGCAGGCAGTCCTACGCTGAACAGGGCCGGTCCGGACGCCCCAAGGCAATTTTACGCCTGTCCCTGGTGTTCTGGTATCTCTGGGCCTGCCTGAGATATCGGGTGAATCCCTGGAATTATTTTGCCATCAACAGTCCCCGGTTTAACTGGGAAAAGGGGATATTTTCAAAGCTGGACATGGATGCCCTGATTCCGCCCGCCTTGCGCCTCCGCCAGCACTATTATGACGCCGGTGTGTTGCCCCGGCACTACCCTGTGTTCCTCAAGCCCGAATGGGGGCAGAACTCAAAGGGTGTTGTCCGGGTCGCCGGTGAAAATGCCTACAGGGGGTTTGAAAAAACAGCCGGCAGGGGAAAGATTCCCTACATTGTACAGGAGGCCGGCCCGGGCCGGAAAGAATTCGAAGTCTACTACCTGAGGCAACCCGGCATGAAAGGGAAGGCTGCCTTTTTATCCGTTACCGAAGTGGTCAACTGTTGTGAATTCCACCACCCTGTCAACTCGATTCACAATCCCTGTACCCGGTACAGGGAGATCACGCCTGAACTGCCGGCAGCGCGGCTGGACATGATCTGGCAGGCGGTAAAAGGCATCGGGGACTTTCCTATGGCCCGGGTGGGAATAAAGGCCGACAGCTGGCAGGCAGTGACCCAAGGCCGGTTCAAGGTGGTTGAAATCAACCTCTTTCTTCCCATGCCCCTGGTTCTGTTTACTGAGAATATTTCCTTTTTGAAAAAACAGATGATTATTCTGTACACCATGCACCTGGCAGCGAAGCTGGCCAAGCAGGCCCCGGTGCAGCATTCCGGGCTGAAGGTCTTTTTTAAGAAAATGATGAAAATGTGAGGGCGGTATGACGACATGGCTGAAACGGTGGATTTACTCCGGAATCGAGGCAAATTTCCTCGGGGGCTGCAGTAATTATAACTCATTAAAGACCAGGAAAAGCTGCCGTTCCAAAAAGCAGGCAAGGCAGATGTTTGCCGGACACGGTATCCCCCATGCAAAAGGCGCTGTTTTCTACGGGCCCTTGACCCCGTTCCGCTTTGTCAGGGAACACGGGTTCCCCGTGGTGGTCAAACCGAACGTCGGCGGGTTCTCAAGGGGCAGCCATTTTCCCATCACCTCCTATTGGGAGCTTTTTAAGGCTGTGGTCCTTGTAAAAATCTGGTGGCCCAGCTCGGTTATCGAGACCTACCTTAAAGGTAAGAATTACCGGATCGTTCTGGTCAGGGAGGGAATCATGTCCGTGATCCGGCGGTATCCCCCCTTTGTTGTGGGGGACGGCCGTGCATCCATCAGTGAACTTATAGACAGGGAAAACCTGGCCCGCAAACAACTGGGGCTTCTGCCCGTGATCCATACTATCCGGAAAAATGCCGGTATTGGCCGCTACCTCAAGAAGCAGGGCCTTTCCTTTTCCTCCGTCCCGGGCAAAGGCGAAAGAATCACTCTCTACAACCGCATATCCCTGGCACCGGGCGGGGTGGTTGAAACCCTTGAACCGGGGCAGGTCCATGAAAAAAACAGGGTGCTTTTGGAAAAAATCCTTCCCCTTTTTAACGCCAACATCCTTGGGGTGGATGCTATTTTCGAAAAAGGCATCGACCATCCCTATACAGACCAGCGCGCCATTTTTCTGGAGGTGAATTCCAGGCCCTATTTAAAGATGCACGATTATCCCCGGTACGGGGAAAAACAGAACCTGACCCGGTTTTACAATGATTTGAACGGCCTGGCAGTGGATCAGAAAGATATTTTCTAAAATGGGAGGCCAGGGGCGCAGCCTGTATGTATTTGTGGGAATTCAGTCCTTCCTGATCGGGCTTTTTCCTTTTTACATCCCGGTTTACCTGTTCAAAGCCGGGGAGTCCCTGGCCCTGATATTCGCCTTTATCTCAGCCACGGGCCTGGGGTTTGTCTTCAGCCTTTACCTCTGGGACAGGGTTGCCAGGACCCTTCCCCTGAACCGCCTCATGATCATATCCCTGCTCAGTGAGTGGGGCCTTGTCTCCTTGTTTTTTCTGGATGTGAGCAGTCTTTTTATTCCCGGGGCCGGCGTGGTGAACGGCATCTTCAACTGCAGTTTCTGGATGATCCAGCGCCTCCTGTTCTTGGATACGGTGACCCCGGGTAACTCAGGCAGGAAATTCGGAAATTTCCAGATTGTGGTTTTCCTGGTGGTAAAGATAGGGATATTTGCAGGCGGATTCCTCCTTGACCACTACAGTTTCGGATCTGTCTTTCTGGGCACGGCTGCCGTTGCAGGGGCGGGCACCCTCTATTTTACAACCCGGGGCAGGGCCTATTCTTTTGATGATCGCGTGGTTAAATCGGCTCCCCTGAAATTCCGGGCTGCTGCGGCATACCGGGATTCACTGAATTCAAGACCGGTTTTTGCGGTTGACGGTGTGTTTCTCTACCTTGAGAGCTACTTCTGGATGATTTCCCTCTTCCTGGTAGTCAAACAGCGGTTCTGGACATTGGGGGGGCTGGTGATTGTCCTTGCCCTGATTTTCAGTCTGATGTTTGTGATGGTTAAAAACCGCATCGACAGGATGCCGGTCAATGCCGTGTACAGATGGGCCGTAATCCTGTACGGGATCTCCTGGATCCTCAGGGGGATGCTCGACCATCTGGCTGCGCCGGTTTTTGTTTTTGTCCTCCTTGCCGCCATCACCTTTTGCACATCGATTTTCAGGCTGGCATTCAACAAGCGTTTCTACGACATTGCCGCATCAACCTCCGGCCATGAGTATATTTTTATCAAAAGCTATATCTCCCAGTCCTGCCTGGTGCTTGCAGCCCTTGCAGGAGCGCTGTCCGTCAGCAGTACATCCGTTCTGCCTGCCCTGTACTTTTCAGCTGCCCCTCTTTCACTGGTCTATCTGTGGTATCATGATATTTCCCGGGCACCGTCCGCCGGTTCCCGGGAGAATTTTTCAAAACAGGACGCAGGTGTTGAGCAATTTAAAAACAGTTGCCGGAAAGGGTAGCAGGAAAGGAATTTCCGGATGAGGCAACGGTTTTTCAGGAAAAGTACCGGGGCAGATGCGTTTTTCACCCCTTTGCCTTTTTTCCGTTTTGTTGATATTATCAAAGACTCTTGTATGTGAACCATACTTTGTATCGTATCCTCTTTATTTGTTTCTGCGCCCGGGCTCCATTACAAGGGACAATCCAACAGGCTCTCCAGATAAGACGAAAGGACAAAGCAATGTCTATCATTCTCAGGCAGGTACATTATTTCGGGATTCTGGCCTTATTTTCTTGTATTTTTTTACCTGTAACCGCCCTTTCTGATTCATTCAGCGCCAAGGTTCAGGACAGCAAAGGAAAGCCGGTGGAAGATGCCGTGGTTGCTCTTTTACCTGAGTCTCCTGAAATTTTTCCCAAAAATCATGAAGAGAAGACAGCTATAATGGATCAGGTCGATAAACAGTTCACCCCCCATGTTCTTGCGGTCCGGGCCGGCACCACGGTCAGCTTTCCCAACAGTGACAACATACGCCACCATGTTTATTCTTTTTCCGAGGTAAAGATTTTCGAGCATAAACTCTATTCTAAAGATGAAAAAAAGACAGTTCTGTTTGATAAACCCGGTATCGTCGTACTTGGCTGTAACATACATGACTCAATGGTTGGCTATATCTATGTGGCTGACACCCCTTTTTTTTCAGTGAGTGATGCCAGGGGAAACACGGCAATCAACATGCTGCCCCGGGGGGATTATAAATTACATATCTGGCATCCGCGGCAAAAGGCGAAATCTTCGTTACCGTTCGGAAAAATTACCATATCGGATGCCCCGTTTAAAACAACCCTCGTACTTAAAATCAAGTCTAAAAAAAAGAGGGAAAGAGTCAATTGGTACTAGTTGGAAACAGTTGGAAACGTTGCCCTTCCCGGGGAATCCGGCACAGGACACGGAAATCAGGGCAGACGGCACAAGCCCGCATGGAATAAAGATTAGGAAAGATGTTGAAGATGGGCTCAATATTTAAAAGCTTCAGGTTTAAGATAATCCTCTTTTTTACGGTGCTGGTCACAAGTTTGCAGTTGACGACCTTTATCGCCGTATATCGTGCCACCCTGACAAATGTCCTGACCCAGATTGAAGGCCAGCTCACCAGTACCGGGCATACCCTCCTGCGGCAGCTTGAGATCCGTGCCGGGAACCTGGCCAGGGAGGCTGGCATACTGGCTGCCGATTTCGGTTTTCGTACGGCTGTGGCCACCCAGGACAGCCCTACAATAGTGTCGGCGTTGGTCAGCATGATCAACCGCATAAACGGAGACCGGGCCATGGTCATCTCCCTTGATAACAGAATCGTATCAGACACCTTTAAAGGGAAAAAAGGGGGGGAGGATTTTCCGTTTTTAGATCTGATTGAGCGTGCTGATAATCAGGGGCAGGCGGTCTCCATCCTGGTAATGGACGGTATTATCTATGAATTTACCATTGTACCGGTACTTGCGCCGGTCCCCATTGCCTGGATCGGTATCGGTCAATCCATGGATAATGCCCTGGCAATGAAGTTAAAGGCCCAGTCTCCCTTTGGCCTGGATATCTCCTTTGGACTGCTGACCGGCTCTTCCGGACTGGAAATAAAAGGATCCACACTTGAACCGGATCATCAGGATGAGGTGGCGCAGGTGGACTTTAAAAAAATACCTGCGGATACCCCCAGGAAGGTGGTTAGTGGAAATGATACCTATGTTACGCTTTTAAAATCCCTGGATATCGGAGGGGGAAGTGCGGGGACGATTGTTCTGCTTCAATACTCCCTTGATCTTGCCATGAAACCGTTCCGGAAACTGATTTTATGGTTTTCTGTCATTGCATTGGTAAGCCTGATACCCGCCTTGATCGCAGGGGTCTGGATCGCCAGCGGTGTTACCCGGCCGGTCCAAAGCCTCTCCCTTGCGGTCCGGCGTATCCGGTCAGGGGATTACAGCACCCCGGTGCCGGTTGCGGGGCCGGACGAACTCGGCCATCTTGCACAGGGGTTCAATCATATGATAGCGGGGATCCGGCAGAGGGAGGAACAGATTTTTCACCAGGCCCATCACGATGTGCTGACCGGGCTTCCCAACCGGCTTAAGTTTGAAATCCGTCTGGATGAGATGATTGAGAGCCATGGTGCTAACAATCAGTTTTGCGTGGTTTTCATCGGCCTTGACAGGCTCACACAGATTCGCAACACACTGGGGCACCATGTGGGGGATATCGCCGTTAAACTGGTATCGGAAAGGCTTTTGAACGTCAGCGGCCCATCAGACATCCTTGCCCGCCCCGCAAGTGATGCGTTTATGCTGCTTTTGCCATCCGTAAACCTGGAGGGGGCCGGCAATGTCCTTGAAAAATTCATGGGATGTTTTAAAAATCCGTTAACCATTAAGGAGGTTAACATGGATGTCAATGCCCATATGGGTGTGGCCTGCTACCCCGTCCACGGCAAAGACGGCAAACTGCTCATGCAGAGGGCGGACGCTGCCATGTATACGGCCAGTAAAACCGCCTCTGCCGGCCGGTATTCCGTTTATGATGAGTCAAAAGACCCCCACACCCTGAACAAATTATCCCTTATGGTGGAATTGCGGGAAGGATTGGACAGGGGGGAGTTTGAACTTTACTATCAACCCAAAATTTCTCTGAAGACCCGGAAAATAGCCCATGCAGAAGCCCTGATCCGGTGGATGCATCCGGAAAACGGATTCACCCCGCCGGATGAGTTTATTCCCCTGGCGGAGCAGACAGGCAATATTCATCATATTACGGATTTCAGCCTCCGAACCGCCATTGGGCAGTGCATGAAGTGGCAGGACCTCGGTTATCCGGTAAAGGTTTCAGTTAACATTTCTGCACGGGATCTTTTAACCTTTGATCTTATCGGAAAAATCAAATCCCTGCTCAATGAAGCAAACATGGATCCTGATCTGCTCATCCTTGAAATCACGGAAAGTGCCGTGATGCAGGATCCTGAAAAGGCCTTACAGATGCTCAGGACCCTGAACGGTATCGGCATCAGGCTTTCAATGGATGATTTCGGAACCGGGTATTCATCCATGTCATATCTTAAAAGACTTCCTATCCAGGAGATTAAAGTCGATAAATCTTTTGTAATGGAATTGGCCAAAAATCATGAAGATGCCGTTATTGTGAAGTCCACCGTGGAGATGGGGCATAACCTCGGCCTGACCGTTATTGCCGAAGGTGTGGAGGATGAAGCCTCCCTTGACATGCTCACCCGGCTCGGGTGTGACCTCGGCCAGGGTTACTACTTTTCCAGGCCGTTGCCGGAAAAAGAGTTTGAAGACTGGCTCGAAACCTCTCCATGGGGATATACTATCGGTCAACAGCAGGGGCACGGGTAAATGAAATTATTCAGGTTTATTTTTCCGGTTATGATGGTGGTGGTGGTCTGCACGGAGGCCGGCGGTGCCGGCTGGGACTTTAAAAAGGATGTACAGGTCCACGGGATGGCGGACTTCCGGTTTTTCCATTCTGATGCTGCTGCCGGTATTTTTAACGAAGGGCTCGGCAAATCAAGGACAGGTGAAAATTTAAGCACACCTGAAACAGACAATACCCTTCAACTGGCCGAAGCCTCGGTTGTTGTGACCTCTCAATTTGGCTGGTCATGGTCGGGCAACCTGCATTTAAAATATGACCCGGAGCAGGAGAAAACACCTGTTGATGTGACAGAAGGGTTTCTAAGATATAAATCCTTTCCCAGGTCAGGGTTTTTATTCAAATCCAGGCTGGGGGCTTTTTTCCCCCCGGTTTCCCTGGAAAATACAGGCCCGGCCTGGACCAGTCCATTTTCCATCACCCCCTCTGCCATCAATACCTGGATAGGAGAGGAGGTTAAGACCATCGGGGGGGAATTTGCAGTGGAAAAGCGGGTGGACGATGTCCTGGTTGAGGCCCTTGGGGCTGTCTTCATGGGAAATGATCCTGCGGGCACGCTCCTGGCCTGGCGGGGATGGGCCCTTCATGACCGCAAGACAGGGATATTTGACCGGATGCCCCTGCCCCCGCTTTACAGTTTCAATGACGGCCAGGCCTTTTCAAGGCAGGCGCAGTGGCTTGAACCCTTCCAAGAGATTGATGACAGGCCCGGATTTTACGGCGGGCTGAACATCTCTCTCCCGGATTTAGGGCAGTTGAATCTGCTTTATTATGACAACCGGGCTGACGGCTCGGCTTTTGACGGATCTCAATATGCCTGGGAAACCGATTTTATAAATGTGGGGGCCAGGATATTTCTCCCCTTTGACATGACGTTCATGACCCAGTATATGAAAGGCAGCACCCAGATGGGCAAAGGGCCTGGTGTGCACGCCAGGTTCTGGTCCTTTTACACCCTTTTGTCCAAGCAGATTGACCGGCACCGCGTCACCCTGCGATACGACAGGTTTACTGCCAGGGACCTGGATGCAACGGCCTATGACGATAACAACGAAAGCGGGTGGGCATGGATTTTTGCCTATGGCTACGACATCTCTTCCCGGCACCTGGTAAAGGCAGAGTGGCTGTCCATCCGTTCTGACCGGCCTGAGCGGGAGAGGCTGGGGTGGGATGACGACATCCACGAAACCGTTTTCCAGATAAGTTACCAGTTCTTTTTCGGCTTTCCCGGTTGATAAAAAACAGCGGGAACACCTGAAAAGATCTTTACCGGAGAGTCCTGTTTTAATAATGACGGGCCTTGAATTTTCATGTTTCAGCGTAACTATGGAGCCGCGCAAAAATAACTTCACCTGGTCTGTTTATAAAAAACCTTAGAACATCGGGTGGTTTGCAAACAGAATGTGAACTGATTCTTGCCGCTCCCTATATGAGAATACCCCTTA
The DNA here is from genome assembly GCA_022361395.1 of Desulfobacterales bacterium. GTDB lineage: Bacteria > Desulfobacterota > Desulfobacteria > Desulfobacterales > Desulfobacteraceae > Desulfobacter. The sequence goes on along the minus strand of JAKSAX010000608.1, from coordinate 5,324 downwards.
TTTAAAGGAGAATCCCATGACACCTGAAATCAAAACAATACTTTATGCAACAGACCTGTCCGAAAATGCCAGGCACGCCTTTTCCTATGCCGCGGACCTGGCTGATAAATACAGCGCCGCCATCACGATTCTCTATGTGATGGAGCCGTTTAACCAGACCATGGAGGTCCAGGTCAGTGAGATGGTGGGCCCTGAAAAATGGCGGGAACTGAAAGAGGAGAAAAAGGCCTATCTCTCCCGGCAGATAGAAAACCGGCTCCAGGAGTTCTGCCGGGAAATGGAGGCTGCCTATGACAGCTGCCGCCTCCTGGCTGAGGATATCCGCATTGAAAAAGGCAGTCCCCACGAGGTGATTCTGGAGGTATCGGACTCAATTGAGGCGGATCTCATCGTAATGGGCACCCACGGATACAATATTCTCAAGGATGCCTTTATCGGCGGAACAGCCCGGAAGGTGGTCAGGGCGAGCCGGATTCCGGTTTTAACGGTCCGGCTGCCCGGTGGAAGATAGCATCCCACTAACGGTGTCTGAATCAATGGGGCCTGTCTTAGCCATATTGCAGGAACGACCGGGGTGAGAATATAAAATTTCATATTTGTAATTTATATCTGCTGTTCAGGTGTTTCAGCTGAAACAGGAGGACTGACACACACGGTGTCGGTCACAGCCTCGTCCGCATGCCTGCTGAAGAAAGAACCTGCTATTTAACCATACATGCCGGTGGTGTCTTTCTTACAATTTAAACAGGGGTGAGTGTTTTTTCTTATATCAGATCCTGCTGTGTAATGCCCTGATTTTAATAAATATATTCCGGATATGCACTCATTTTATTACGGGTGTGAAAATCTCTGCAGAGAAAACAATATTATCACATAAAAAATACAAATTTGTATTTGAAGCTCTTTAAAAATTACAAGTATGTAGTCTTTATTTTTCGGAATTTTTCAGGTCCTCGGAATAATCTTCGGTTCAATTTGTTTAAATTCCAGTATCTTATAAACAAGATGCCCCTTCTGGCATGATACCTGCTCTTACGGAATACAAAATTAAAATCATTTGATTTGTATTTAAACAAAAAAAACGGAGTAGCCAAATGACAAAAGAAGAGATACTATCAATTATCGAAAAAGAGAATGTTAATTTTTTTAGAATCCAGTTCTGTGACATCAACGGGTTTATGAAAAATATTGCCATTCCCAAAAGTCAGATCAACAAGGCCCTTGACGGTAAAATCATGTTTGACGGCTCCTCCATAGACGGGTTTGCCCGCATCCAGGAATCCGATATGTACCTGGTTCCGGATTATGATACCTTCTGCATCCTTCCCTGGAGAAACCAGGACGGTGTTGCCGCAGCAAGAATTATATGTGATGTTCATAAATCAGACGGCACCCCTTTTGAAGGCTGCCCCAGGGTAAATCTCAAGCGGGTCCTGGCCGAAGCCAGGGATATGGGATTTACCATGAATGTCGGCACAGAGGCCGAGTTCTTCCTGTTTAAACGGGATGCGGAAGGCAACAGTACGACGGAAACAGACGACAATGCCGGCTATTTCAGCCTTGACCCGGAAGATACCGGTTTGAACTGCCGCCGCGAAATCATTGAAACCCTGGAAGAAATGGGATTTGAGATTGAGGCATCCCACCATGAAGTTGCCGAGGGCCAGCATGAAATCAACTTTAAATATGCAGATGCCCTGACCTGTGCCGACAATACCCAGACCTTTAAGTGGGTTGTAAAATCCGTGGCAAAGAAACACGGCCTCCACGCCACATTCATGCCGAAACCCATTTTCGGCATAAACGGATCCGGCATGCATACCAACCAGTCCCTGTTCAACCTTGACGGCACCAATGCCTTTGCAGATGAGAGCGATGAACTCAAGCTCAGTGACACTGCCTATCACTATATTGCCGGCATCATGAAGAACGCCAGGGGATTTTCAGCGGTCACCAACCCCCTGGTGAACTCCTACAAACGTATGGTACCCGGATATGAAGCACCGGTTTACGTGGCCTGGTCCGCCTCCAACAGAAGCGCCCTGTGCCGGATTCCTGCCTCCCGCGGCATCGGCACCCGTGTCGAAGTCCGCTGTCCGGATCCCACGTGCAACCCCTACCTGGCCTTTGCCATGATGCTTGCCTCCGGCCTTGACGGCATAAAGAACAGACTGCCTGTGGCAAAATCAACGGATATCAACATCTTTGCCATGACACCGGATGAGAAGAGAGAGGCCGGAATCGACTCCATGCCCGCATCCCTCCGCGAAGCCCTTGATGCGCTTATTGAAAACCCCATTGCCAAGGCAACCCTCGGCGACCATATCTTTGAAAAATATATCTTTAACAAGGAAGCGGAATGGGATGATTTCAGAACCGCAGTCACCAACTGGGAAGTTGAAAACTATTTGGATATTTACTAAAATCCACTGGTTTGCAGCTCTATAGCGCACTGATGGAGATGTTATAAAAGAACACCCTGCCGGTCCTTGCGGTTCCGGCAGGGTGTTTTTTGTCTGCGGTTTTTCCCTTTTTGGCTGAATCTAAGGCCTGGCCAGCTTAAAGTACTTTTTTATCAGACCATTGGTTGAGCTGTCATGGTTCAAGGTGAGGCCCGGTGTCTCAAGTTCCGGCAGGATCTTGTCTGCAAGCTGTTTGCCCAGCTCAACCCCCCATTGGTCAAAGCTGAAAATATTCCAGATAATGCCCTGGACAAATATTCTGTGCTCATACAGGGCAATGAGGCTGCCAAGTGCCCCGGGGGTCAGCTTTCTGAGAAGAATAGAGTTGGACGGGGTGTTTCCCTTAAATACCTTATAGGGCAGTATTGTTTTTATTTCATCTTCGGACAGGCCGTCTTTTTCAAGCTCTTTTTTTACTTCATCCGGTGTTTTTCCGGTCATCAGGGCCTCAGGCTGGCTGAAAAAATTGGCCAGGAGTATTTTTTGATGATCACCCGCATCACTCTGGGGCAAGGCTGAAGCGATAAATGTTGAAGGAATCAGTTTGGTTCCCTGGTGGATCAGCTGAAAAAAGGCGTGCTGCCCGTTGGTTCCGGGTTCTCCCCAGATAATGGGGCATGTCTGGTAATGAACGGCATTGCCTGATCTGTCAACGCATTTGCCGTTGCTTTCCATGCTTGCCTGCTGAAGGTAGGCCGGGAGACGGCGGAGGTATTGGTTATAGGGGAATATGGCCTCTGTCTCGGCTTTGAAAAAATTATTGTACCAGATGCCAAGAAGGGCAAGGATCACAGGCATATTCTCTTCCAAAGGGGCGGTCCTGAAATGGGTATCCATCCCGTGGGCCCCCTCAAGAAACTCAATGAACCTGTCATACCCGATGTAACAGGCAACGGGAAGCCCGATGGCGGACCAGATGGAGAAACGCCCCCCCACAAAGTCCCAGAACCTGAACATATTCTCAGGATCAATGCCGAATTCCCTGACTTTACCTTCATTGGCGGACAGAGCCACAAAGTGCCTTGCGATATATTGTTCATCCCCGGCTGCCCCCAGGATCCACTGCCTGGCAGAATAGGCATTTGTAATGGTTTCATGGGTGGTAAATGTTTTTGAGGCAATCATAAACAGGGTGGTTGCAGGGTCAAGCAGTTTTAAGGTTTCGTAGAGATGGGCCCCGTCTATGTTGGAAATAAAGTGCATGCCCAGCCCGGATTTTCCATAATTTTTGAGGGCTTCGGTCACCATCGCAGGCCCCAGGTCCGAACCGCCGATACCGATATTCACGATATCTGAAACCGGTTTTCCCGTATATCCCCGCCATTCACCGGACCGGACTTTTCCGGAAAAGGTTTTCATCTGGTCCAATACCTTGCGGATACCCGGCATGATATCTTTTTCATCCACCCGGATTTCAGTGCCCTCGGGACTCCTCAGGGCTGTATGCAGGACACTTCTGTTTTCTGTCTCATTTATTTTTTGCCCTTCAAAAAGGGCTTGAATACCCTGTTCCAGCTTAAGCTCCCGGGCCAGGGACATAAGGGCTGCCATGGTATCATCCGTGATGATATTCTTGGAATAGTCCAGTAAGATATCATTGAATTCCAGGCTGAATTTTTCGAAGCGGTTCTTATCTCCGGCAAAAAGCGCCCGCATATGAACCTGTTTCATCTGTTCATAGTGTCTGCCAAGCTTTTTCCAGGCATCTGTTTTTGTCGGATCAAGTTTTTGCATACCAGCTTCTCCACGGTCTTTTGTTTTACCAGCCAGCCTATCAAAGAAATATAGTCATCATCAAGCTGTTACCGTCTACAAATACATTGTTTTACCCGTTTTGTTGAGTATTTGTTATCCTTTTTGAACAAGTTCAGCTAAAAAATCTGGAAAAGGGCGCTAGATTCTTTCTCACGCCTGCTTCTTCCGGGGGCGCTGTCTAATGGTTACAGCTCTCATCTGGCACGTTCCGGTTCCCGTTCCGAAATTCAGAGATTAACTTCTGTTCAGGACATCATCACGGGTGGTCTCTGCAATACCGGCAGCTTCCGCAACAAGGTCATCCGGAACCCCGAGTTCCGTGAGGGTGGCGCCCAGGTGCTCCATAACGGCATCGAAATGGGAGTCGTTAAGCCCTTTTTCAACCAGGTGTTTGTGGGCCGCACGAAGGTTTTTACCCGGATATTTCGGCGCCCCGCCAAATGCAACGGTTAAAAACCGTTTTTGAAATCCTGCCTGCCTTTCCATGTCGATATTTTCAAAGAAATGTTTGATCCGGTCGTCTGCCAGCACTTTTTCGTAAAATTTGTCCACTGCAGCGCTCACAGCATTATTTCCGCCGATTCTTTCGAATAATGTGGTCATATGCCACTCCTTTCTGTTAATGCGATACTGCCGGTTTAAATACCTGTTGAATCCGGAGGAATTGGTTGGATTATGGAACAGATCAATGTGGAATGCTCATCCGGATAAAAGAATATACCCGTAAACCTTATCTTTTTAACCCGGTTTTTGCAACCAATAATCCTGTGTGAAAATGGCCGGATGGGGAAAAGGTCAAAGCGATTAAAAACACTGGAACACTCTCATTTGAGCCAGATGATCACAGTGCATCTTCCAGGCCTGTCCGAATCTTTTTGCTGTCGTACACATGGCGCTGTCTTTTAGGCTGATAAAACAATTATAGTCAAATTTGACTAATTAAACTTGACACGTGAACCGGTATGATCTAATTTCAGCCACAGATGGCAATAATCGGGCGGTTTGTTCCTGAAAAAGACCAAGGAGTCCTATGAATATCTCCAAGTTTGTGGTGCTGGGTACACTGGACCAGATCGGTCCGGCAAGCGGATATGATATTATCCGTGA
>JAKSAX010000497.1 GCA_022361395.1 Desulfobacterales bacterium | reverse complement strand
GGTTGAATGCAGGCATGTGGACCGTGGGTATCACCGAGACCGGCAATGAGATGGGACTGACCCGGGAAGAGGTGGCCGCCCTTGACCCTGCCGGCCTGGACAGCCGCCTGACAGCCATCAAACACCGGTTTGAAGAGACCGGCGCCCACTACGTGCTTAAAAGAACCGCAGACATCCTGCCGGTCCTGGATGAGATCAACCTCAGGCTCAAATCCGGGGAGCTTCCCCTGTAAAGGCCATGAAACCAAATCTTAAACCAGACCTGTCCGAAGGGGATTCAAACCTGTCTCCCAGACGGGACGCCTGGGTTGCCTCCCTTGATCCGGACACCCGCAGGCTGCTGGACAGGGATGCGGAGGTCTTTCTCCACCAATCCCTGTCCACCCCCTGTATCGACGTGTTGAGCAGCTGCAGCGGCAGCTTTCTTTCCGATCTGTCAGGAAAACGCTTTCTGGACTTCCACGGCAACAGTGTCCACCAGGTGGGATTTGCCAACCCGGATGTGATCCGGGCCATCACACGACAATTGGAGACCCTGCCGTTCTGCACCCGCAGGTATACCAACCTTCCGGCGGTTACCCTTGCCGAACACCTGGCGGAACTGGCTCCCGGCAACCTGGGAAAGGTATTGTTTGCCCCGGGTGCGACCTCTTCCGTGGGCATGGCGCTGAAACTGGCCCGGGTGGCAACCGGACGCCATAAGACCATATCCATGTGGGAATCATTCCACGGCGCCTCCCTGGATGCCATTTCCATCGGCGGGGAATCCATGTTCAGGAAAGACATGGGCCCCATGATGCCCGGAACAGAGCATGTGCCGCCGCCGGACCCTTACCGGTGCCTGTTTGACGATGCAGGGGACTGCGGCAGGTGCAACCTCAAATGCGCCCGGTACATCGACTATGTCCTGGAACGGGAAAAGGATGTGGCCGCAGTGATCGCCGAGCCTGTCCGGTGCACCTATATCATGCCCCCGCCCCCGGGATTCTGGAAGGCGGTCAGGCAGTCCTGCAATCGTCACGGCACCCTGCTGATCTTTGATGAAACAGCTGTCTGCCTCGGCCGGACCGGCACCATGTTTGCCTTTGAAAACTATGGGGCCGTCCCGGACATGGTGGTGATCGGAAAGGGACTTGGCGGCGGCATCATGCCGTTTTCCGCACTGATTGCGGACAGGGACCTTGACCTTGCCCCGGACAGGGCACTGGGCCACTACACCCATGAAAAGAACCCGGTGGCCTGTGCTGCCGCCCTGGCCACACTGGATTACATCCGGGACCACAACCTCCTGGACAGGAGCAGGGAGATGGGCAGACAGGCCCTTGACCGCCTCGGGGCCCTGAAGACCCGGTATGACCTCATCGGGGCGGTCCGGGGACAGGGCCTGATGTTCGGGGCCGAACTGGTGGAAAACCGCGGGACAAAGGTTCCGGCGGAACAGGCTGCCGACCGGATCATGTACCGCTGCCTGGAACTGGGCCTGAATTTCAAGGTTTCAAAGGGGAATTTCCTTACCCTGACCCCGCCTTTGACCATTTCCGGCACCGAGCTTGGAGAGGCCTTCAGCATCCTGGACCGGGCCTTTGCTCAGATCTGTAATTAAGAAAGGAGAGAGATGTCCCCTTTACCTGAAAACCCCTATATACTGCTGACCCCCGGGCCCCTGAGCACCACCCCTTCCGTCAAGGCTGCCATGCTCCGGGACTGGTGCACCTGGGATGATGATTATAACCGAATCGTCGAACATATCCGGAACAGGTTGACCGGCCTTGCCGCCACAGCACCCGGGTATACCTCCGTGCTCATGCAGGGCAGCGGCACCTTCAGCGTGGAAGCCTGCCTGACCACGGCGGTTCCGGATTCAGGCAAGCTGCTGGTCCTGGCCAACGGCGCCTATGGCAGGCGGATCGCCGCCATTGCACAGCGCCAGGGCATTGCCTGCATTGTCCATGACAGCGGGGATCTGGCCCGGCCGGATACGGCCCGGCTTACCGCAGCCCTGGAGACAGACCCGTCCATCAGCCATGTTGCCGTGGTCCACTGCGAAACCACAACAGGCATGCTCAACCCTGTCGGTCCTATCGGCAGAATCGTCCGTGAGTTCAACCGGACCTATATCGTGGACGCCATGTCCAGCTTCGGCGGAATTCCCATGGACATGGACAGCCTGCATATCGACTACCTGGTATCCAGCGCCAACAAGTGCATCCAGGGGGTTCCCGGCTTCGGGTTCGTCATTGCAAAACAATCCGTGCTGGAACAGACAGAAGGCAATTCAAGATCGCTGAGCCTGGACCTTTTCGACCAGTGGCAGACCATGGAAAAAGGCAGGGGCAAGTGGCGGTTCACCTCGCCCACCCATGTGGTCCGGGCCTTTGCCAGGGCCCTGGAGGAGCTGGAAGCTGAAGGCGGTGTGGATAAACGGTTTGACCGGTATTCGGCCAACAACAGGTACCTGGTCACCCGGATGGAAGAGATGGGATTTATCCCGCTGCTGCCGGAACGATTCCGGTCCCCGGTCATCACAGCCTTCTTAAGTCCTGACCACCCGGCCTATGAATTCAGGGAATTCTACACCCGGCTCAAGGAAAAAAAATTCGTCATCTACCCGGGCAAGGTGACCGAGGCAGACACATTCCGGATCGGCAATATCGGGGATATCCATGCCCGGGATATGGAACGCCTGGCCGAGGCTGTCAGTTCATCCATCTACTGGGAATGATTCCATCCTGATTAAACCCTTTATTATTATAGAACCACGGAGTACCTGCCATGACTGACAAGACCCAAAATCCGCCCTCCCGGTTTGACCGGGAACAGGGAGACATCAATACCACCCGGAACCGCGAACGCTATTGGCAGCGGAACCTGTCCGCCAGGGCCAGATCCGTATTTGAAAGGGACAGGAAGTACTTTTTGCACCAGAACCTGTCCACCCCTGTGATGAATGTCCTTTCCGGGGCATCAGGTATTTACATCAGGGATCTTGACGGCAGGCAGTACATGGACATGCACGGTAACGGGGTCCACAATGCCGGGTTCAACCACCCGGAGATCATCCGTGCGGTAAAGGAACAGCTGGATACCGGCATGACCTTCTGTCCCCGGCGGTATACCAATGAAAAAGCAGTGGACCTGGCTGAAACCCTGGCAGGGATCACCCCGGACGGCCTTGAAAAATCCCTGTTCTGCCCAGGTGGTTCCGAAGCCGTTGAGATGGCGGTCACCCTTGCCAAACAGATCACCGGACATTTTAAGACCATCTCCTTCTGGGACTCCTTCCACGGGGCAGGATTTGCAGCAGCCAGCGTCGGCGGGGAAGCCCTGTTCAAGAGAGGCATGGGGCCGATGATGCCCGGTGCCATGCACGTGGAATTCCCCAACTACTATCGCAATCCCTGGGGATTTGATTCCCCGGAACAGGTGGATGAGGCCTGCCTTCACCAGATCAAAACCATTCTGGAACGCCAGCCTGGTGTGGCTGCCGTGATCGGGGAGCCGGTCTCTGCCACGCCTGTGGTGCCCAGTGCATCCTACTGGGAACAGGTAAAGGAACTTTGCAGGCAGTACGGGGCCCTGCTGATCTTTGACGAGATCATCGAGGGATTCGGCCGCACCGGAAAGATGTTTGCCTGCGAGCATTTCACCACCCCGGATATCCTGGTGTTGGGAAAATCCCTGGGAGGAGGCCTCCTGCCCTTTGCAGGCCTGGTGACCCGTCCGGAATTCGACCGGCTTGAACATATCTCCATCGGCCATTACACCCATGAAAAAAACAGTTTATGCGCCGCAGCAGCCCTGGCGGAAATAGACTGCATCCATAGTGAAAACCTGGTTGAAAATGCCGGGAGAACCGGCACCCATGCCATGGAACGCTTAAACCAGATAAAGGACAAACATCCCCTGATCGGAAATATTGCAGGCCTGGGCCTCCACATCGGCATTGATCTTGTCAGGGATCCGGAAACAAAGGAAAGGGCCTTGCAGGAAGCGGAAATCATCATGTACAAAGCCATGGAAAAAGGGCTTGCCTTTAAACTCATTGAAGGCAATATCATCACCCTAAGGCCTGCACTGACCATCAGCATTGAAGAGATGGACCAGGCCATTGATATCATAGACAATACCATTTCTGAAGTGGAAAGAGGGGCCGGTTACTGAAAACAGCGGTTAGAAAACAGGCAGGCAAGTCTTATTTTTCAGGCAGGATCACTGTCTTCTTTGAAGTGGATGCGGGTTATGCCCCACACTACTTTTGCCAGTTCTAGCTATTTTTGAAATTAGTTGATCTCACAAATATACCATTAAAACTCGCCTTTGGATTACTTATTTTGATACAGTAATGTCCGGTTAGGTTTTTGCTTGCTTCGGTCTCTTTTGATCTTTGACAGTATCGTTCCCACTTGGATTCCCTGGAACGACATCCGGTCCGCTTATCAGCTCGTTTAAAATTGCGGTCCGTAATTCCCGAACCCTTTTGATCCAAGTTTCACTTGGTATAGCGGTTTTAAAATAACGGGCAAACTGTAATGATTATAGAATAAAAGGTTGATTCGATAACTCAAAAAAAATTATCCAATTGTTGAGTGGAGGAAAATGCAAGAATTCTTTCAAAGGATATCTATAGCAAATAACAAAAATATGTTCCGTTATGAACAGGAGTACAGCAAGCCAACAGAGCGATTCAAGATGTTACCAATAGCGTCATTTGCCGGTTCAGACATCAGTGTGAGAGGCTCTTGAATGGGAACATTATTTTGATCAAAAATGCGGACGTCAAAACGATCTTCAAAAGTATATACAAAACGAGGATCATTCATAAAAAGCGGTTTCCACCCGTATCAGTGGTCAGACCGGCGAGGTTAACCGCACGATTTTAATATATTCTTCAAACAATGATCTTTCATTTTTAAATGAGGGCAGCCTGTCCGGCAAACATGAACTGCAGACACAATTAATGGGGCATACTTTTTTGTTTGTTTCCAACACTCCGAATAATTCTGCTGTTTGGTACACACCACCAAAATTTTCCTCCAACTCAATCAGCCGGTAAAGGCCCGCGTTGTCACCTCCTTCGGTTGTAACGGCATCGGCATAAATGATAAAATTGGCCTGGTCAAGACCGTTGAGGCTCCCGGCCTTTTCCATAAACGCATCAAGGTCGTCTCCCTCAAGTTTCCCCAAAACCGACAATAGTTCGGGCAGGGGGCGATGGGTACCGTTATGGATTTCTAATTTTTCCGCCACACCGATAAAAGCATCCATTTGTACGGCATCCAGGTCGTCCATGTTTTCCACCACCTGTTCCATGTTTCCCACCCTGCCTGTTAACCCCTGGAACAAGTCGTCATCAAATATGGATTTGAGAAACACATATTCCTGGGCATTGTTCTCCTCAGTCCCCAGTGCCTCCCGTTCCATCCGGATAAATTCCCCTCTGTCATCGCTTTCCTGTGCCGCGTCAAGGAAACCGGCAAGCCCTTCGGCCTTGTTTGCAGCCGTATACAGGAAATCTTCCAGTTCGTCTCCTTTCAGCTCCCGGGTTATCGAGATCAAACTGTTTGAAACCGAACTGTCAATGGCGGCGGCATAAAGGAAATGACTTTTGTGAAGATCGTCCAGTTCCAAGGCGGTTTCAGCCAGTTCAAAGGCGTTTGTCTCCGGGTCTTCCACCGCTCCCAGATAGTTGGTCAGGTCTGCCTGTGAAAGGCTTGCGGTGAATTCGAGGATGGCCGGCCGGATCTCTTCACCGGTTTTTTCCACCAGATTGATGAGCCCGTCCAGATGCGCTCCGGAGTTGAGCGCGGACAAAAGAAAGTCACTGGCCTGTGTGGTTCCGGAGCCAAGGGTTTCCAGTGCTGAAGCCAGGCGGTGGGGGGGAGCATCGTAGATATCGTGGTTTGCGGCAATTTTTAGAAACGCACCTCTGCTTTCACCTGTCAGTTTTTCAGAGATGCCCATAAGATCTTTCAGCTCCATTGCATTATCCTGGGCTGCGAGAATAAAATTCTCCACTTCCGTATCCCCGTCCTGGGCAAGTTCTGCTGCAAAAGCCAGGAACCGGTTTTGTTCTTCACCGTCCAGGTCCCCTGCCATGGTGATCAGGTGGCCGATCCCCTCCCGGGCAGCTGCCGCGGCCCCAAGAAAATCCGCTAAATCCCGGCTTTTGAATTTCTGTGTCGCATCTATCAGTTTATCCAGATCTTTTCCCGCGTCTGCGGCTGCTGCAAGAAAATTATGAAGGTTTGTCTCATCACCGTCCTTTTCCAGAGCTGTTATTGTATCCACAAGATCGTCCGCCAGAAACGGGGACGCCCCTGTCGCATTGACAAAATTCTTCAAGTTGTCTATGGCGTCCTGTTCCCCGGATTGCCCGATCCTGTCCGCTGTTTCCAGAAATTTTGTCAGGCTTTCTCCGCTCAGTCCTTTGACCGCGTTTGCCAGATCCAGGGTTGAAGCCCCCGGCCCCATGCGGGCGCCGACTTCAAGAAAACGCGAGCGGTCTTCCCCCTCAAGGCGCATGCCCTGTTCAATAAAATCATAAAATTCCAAAAAAAAAGACTGGGAACCGAGATCCAGGAAGTTTCTTCGTTCTTCCGGAGTCAGCTCGGCTACCCACGGATAAAGAGGCATTGATGGCTGGTCGGTGAGATCGGATCGCTTATGTATGGTTTTCAATTGTTCCAGCTCTTTGGCAGAAAAGCCATTAGAGATCTTGACGTCAACCACATAGGCAGGCGTCTGTGAAACGGCTGCCTCCTGCCGCTGTTGGATATCAGTAACGACAGTTGACAGTTTATCTGAAAGATAATTGGCAGACTGGGTATAGACACTGTTGAGTTGAAGATGAACACTCATTGAAATCTCCTTTAAAAGAACCCGGAATGATGAAATTGACATACTATGAATAGTATAGTCGACTGGACCCGGGAATTTCTTTAGGCAGCTCGGATATTTTATCGGATATTTTAAAGGACAGGAACATCCTTTTCGCCGGAAAAATAACAGATAAGGGGCCGGTTACAGGCTTAAGGCCTTAATGAATTCTTGTTTTTTTAAAATGAATTGGAGATACTGACCACATCCTCTTCCTGTTCAGGCCCTTTGTCCCCGGTTCCGCATTTTTCCCATTTTGAAAAAACGGGGCGTTATCCGTGCTGTTACAGCATATGGAACCTGTTTTAACCTGATCCGGTCCAGAAAAATCTTGGTTTGATAAAGAGGACAAATTTTACAAGATATTTTTTATGAGTGTATTAATTTAGGGTTTCATTAAACCCTATTATACAAGTAACATAGCGATTTAAATTTATCGGTGCATTTCTCATCGTCGCATTGCTGGCCGGCATCACGGGCACCTATGGCTATTTTGGCATTACCACGGTGGGCCGTGATGGTGTCACCGTGGGCGCACGCCTGGCTCCCATGGTGGACGCGGCCATGGAAGTCAAACTCACGGCAGCCAATGCCCACCTCATCTTTGAGGAGATCATGGCAGGCGATAATGAACAAGAGATCAAAGAGGTATGGCAGCTTTTGGATGAGACCCTACTTTTATTGCGATGCCATCCTCACCGGCGGCACAAATGACGAGGGCACCTTTTATGCCTCCACCGATCCCCAGGTAATTGAAAAGACCCGACGGCTGAAGGCCAGTGTGGAAAAATTCATCCAGAGCGCACGTACCCGTTATGAAACCCGGATTTCTTCAGCCGGAACAGGGTCCCAGGCAGACCAGGATTTTGACGAATCCTATGAGGCGATCATCCAGCGCCTAGATGGTCTGATTTCATCCCATGGGTCCGATGCTAAAAAATTATCTTCGCTTATGGCTGCGGGCAGCGCCAAATTTCATTTGGCAGACAACCATCTCTTTTTTGAAGAGCTGCTCTCAGGGGATGACAGTGTCAAGTTCGATGATATCCTTCAGGGCCTGGACATCCCCAAAAAAGAGGTGGTCGCCATGAAAGTCCATATGGACAGCAGTGACATTGATCCCATTTTGTCAAATATCGACACCTTTATCGCGTCGGCCAAGACCCGGAATGCGAACAACGCCACGCAGAGTGCAGCCGGCAGCGAGGTGGACGAAACCTTTGACAGCGAATATGATGCGTTTATCACCCTGGCGGACGAAGCTGAAAGCCTTATCCAGGATGACATGAGCGCCAACCTGGCAACGCTTCAGGCCCATATCAGAACATCGGGCATCATCATTACCGGTATTGTCATTGCCGCAGTGACCGGAGCGGTGTTTATCGGGTTGATTTTCAGCCGCCTGGTGGGTGGGGCCTTTAACAAGTGCCTTAACCAGGCCAATCAGATCAGCGAAGGCAATCTCACCCAGACCATTGATGTGTCAATCCTGCCCAAAGATGAAACCGGCACCCTGGCTGGCCGATGCGCTCAACCGTATGACAGAGAATTTAAGGGCCTTGGTCGAGGGCATGAAATCCGGGGTTGACGAGCTTTCTGGTGCCTCAGGCCAGTTATCCGATGTCTCCGGCAAAATCAGCACCCACAGCGAGCAGACATCCGAGACCACCCAGGCCGTGTCTGCGGCCTCCGAAGAAATGAACACCAATATGAGCACGATCGCCTCAGCCACCGAGCAGACCTCTGCCAATATCCAGATGGTGGTCACGGCTGCCGAAGAGATGAGCTCGACCATTCAGGAGATCGCCAACAATACAGCCAAGGGAAGTGATATCACTTTGAGTGCCGTAAGCAATGCCCAGGATGTATCTGAAAAAGTCAATAAGCTGGGTCGGGCTGCAACTATTCCGGGCCGCTACAACTACATCTCAAGATCAAATCTGCTTAGCGTATATTTACGCGCGAATGTTCGTGGTACCCTTAAATCATCAAAAGTAGGTGTTTATGACTTTATGGGATGTTTTGTCAAGGCTTTATAAAATCAACAACTTAGTCGAGTAAGCAGGCTCGTGTAACCAGAGAGGGACTTGGCCAGCGTTTGTTGGACAAACATTCTGAGTAATGGGGAAATGAATTGAGAAACTATTGGTCGTGGTTTTCAGAACTTTACTCGTCCGGTTTTATACCAT
>JAKSAX010000224.1 GCA_022361395.1 Desulfobacterales bacterium | reverse complement strand
GGATGAATTTTCCTCCAGGCCCGGGGATATTATTGCAGGGATTTCACCCTCGCTGGGCCCCTGCTGTTCGGAGTTTGTAAATTACAGAACAGAGATTCCCCGGCGTTTATGGGGATATAAATCACAGGACAGGCCCTGGTTTGATTTTTGGAAAATCTCCATGGACCAATTGGCTGACCAGGGGCTGAAAACCGATAACATTGAGCAGATGGCCTTATGCACGGTATGCAACACCGACCGTTTTTTTTCCTATCGCGGGGAAAAAAACACCGGCCGGTTCGGGGCCGTCATTGCCATGAGAAGATAAATGGACAACTCATCACAGATTTTTTTAACCCAGAGGGTAAAGGCTGCCGGCTGAGCGGCAAAACTGGATCCAGGGGCACTGGATCACATTGTATCGGGGTTGAACGTGCCGTCCCATCCGGACCTGCTTCTGGGGCTGGACAGGCCTGATGATGCCGGGGTTTTCCGCATCAGTCCCGACACGGCGCTCGTCCAGACCCTGGATTTTCTGACACCGGTAACAGATGATCCCTATGATTTCGGGAGAATTGCCGCTGCAAATTCCCTGTCCGATGTTTACGCCATGGGCGGCAGGCCGCTCACCGCAATGAACATCGTCTGCTTTCCGGGCTGTGACCTTGGAACCGATGTGCTGGCACGGATCCTTGAAGGGGGGCTTGAGAAGATCAGGGAGGCGGGTGCGGTTCTTCTGGGCGGTCATTCCGTGGATGATCCCGAACTCAAATACGGGCTTTCCGTTACCGGCAGGGTTCATCCTGACAGGATTCTGGCCAACAGCACGGCCCGGACCGGGGATGCCCTGATATTAACCAAGCCCGTGGGCACCGGAGTGTTATCCACCGCAGTAAAGGCAAAACTTGCCACCTCAGGTCAAATCAAATCCTGTGTGGATGTGATGGCCGGGCTAAACCGGTATGCAGCGGAAATAATGACAGATTATGATGTCAGTGCCTGTACCGATGTAACCGGGTTCGGCCTTGCCGGACACCTGGTGGAAATGGCAAGGGGATCGGAAAAAAGCATTCTGCTTCATTCGGAAAAGGTTGGGGTACTGGAGGGTGCCCTGGAATTTGCCGGCATGGGGCTGATACCTGCAGGCGCCCATAAAAACCGGAAGTTTTTCAAGCCCTTCGTGCGGATAGGCGCCGGTGTAACTCCGGTCCTGGCCGACCTGATCTTTGACCCCCAGACCTCGGGCGGCCTGTTGATCAGCCTGGGGGCTGAACAGGCGGCGGACTGCCTGGCGCAGCTTGGTGAAAACGGGATCCCGGCAGGGATCATCGGGAAGGTGAAAGACGGGATTCCAGACGGGTTTCTGGATATTGTTTAAACCTCTTTTTCACATTGACTTAGGCCAACGCATATGATATTTGCTCTCAAGATAATTGAAATTTTGGGAGCCGAAAGACCGATCGATAGAAAGGTTATAGATGAAAAAGGATAAGGGCAAAGCCTTTAGGGAAATTGGGTATTTTGCCAGTCTCGGTATGTCAGTGGCATTGTCCATTTTCATCGGTCTGGGCATCGGGGTTTGGCTGGACAAAAAATTCGGTACGGAACCGATCCTGTTGTTTGTAGGGCTTTTCTTCGGCATAGCCGCAGGGTTCAGCAACATTATCAGGGCAGGGCAAAAGGGCAGGAAGATGTAATGGCGGATCTTCAGAAACTTGTAAACTTTGTCACACGGACCAATTGGCTGCTGTTTTTAGGCACCAGCCTGGTTGCCCTGTGGATTGCCCCCCAGAAAGTCTATCTGGGCGTCTTCCTAGGCGGTCTGATCGTGGCGGTAAATTTCCAGTTGCTGAAGAAGACCGTTGTTAACAACCTGAACGCTGCCCGGGTGATGGAAAAGGGAGGCTCCCTTGTGGGAAACCTCCTGGTGAAGTACTATATCAGATTTGCTATAAGCGGGACCGTGATTTTCCTGCTGATAAAAAACCATATTGTTCATCCGTTAGGACTTCTGGCGGGCCTTTCGGTTGTTGTTGCAAGCATGTTTCTGGCGACGGTGCTTGAATTAACGAGATTATTTTTCAAGGAGGCGGTATAAGGTGGAACATCCATATTTATTTCTAACTTCAGTGTTCGGTATGTTCGGTTTGGAAGGTTGGGCAGCATCTCATCCTCACGTGGTTTACATGTGGCTGGCCATGGCTATTCTGATTTTTGTGGGATGGCTCGGCGGAAAGAGCATCTCCATGGTGCCCAAAGCAGCCCAGAACGTATTTGAGGTTCTGATTTCCGGTCTTGAGGAGTTCATGGTAACCATTACAGGTGATGAAGGGCGTAAATCCTTTCCCCTGGTTTTCACCATTTTCCTTTTTGTCCTTCTGGGTAACCTGATGGGCCTGGTTCCCTCTTTCTTTCCCCCCACGGCAAACATCAACACCACCCTTGCCCTGGCATTGATCGCGGTTCTCTGGAGCCATGTCATCGGTGTTCAGATGCACGGTGCAAAGTATATCAAGCATTTCCTGGGGCCCGTTCCTGCAATGATCCCCTTGTTCCTCCCCATTGAGATCATCGGTCACTCTGCAAGGGTTCTCTCCCTTACCTTCCGTCTGTTCGGAAACATGGCAGGGCATGAACTGGTTGTCGTTATCCTTCTGACCCTTGGCGGCGCATTCCTGGCCCCTCTGCCGGTTATGGCTCTGGGATCTTTTGTGGCCCTGGTTCAGGCATTTGTATTCTTCCTGCTCTCCACCATGTACATTGCCGGAGCAATTGAAGAAGCGCATTAATATCGAGTTTTACGGGATTTTTGGAAGAAGCCCGTTTGTTTATAATATATATACTTATTAAGGAGTAAAACATGGAATTTCTAGTTGGTAGTGTATGGGCAGCAGGTCTTGCAATTGGTATCGCCGCTTTTGGTTGCGGCATTGGTCAGGGTCTTGGTCTTTCCGGCGCAATGAGCGGTATCTCCAGAAACCCCGAAGCTGCTGGTAAAATCCAGGTTAACATGCTGATCGGTCTGGCCATGATCGAGTCTCTTTGTATCTACGCCCTGGTTGTTTCTCTTATCCTGATGTATGCTCATCCCGCACTTAAAGCTGCAACGGCTATGCTTGGCTAAGCCTAACCGCTTTTAAGCTTTTAGGGGCAACTCCTTTTTTTAGGGGTTGCCCCTTTTTTTTTCCTTCTCTATTATGGACTTGGGAGTCGCGCAAAAATAACTTCACCTAGTCTGTTGACAAAACCCCTTAAACCATTGGGTGTTTTGCAAACAGAACGTGAACTAATTATTGCGCGATCCCTTACCCCTGCGGATTTCCTTTTTTACTTGCCTGAGTTGGGGGGACCTGGTATTGTTTTAAAAAATATGTAATTTATTCTATAAAATTGCAGTAAATGCAATTGCCGGCAGGAGAAGACCAATGACAGAAGACTCCATTGATATCCAGCCCCTTCCCACCACAGACCAACCGGAAGCACGGGTCCGTAATTCTTTCAGGGTGCCTGTCTCTGATAAAGATAATATTTCGGCCGTTTTCTGCGGACAAACCTACAATGCCGCCAATATTTCCGTTACCGGTATTTCCATTCATGCGGATTCCTGCCTTGATTTTCAAGCCGGCCAGGTTGTTGAAAACGCCGAACTCAGGATCGCCGGCCTCAGGCTTACCAACCTTAAGGGGAGGGTGATCCATTGTTCGGTTCATGATGACGGTGAGCTTCAGTTTGGTGTGGACTGGCTGGATATGTCCCTGAAAAACAGGGAAACCCTGGAAACCATACTCAGCCGGATGAAGGCCCGTGCCCTGAAGCAGGATGAACCGCCCGGGGAAAAGGCGGCAGAAGAGAGTTAAATCATGGCCAAGAAAAAAGATGTATTGGACAGCATCCTTGACGCGGATGACACGGAATTCGAAGGCAAAACCAGTGAACTGGACTGCCTGATATACCGGACCAAAGAGCAGGATGAGGATTCAATCGTTACGGAACCCACCTCACCCTCTTCCTGGAAAGCCACCAAAGGGAATGTGTCGGTTGAAATCTGGGAAGGCAAGGCAAAGATAAAAATCAAAGTCGGATCCGCCTCTTCAGGCCAGGTTTCAATGAAGAAGCTCGCCAGTATTGCTGTGGATGCTATTATCGCAGAGTTAGAAAAGGAGGAGTAGCAGTGATTATCGTCTGCCCCCAGTGCGCCAGAAAGCACAAGGTAAATCCCGGCACCATCAAAACCTATGCCGACAGCGGGAAGAAAAATGTGCTGGCCACCTGCCGGTCCTGTAAGTTTAAATTCCCGGTGGCGCTTGATACGCTTCTTGCCCCCCCTGAACCCGACACTACAAAAGAGCTTGCTGCGGCAAGGAAGATATGCATTACCCTGAGTAAAGGCGGGGTGGGTAAAACCACCACCAGTGTCAACCTTGGGGCCGGGCTGGCACTGGCGGGCCACAAGGTGCTTCTCGTGGATACTGATACCCAGGGGCAGTCATCGTATATCCTGGGGAAGAGGCCTTCGGCCGGGCTGACGGAGCTGCTGACCAAGGAACTGCCCGCTGAAGACTGCCTGGTGGAAGCCAGGAAAAATCTTTGGCTGCTCAGCGGCGGTAAATCCCTTGCCGGTGTAAAACGGATCATTGACCGTAAGAGTTTTGGTGCGGAATGGACGCTGGCAGAGGCCCTGAGCCCTCTTGACCGGCAGTATGACTATATCCTTATCGATACCTCTCCGGGCTGGGACCAGCTTATTGTCAATGTCCTTTTTTATGCCACGGAAGTACTGGTGCCTGTGGCCCTTGAAGTAATGCCCCTTCACGGCCTGTCAGAGTTTATTAAAAGCCTGGGCGCCATCCAGAAATACCGGCAGGAGATCCAGCTCAAATATATTGTGCCCACCTTTCTGGATGCCAGGATCAAGGGCCCACAGAACCTTTATGACCAGTTGAAAAAATTATACCCCAATCACCTGTGCACCCCGATTCGGTATAACGAAAGCCTCTCCGAAGCACCGTCCTACGGGAAAACCATTTTTGAATATGCGCCGGGTGCCAATGTGTCCGAAGATTACAGGGCTTTGGTGAGAAAAGTCTCAATGG
>JAKSAX010000607.1 GCA_022361395.1 Desulfobacterales bacterium | reverse complement strand
GCACCCAACCCCCGCACTCAAGAATCAAAAAAGCTCTTGAGGAAGTCCTCAAGAGCTTTATGTTCAGTTGGTCGGGACGGCAAGATTTGAACTTGCGACCACTTGTCCCCCAGACAAGTGCGCTACCAGACTGCGCTACGCCCCGAACGAAACAGAGGGGTTCTACCACTTTAGGTTTTTGCTGTCAAGAAATAATCTCATTATCTTTTATTTTTTTATCAGCCAATGTTTATCCGCTGCTGACAACCGGCGGGATAATGAGGGCAGCCTGACCAGTTAAAACCGCAGAAACAGCGGCTGACCAACCGGTTATGAGTGATCTCATTTTTTGAACCGCCTATGCGTATCCGGCATCTTGGAATACATATTGCATTTTATTTCCACCATATAAGGCATAAAAATAAAAATGAGACCCAGGACAACAGCGGATCTCACACAGGTCAGGTCATTCAGTGAATGACAAGTTTCAGTGTCCCTTTCAGCACCTCTTTTTCTATGTTGTATTTCATCATTTTGAGCAAATATCGTTATGATATTTAATAAACCACAAAAAAAGGAGATTAATGTTATGTTTTCAGATAAAATAACATCCAGCTGGATGGTGACTTTTGGCAATTTTCTGGACCGCGTCATTAAACAGGCCCGGGGGCTGGCCTGGGGCAGGGAGCCCCCAGGAGACTGGGAGGCAACCTTTGATGCCATTGATGACTGGATCTGCATCATTGATACCCGGTCTTCTGTTCTCCGGTCAAACAAAGTGGTGGAGCAAAGGTTTGGTATACCGGTTAAGGAGGCTGTCGGCCTTACCTGCTGCAGCCTTGCCCACGGGACCCAAACCCGGGTAGACGGCTGCCCCCTGCCCAGGATGCTTATCTCAGGCAAACGGGAGAGCGCTGAGATAGAGCTTGCAAACGGCCAGTGGGTATTGGTGACCGTTGATCCGGTCCGTGATGCAGAGGGCCGGATCTGCGGGGCGGTTCACATTGCCAGGGATATTACCCAACGCATCCTGATACAGAATGAGCGGGAAATACTTGTTAAAGACCTTAAGCAGGCCCTGTGCCGGATAAAAACCCTCAGCGGCCTGATCCCCATCTGCTCATCCTGCAAAAAAATAAGGGATGACAAGGGATATTGGAACCTGATTGAATCCTACGTGGAAAGCCACTCCCATGCCTCGTTCAGCCACAGTATCTGCCCGGACTGCATGGATGATCTTTATGGTCAGGAACCATGGTTTCAGACATTAAAAAATAAAAACAGGAAAAATTAAAAACAGAGGTGGAGAACCATTGATTACCGGTGCATAAGCTGAAAATAAAATTAATCCCTTGTGTTTATTAAAAATTCTGTTATATTTATTATCTTTTACGGCACCATCCGATCGTTGCCCATGTATATTGCGGTTGATTCCTTCCTTAGATTTGCCTCAATCATTATAAAATTAAACAGTTCTGCCTGGATCGGTCTCGGAATATTCCGGGGTAGGTAACGACAGGAGCAATACATTCATGTCATTTGACACCTTAGGGCTGTGCCCTGCCCTGGCTGATGCTGTATCAGCCTTAGGGTACACCACTCCCACTCCCATTCAGACCAAAGCAATCCCCTATATAATGGAGGGGCGTGATATCTTAGCCGGCGCCAGGACAGGCACCGGAAAAACAGCGGCCTTTGCCCTTCCCATTCTTCAGGAACTGTCAAAACGCAAGCGGAAAAACAGACACCCCAGAACCTTGATTCTTACCCCCACGCGGGAGCTTGCAGCCCAGGTGGATGAAAGCTTTAGAGCCTATGGCAGGAATCTTAAACTCTATTCCATGGTCATGTTCGGCGGCGTAAACATCAATCCCCAGATCAAGGCACTGAAAAAGGGGGTGGATATTCTGGTGGCCTGTCCGGGCAGACTCCTGGACCATGTAAACAGGGGCACCGTGGATCTTTCCGCCATTGAAGTCCTGGTTCTTGACGAGGCCGACCGGATGCTGGATATGGGATTTATCCGGGATATTCAGAAAATAATGAAATGCCTTCCGGCGAAACGGCAAAACATGCTGTTCTCAGCAACCTATTCAAAGGAGATCAGAAACCTGGCCGCCGGTCTGCTTAAGAATCCGGCCATGGTTGAGGTTTCCAGGGGAAATACAGCGGTAAAAGAAATCAACCAGCGTGTCTACCCGGTATCACAAAAGGGAAAACGTGCCCTGGTTTCCAATTTGATACGGGACGGCAAATGGCAGCAGGTACTTATATTTACACGGACCAAGCACCGGGCCAACCGCCTGACCAAACAATTGATAACCGACGGGATCTCAGCGGCCGCCATCCACGGTAACAAAAGCCAGGCCACCCGGACCCGGGCACTTGCCGATTTTAAAAACGGGGCAATAAAAACCCTTGTGGCAACTGATATCGCAGCCAGGGGACTTGACATTGCCCACCTTCCCCACGTGGTCAATTTTGACCTTCCCAATGTGGCTGAAGACTATATCCACCGCATCGGCCGCACGGGCCGGGCCGGGGCCAGCGGCATGGCCCTGTCTCTGGTGAGCCGTGACGAACAGATCTTACTGGATAAAATCCAGCGCCTGATGAAACAGACCATTCCGGTTGAAGATACAGGGTATACCGGGGATGAGGATGAGGCTCCGGCACCGGACAGAACGAAAAACAGACGTCCTGCCAGGGGACAGCAGGCACCTGGAACCCCGGTAAAATCAAGGACAAAGTCAAAAGCCCGCGGAAAAGCCAACGGCCAGGCCAGGAAGAGAAACAGAGCCTCTGCCGGCAGATCCTCAGCCAAAAAAACGTCATCCTGGCTGCCCAAAGGGTTGTAAAAATAAAGTCCTTGCCTTCCGCCGGCCCAAAGGATAGCATCCCTTAGTTTATCGTGTCCCGCTGCAAACAAGGTCAGCAAAACACTGTTGAAGCGGGACCGTTTCATTCTGAAGGACTGTCTCTTAAAGCGGCATCCTCCGGTCTAAGACGCCGCTACCCCTTAATCAGACAAAGCAAGGAGCATTTATATGAATATATACGTGGGCAATCTTTCTGACACTATGGATCAAAACCGGTTACAATCCATGTTTGAAGAATTTGGCACAGTAGACAGTGCCAAGCTCATAAAAGACAGGTTCAACGGTACGCCCAAAGGGTTCGGCTTTATTGAAATGCCCAGCAACCCGGAGGCGGATAAAGCCATAAAAGCCCTTAACGGACTATTCATAGACGGTAAGCATATCAAGGTCAATCAGGCCACCCCGGACGGGAAACCAGCCAAGAAAAAATTCAGGCGGAGACGGTTCTAACCTGACCGCAGGCTGTGTAATAACTTCAAGGATACTTAAATCATGGACACCCCTGCATTTAATTTTTTTTCTCCCCAGCGCCTGGTATTCGGCCCGGGAAAGATGAATCTGCTGCCGGAGCTGACCGGAGCGTTCGGAAAAAACATACTTCTGGTTACGGGAAAATCGTCTTTTCTTACCACACCGGCATGGGACGGCCTGGAAAAGGCATACCGACAAAACCGGGTAAGGGTTCACCAGGCAGCTATCCCGGGCGAGCCCTCGCCTGAAGATGTTGATACTGCTGTGGACCGGTACCGGGACAGCGGCATCGACGCTGTTGTGGCTGTCGGCGGCGGCAGTGCCCTGGATGCAGGCAAGGCCATTTCAGCCATGCTGGCCCAAAGCGGGCCTGTGACGGCATTTCTTGAAGGGGTGGGAGACCGCAGGCCCGGCGGGGAAAAACTCCCTTTTATAGCCGTGCCCACAACCTCGGGAACCGGCAGTGAAGCCACAAAAAACGCCGTTATCAGCCGGCCCGGAGCAAAGGGCTTTAAAAAATCCCTGCGCCACGATAATTTCATACCCGATATTGCCCTGGTGGATCCTGAGCTGACCCTGACCTGCCCGCCCGGTATTACTGCTGCCTGCGGCATGGATGCCCTGACCCAGCTCCTGGAGGCCTATGTATCCACCCAGGCCTCCCCTGTGACCGACGCCCTTTGCACCAGCGCTATTAAAGGATTCAGCCGGGCATTGTTTACGGCAGCTGAGGAAGATCCAAAGGATATCAATGCCAGGACCCGTCTCAGTTACGGGGCATATATCTCCGGCCTTGCCCTGGCCAATGCCGGTTTAGGCGCGGTTCACGGGTTCGCCTCGGTCATCGGCGGCATTTCCCCCATGTCACACGGCAATGTCTGCGGCACCCTGCTTGCCCAAACCACAAAGGCCATCATAGATGAACTGAACCGCACGGCACCCGGCCACCCTGCCCTGGAAGAATATGCCAATGCAGCAGTGCTTCTCGGGCTGTCAGACAATACCCGGCCCGTCAGCACAGCCTGCAACAGGCTTCTGGACAACTTGTTTGAGTGGACGGAAAAGCTGAATATGCCCGGTCTCGGGCAGTCCGGTATCCGGCAGGATCAACTGGCGTCCGTTGCAGCGGCCACCGGTTTGAAAAACACACCTGTAAAGCTTGGAAAAAAAGCCCTGGCTGAAATCCTGAGGAACAGGCTCTGACACCGGATCACGGGCGAAGCTGGTCAATATGATGGATAATCGTCCAGATTTCCTCTGAAGAGAGGTCTTCGGCAAATCCGGGCATATCCCCGCGGCCCCTGTTGATCTTCCAGAAAAAATCGCCATGGGAGTGTGAGGCCAGACGGCTGACAAGATCAGGCGGAACCATTGTGTATTCCCCCGGTTCCCCTCCCCTGGCATCCTTGCCGTGGCACCGTGAGCAAAAGTCCTTAAACAGCGCCTTTCCCCCGGCCAGCACCTCCGGAGAGAGGGGTACGGGATTTTTAACCAAAGCCGCGTCCGGCGGAGATTTCCATCCATGGGCCCATGCCGGGGCAAGCAGGCCTGAGATAAGAAAACCAAAGACAAGAAAAAGGGCTGCGGGGACCAGCCATTGTAACCGGAATGAATACAGAGGTGTTTTTCTCATGGACTCCTCCCTATGATGAGGTAACGGGTGATGTACTGGAAATCACCCGTTATCTTAGCCTTATTTCATCTCATAATCAAACTTATCCATGATTTTTGTATCGCCGATCATTGCCTTGGTCACTATGGTGTAGGTGCCTTTTGCCTTCATGTCCGCGGTGATGCCGAAGCCCTTGCTC
>JAKSAX010000481.1 GCA_022361395.1 Desulfobacterales bacterium | reverse complement strand
CGGTTCTGCCGCCGGGATCTTTGACCCGGCCCACCTTTCTGTTTGAGGAGGATATATTGATAAATTATCTTTTACACCCAGAAAATTCCAGGTGCCTTCTTGCCGGCATAATTCCTCTGCTCAAGGTTATTTGACAAAACCACAAAAATACATAATAATTTCATCCTTTTAAACCGGGGCAGCGGGTTTATTGGGCTGTCCTGGCCACAGACAATGATTACAGATGAACTGGACTGACATAGTGGAATCCATTGAGATTGATGAGGATCAGGACACGCTGACGGCTATCCGGCACTGCATACCCGTGCTGGAGCAGGTTGTTGAGCGGTCGGAGCTTCTGGCGAAATTACCGGAGAATGACCGTGTTGCCCTGCTGGCAGCGGCAGGGAGGATTGCTCGGCCTGGCCCGGAAGAGATCAAAAAGCGGAAAAAGGATAAAAAGCAGCTTAAGCGCAGGGCCATTGTGGAAAAGGAGAAGCGGTTGAGGGCGGCCACGGGAATCCGGAAGGCCAGGGAGGCTGAGGTGTTTACTGCGCCGCTGCAGATTGCGGGTCCTGTTCCGGTTAGCGGGGACACCGGGGAAACCCTGGCATCCCCCCGGAACTGCTATGTATGCAAGGCTGAGTTTAAACGGGTCCATCATTTCTACGATTCCATGTGTCCGGAATGTGCGGAGTTCAACTATCAGAAACGGTTTCAGACCGCCTCGCTGCGGGGTAAGGTGGCATTGATCACGGGCTCCCGCCTTAAGATCGGGTACCAGGCCACCCTGATGATGCTGCGGGCCGGGGCAAAGGTGATCGCCACCACCCGGTTTCCCAAGGACTCTGCGTTGCGGTTTTCAAAGGAAAAGGACTTTTCCGACTGGGGCCACAGGCTCCAGGTTTACGGGCTGGATCTGAGGCATACCCCGAGTGTGGAGCTGTTCTGCGATTATATCAGGGATACTTATCAGCGGCTGGATATCCTTATCAATAACGCAGCCCAGACCGTCCGGCGGCCGCCGGGGTTCTATGCCCACCTCATGGGAAACGAGACCAGGGATACGGGGCTGCTGCCTGAGGCTGTCCAAACCCTTCTGGGCCAGTACGGCAAGTGCATCTCCCAACTGGAGTCGGGCCGGCCTGAAAATCTCGGTGAGGAAAAGGCCCTGCCCGTGACCTGGAACGGTTCGGCACCGGGAGTGGGGCTGCGCATGTCAGCGCAGTTGTCCCAGATCCCTTACTCCTATGACCATTCCCTTGATGTGCCGGAGGTGTTCCCGGCCGGCAGGCTGGATGCAGATCTCCAGCAGATGGACCTGAGGAAGACCAACTCCTGGCGACTGCGCCTGGGGGAGATCCAGACCTCGGAAATGCTGGAGATCCAGCTGGTCAACTCAGTGGCGCCGTTTGTGCTTTGCAACCGCCTGGCCGAACTGATGAAGGAGGACAACACGGGACAGAAACACATCGTGAATGTGTCGGCCATGGAGGGCAAGTTCCTGCGGTTCAAGAAGGGCAGCCGCCACCCCCATACCAATATGGCAAAGGCATCCCTGAACATGCTCACCCATACGGCGGCAAGCGATCTTGCCAAATACGGCATTTACATGAATGCCGTGGACACGGGCTGGGTAACGGATGAGGATCCCGCGGCTCTGGCCAGGCAGAAGCAGGATACCCATGATTTCCAGCCCCCGCTGGATATTGTGGACGGGGCAGCCAGGATCTGTGATCCGTTTTTCCACGGGATCATCACGGGAAAACACTGGTGCGGTAAATTTTTAAAGGATTATTTCCCCATAGACTGGTAGGCAGGAGACAGGCCATGGCATCTTATTTGATATTTGTAACCCTTGCGGCAATTACTGTGCTCAGTCCGGGGCCGGGGGTGGTGCTGACCCTGTCCAATGCCGTGCGGTACGGATTTTCAAAATCCTTAAGCGGTATTGCGGGTATTGCATCCGGCACCCTGGTTGTTGCCGGGCTTTCGGCAACAGGGGTCGGGGTGGTTCTGGCCACTTCGGCCGTGATGTTTTCAATCATGAAGTACCTTGGGGCGGCTTATTTGATCTATTTGGGGATTAAGTCATGGCGGTCCGCCCCCGTGACCTTGTCTAAAAGAACCGGGAGCGGGAACAATCCGGGGCACAGGTTCCTGGAGGGGTTTCTCATCCAGGTCACCAACCCCAAGGCCGTTGTCTTTTTCATGTCTGTCTTCCCCCAGTTTGCCGGTGTGACAACGGACTCTCAGACCGCCTTTGCCCTGCTTGTGGCCACCTACTGCGGACTGGTCATGATTATTCACACGGGGTATGCCCTGATGGCCGGATGCGCCAGGGAAAGGCTTGCCGCACCAAAGGCCGGGCGGATGATGAACCGGGTAAGCGGCGGCACATTCATCTGTTTTGGTATCGGACTTGCTTCGGCAAACCGGTAGGCCCGGCTGGTGTCCGGGCGGTTTGACTTGCATCTGTTTGAATGCTAAAAACCGGGAATAACCGAGACATCAGGCAGCTTATGAAATTTGGCATCGCAACAAAACTCTTTATCTTCTTTTTCTTTTTTATCCTGATCTTTTACGGCACGGTGTTTGACCTGCTGATAAAGGTCCAGGACATGTCACGGCTGTCGGCAAGGATTGTCAGCATCAATCATCAGATTGCGGCCCTGTCCGAGAACCTGAGGGACAACCTCATTGACATGGACGCCAATATAAAGAAGTTCAAGGTCCTGAAAAAGGACCAGTACTTTGATTATTTTGAGACGGCAAGAGCGGCGTATACGGGTGACCTGAACCGGATCATCAGCCTGGACGCCGGGCACAGGGGACTGCCGGAACATTCAGCCTCCTGGATAGATATCCATAAGGCCTATGCGGATTTCACCCTCTCCCGCCCCAGGGACGCCCTGGAGAAGATGACCGGGCCGTGGATAGAGCCGCCTGTCCTGACCCGGTGGCTGGAGGCCATTGCCGGTGCAAGGAAACAGAATGACGCCCGGATAGAGCAGTCCCTTATCCTGATAAACAGCCGGAGCCGGCAGGTGATGCGGAACGCCCTGGTCGGGTTCGGCATATCCGTCTTTGTGGGCATCTCCGGGATTCTTTTTATTACGCGATCCATGCTCACCCCCCTGAAAAAACTAAAATCAGGGCTTAAACATGTGTCTGACGACAACTACACCCACAAGATTACCATAGATTCCGGGGATGAGTTCGGGGAGGTTGCAGCGGCCTTTAACGACATGAGCCGGCAGTTGAAGGCGGATGAAGAGATCCGGTCGGACTTCATTGCCACCCTCAGCCATGAAATCCGCACCCCTCTGTCATCCATCAGGGAATCCGTGAACATGATTACGGAGGAACTGCTGGGACCCGTGACTGAGAAGCAGAAAAAATTTCTAAACATTGCCGGGGATGAGATTGCAAGGATCACCGGCCTTCTCAACCACCTCCTGGACACCTCAATGCTGCCGGACGGGGAGGAGAAACCGGCGCGGATTCCCCTGGACCCGAACCTGCTGGCCAGGGATGCGGTGAAACGCCTTTCCGCCACGGCCCGCTCAAATGATATCACCATGGGATGCACGCCGCTGGAAAATGCGCCTAAGGTTATGGCCGACCAGAAAGAGATCATGCAGGTGCTCATGAACCTGCTGGGCAATGCCCTGAAATTTTCCTGTGAAAAGGGGCAAGTGGATGTCCGGATCTCCAGGGGGCCCGGCAAGGGCTATCTGACCTTTCACATCTCAGACACTGGTCCGGGCATCCCAAGGGAAAAACAGGACCTGATCTTTAAAAAATACTACCGGGCCGAGGAGGTCCGGAAACATATGGACGGGGTGGGCCTCGGCCTGAGCATTGCCCGGAGAATCATACTTGCCCACGGTGGCAGAATTTTTGTAAAAAACAACGATGATAAAGGCAGTACATTTTCATTTACACTGCCTGTACAGAAGAAGGAGTAACCATGCCTCTGACGGGGATAAAACAGATCAATGCCGGCGGGCGGCTGATGCAGGGGATCTGCTTCCGGATTACCGTCCTGGTTTTTCTGGGACTGACACTTGCCGGATGCCGGTTTGCAATAAGCCCCTTTGGGACGGATGCGGCGCGCCTTGACCAGGGGGAGCAGGCATTTATCCGGGGGGATTACCCGGCCGCCAGAGAAGCCTTTACCGTGATGCTGGAAACGGCCACCCGTCCGGATACCCGGGCGGCCGCCCTTTACGGCATTGCCTGCACGGATATGATCACTGCGGAAGATTCCCAGGCGTTCCTCACTGCCATGGACTCATTTTTGCAGGCGTCTACCGGGGAAAACAGGTGCCGCAACATGAACCCCAGGCTGCTTATCCGGGCCGTGGGACACGGGACGGCGCTTATGGCAGAAGAGAAAAAAGAGGCAATGGGCAGTATTGCCGCCCTTAGTGAAAGGGAAAAAAAATATAAAAAGGAACGCCGGAAAATGCAGCATCTCATAAAAACCCTCCAGGACCAGATCTCTGCCCTTGAGAACATTGATCAGGAGCGCCAGGAGAAGAATACGAGGAAGAGCCAGTGAAGGCCGCCATCCTGATCGTTGATGATGATCCCAGCATCCTTGAGGTCCTTGATGCAAGGCTGACTGCATCGGGCTTTGATGTGAAGAAAGCCGGGGATGCGGCTTCAGCAGCCCGGATCCTGCGGAATCAGCCTGTTGACCTCCTGGTGTCGGACATAAAGATGCCCCGGAAAAGCGGGATGGAGCTTTTTGAGGAGATCCGGCAGACCCTCCCGGATCTCCCCGTTATCTTTCTCACGGCCTACGGCACCATTCCGGATGCCGTGGATGCCATTAAACAGGGGGCTGTGGACTATATATCCAAACCATTTGACGGCCGGGACCTGATCAAAAAGATCAACTCGGCCCTGGGTTCCCGTTCCGGAGCTTCCGAAGCCCTGCAGCCGGATGCCTTTGACGGGGACTATTACTGGGGCAAAAGCCCTGCCATGACCGGCCTTTACCAGATGGTCACAAAGGTGTCGGCCACCAATGTCAACGTGTTGATACTGGGGGAAAGCGGTGTGGGCAAGGAGTGTATCGCAAGGTACATCCACGGGCACAGCGCCAGGGTTAAAAATCCCTATGTGATTGTGGACTGCGGGTCCACGCCGGCAGGCATACTTGAAAGCGAATTGTTCGGCCATCTCAAAGGGGCCTTTACCCACGCGGTCAAGGACAAGCAGGGCCTGATCCAGGCCGCGGACAGCGGCACCCTCTTCCTTGATGAAATCGGGAATATCTCCCATGACATGCAGTGCCGGCTCCTGCGGTTCCTGGAAGACGGCAGCGTCCGCCAGGTGGGTGCGGTAAAGGAAAGAGCCGTGGACTGCCGGGTGCTTGCGGCAACCAATGCCGACCTGCCGGCCGCCATTGAAGAAGGCACCTTCCGCCAGGACCTCTACTACCGGATCAAGGGCGTCACCCTGACTATCCCGCCCCTGCGGGAGAGGCAGGAGGATATCCCGGCGCTGTCGCAGTTCTTTGCGGACAAGTACACCAGGGCCCACGGCATTGAAAAAACAAAGATTTCATCCGCTGCCATGAAGGTGCT
>JAKSAX010000185.1 GCA_022361395.1 Desulfobacterales bacterium | reverse complement strand
TGCGGAAAACCGGGCTTTCCCTTGATGAGATCATCCTGGAAAATGAGACTGCTTTAACCGGCAGCACCCGGGAAGAGATATTCAGCGGCCTGGACCGCATTCTGGATGCCATGTGTGATTCCGTGGAACGCGGACTTGCAAAGGACGGCCTGCTGCCCGGGCCTATCGGTCTACTCAGAAAGGCAAAGGTGCTCATGGAAAACTCAAAAAAAATGCCCAGGGAAACCGGACGGTTTCTGGGCCTGCTCAATGCATACGCCATGGCAGCCTCTGAGGAGAATGCAGACGGGCAGCGGGTGGTCACCGCCCCCACATCCGGATCAGCCGGGGTAATGCCCGGAATCATCTATATGCTCAAACACCAGTATAACCTTACCCGGGACCAGCTGAGAAAAGGGATGCTGGCCGCGGCAGCCATTGCCTTTATCGCCAAGAAAAACGCCAGCATCTCAGGAGCGGAAGTGGGATGCCAGGGGGAGGTGGGCGTGGCCTCATCCATGGCCGCCGCCTTTATGGCCCATGCCCAGGACAGCGGAATAAAGCGCATGGAAAATGCAGCGGAGATCGCCCTGGAACACCAGCTGGGCATGACCTGTGACCCGGTGGGAGGTTATGTCCAGATCCCCTGTATCGAGCGTAATGCCGTGGGCGCGGTCACGGCGGCCAATTCCTATATCCTGGCGCAGGCCGGAGATCCGGCCCGGCAGAAGGTCACCTTTGACGAGGTGGTGGAAACCATGATGGAAACCGGCAGGGACATGTGCACCCGGTATAAGGAAACAGCATTGGGTGGATTGGCCCTCTGCTGTGTATCTTGTTAATATCGTCAACAGAATTTTTGAACAGGAGACTCCCCATGAAAACCTTGCCCAGCGTCCGCATTCTTGCCACCGGCGGCACCATTGCCGGTGCTGCAGCCTCATCCACCCAGGCCGGGTATACCTCCGGCCGGCTGAACCTGAAGGGATTGCTTAACGCAGTTCCCGATCTTGACCGCCTGGCCCGGATTGACGGAGAGCAGTTTGCCAATGTGGGATCCCAGGATATGTCCTTTGATATCATGACCCGGCTGGCCAGGGAGATAAACGGCCTGCTTGTCCATGAAGAGATCGACGGTGTGGTGGTCACCCACGGCACAGATACCATGGAAGAGACGGCTTTTTTCCTCAACCTCACCATTAACAGCTCAAAGCCGGTGGTCATGACCGGGGCCATGCGGCCGGCAACCGCGGTAAGTGCGGACGGCCCCCTGAACCTTTTCAATGCCGTGGCCGTGGCAGCTGACCCAGCTGCCAAAGGACGCGGTGTCATGGTGGTGATGAACGACAGGATTCACGGTGCGCACTCCCTGACAAAGACCAATACCACATCCGTGGAAACCTTTTTATCCCCCGTCAACGGCCTCATGGGAACCGTGGTGTTCGGAAAGGTTAAATTCTTCAGAGGCCCCTTCAGGAAGCACACGGTTGTCAGCGAATTCAACCCGGAGTATGACCTGCCCCTGCCCCGGGTGGATATTGTCTATGCCTGTGCGGACATGCCGCCGGATCTTTTGGGTGCATCTGTGGAAAGGGGGGCAAAGGGCATTGTCATAGCCGGTGACGGCAACGGGAACATGAACGAGGATACCATCCGTGCCGCAGCCGGCTTTGCAAGGCAGGGCATCTGCATTGTCAGGGCGTCAAGGGTTCCTACGGGCACGGTGGGCAGGAATGTGGAAGTGGATGACGATGCAAACGGGTTCATTGCCTCGGATGAGCTGAATCCGGCTAAGGCCAGGATACTTCTCATGCTGGCCCTGCTTAAGGACAGGGGTGTTGAGGAGATCCAGGAACTTTACTACGGCTATTAAAGGTTACCCTCCGGGGGAAAGGGGCAGGTAGAGGCTTACCCCCCTGGGCAGATCGTTGAAATCCCTGACCTCATCCCCCGGCACCAGCCTGCCCCCGGGCAGGTAGTAGACCACTGACTTGTGCTTATACCTTTTTCCGGCAATCTTGTATGCCGTCTTCTGCCTGGTAATCTCATAGGGTCCCTTGTACCCTACCATCAGCCGGGTGCCCACGGGCAGGTCATCCCAGTCCCGGATCCCGGATCCCGGTGTTATCCTTCCCGACGGCAGAAAGTAGATGGTGGAGTCGGACCGGTAGTCCTGGCCGGCATGGGACCAGGCCGTCATCTGCCCTGAAATCAGCTTAACCGGACTCTTAGCCTGGACGCTTACCTGCCGGGTTTCCTGGTTCAGCAAGACCTTTGTGCCCACGGGCAGCCGGCTCCAGCCGATCTTGCCCCCTACCCGGTCGCCCGGCAATGCCCGCCCGTCCGGCAGGATATAGGCAGTTGTTGCGGCATTATACTCATCCCCGGCAATGGACCAGGCCGAATTCTGTTTGGAAATAATGTTGGAGGCAAGGCGTTTTGCCGATACTGCCTTCCCGGGTGCCGCAGATCCCGGTGTCCCGTAAAAAACCGAGGCCAGTATGGGATCGGCCTGCAGCCGTCTTGCCCTGACATCCGGATCATAGGACCAGGTCGGGCCCAGGTTGGCCTTTGCCCTGTCAAAATTCTTGGCACACCGCTTTCTGCCCCTGTGATTCTTTTTAAACCAGGGATTGGGCCGGCCGTATGCCACCTGGCTGTGGGTGAGGATATCCCTGTCCTTGAGGCCGTAAACCTGTTTCAGCACATGGAGCAGCATGCCGAGGGAACGGTACTGGCTTTTGGAAATAGGGGCATGGTGGTAGCCCACAAGCTCGATACCTATGGAGACGTCACTGACATCTGTCTTGCCGTTCCACATGGAAAGGCCTGCATGGTCTGCCCTGTATCTCCGGTCCAGGGTCCTGTAGGTCCGGCCATTTCGGGCAATCACGTAATGGGCATGTCCGCCCGGGGTACTGCGTCCGTTCTTAAATTTCTTGCCCTTGGAAATCACCCGCAGCGTGCCTTCCAGCCCAAGCTCCGAGGTATGGACGATGATCATCCGGGTGTGACGCCGGGTCTTTTTCTTAAACCTCGGGTTAATACGGTGACGGTGATCCGTGATGCTGCCCTGGAACCGTTTCAACTCTGACCTTGAATAGGCGGCTTCCGCGGCGTCCGGAGAAAAAAGCCCCCCCACATAAAAGCATAACACCACCGGGATAAAAAGCAGTTTCAATGTATAATTTATGTGCCGGGAGGTCATATTCATGGGAGGGGAGTATAACAGCACTCAATGCATTGATAAACCCTGAGTGTAATAAAAAAAGGCCCCCTGCCGGAGGACAGACGCCGGCAGGGGGCCCTGGAGCTGGAATTTTGCTTAGATCTTGAACCGGTTTACCATCTCATCCAGCCGGGCAGCCAGTTGTGACAGCTCTTCGGCACTGGTGTTCACCTCACCGCTCCGGTCCGCCATATCAGAGGAGGCCTGATTCACCTCGGAAATATCCTTGGTGATCTCATGGGCCACAACCGAACTCTGGTTGACGTTCTGGTTCACCTCCTCAATCCCGGTGGAAGCCTGGGAGATATTTTCTGCGATCTCCCGGGTGGCCGAGGATTGCTCTTCCACTGCAGTGGCAATGGTGCCCACAATATCGTTGACCTCCGTGATGACCGAAGAGACCTCTCCCATGCCGGCCAGGGTACTGCTGGAACTCTCCTGGATATTGTCAATCTTTGACTTGATATCCATGGAAGCATTGGAGGTCTGGTTGGCTAGGTCCTTGATCTCGTTGGCCACAACGGCAAAGCCCTTGCCGGCCTCGCCGGCCCGGGCCGCCTCAATTGTGGCATTGAGGGAGAGCAGGTTGACCTGTTCGGAGATATCGGTGATGGTTTCAACCACCTGCCCGATGGCCTGGGCAGCTTCGCCCAGTTCATTCATCTTTTCTGTTGATCCTTCAACCTTGGCCACCGCGTTATTGGAGATGGCCCTGGCAGTTTCCGCATTTTTAGCGATTTCGTCAATGGTTGCATTCATCTCTTCCGCTGCACTGGCAACGGTATTGACATTGGTGGAGGATTGCTCCATGGCAGCAGAGACAGAATTCATATTGGTGGTCATCTCCTCTGCTGCGGTCGCCACGGTGCCGGCTTTTTCAGAGGTCTGGCCCGCCCCTGAGGACATCTGGTCTGAAATGGCTGCCAGTTCGGTTGAAGAGGAGGAGAGGGTGTCCACCCCCTGAGTAATATCGGAAATCATGGCCTGGAGTTTATCGATAAAGGTGTTAAAGGCCAGGGACAGGACCCCCACCTCGTCTTTTCCACGGACCTCAAGGCGCTTGGTCAGATCGCCTTCACCCTCAGAGATATCCTTGAGCCCGGCCACGGCCTCGTTAATAGGCCTGATGATGGCCAGGGAGGCGAAAAAGATCGACACAGCCACGACAGCCAGTACGATACACCCAGCGATAATGATGTAAAGCTGCATCCTCTGAACCGGCGCCATGAACTCTGCCCGGTTCTGGGTGATACCGATACTCCATCCGGTGATGGCTATACTGGCAAAGCCGGCCAGCTTTTCAGTCTCCTTGAACACGTAGTTTTCAGTTCCGTCTTCGTTGGCCATCATCCTGCGGGTGATCTCTTCCATACCGTC
>JAKSAX010000606.1 GCA_022361395.1 Desulfobacterales bacterium | reverse complement strand
TGTCGGTGCCGGGTAATGGGCACAAAAAAACTAAAAATTTATATGACCCTGTCAAAAGATTTATATGAGGTTTACTTGCTTGTGGGGTTTTGGTAAAAAATACAACCGCTTGCTTGTATTTTTTATGGAGATTTTTTATGCATAAATTGATATTTGTTTTAATGCTTGCCATATCCTTTGCTTTGGGTATGGTTTCACAAAATCTTATTGCTGGGAATTGGGTTGTTCCTCCATATGGAACGAAAGCCCCTTCTCTTACACAGGGATCAAATATTGTCCTCAACGGAGGTCGAGTCCTATACACTCCTCCGAGTGGATGGAAAGTTGTAAATACTTGCCCTTCGCCAAGTGGAGGCGTATTGGTTTCCTTTCAAAAGATAGAGTAAAGATATTGCAGGCCGGTTGATTGTTACGGGGCTTATTGGTTGAGGGGGAAATTTTAGAAGCCTGTGGCTGTCTTGTTTATTCTTTTTGGTAACTGCTCTGTCTTATAAATTTTTTCATTATTTTGTCACGGTAGATCGAACCAACCTTAATTTTCTAATGGACAATTCAAATCTATAGCAACTGACAAAAGTATGTTCTGAAAAAAATCAGTTAGATTCGTTTCCTAATTACAAAATGCTGATGAGCAAAGGGATCGCGTAAGAATTAGTTCTCATTCTGTTTGCAAAGTAGCCAATGTTTTAAGGGCTTTTGTAAACAGACCAGGTGAAGTTATTTTTGCACGATCCCAAAGCGGGATTTGCCGGGCAGCCATACCGGTGAAAAATGGATTGGAAGGGCGTTTTGAGAACGGCTATAGGCTTGACGGTAGGGTTGGTTGCTGGTATTAAGGGTGGCATGAATGCAGAACCCAAGAAATTTTCGCGGTGGCGCAGGGAGATGGTTGAAAACCAGATCAAGGCCAGGGGGATTACAGATCCGCTGGTGATCCAGGCCATGACCCAGGTGCCCCGGCATATGTTTGTAAGTGAAGCCCTGGTGGACAGTGCATATGGGGATTTTCCCCTGCCCATCGGAGAGGGCCAGACCATTTCCCAGCCCTTTATTATTGCAGAGATGACCCAGAGTCTGGGGCTGACCGGTTCGGAGCGTGTGCTGGAGATCGGCACCGGTTCCGGATACCAGGCTGCGGTGCTGTCCAGGATTGTTTACAAGGTCTATACCATTGAGCGGAACAATACCCTGTATATGCAGACCAGGCGTCTGTTTGACCGGATGAAATACCATAATATCGTTACCCGGTATTCGGACGGAACCCAGGGATGGAAGGCGGAATCCCCGTTTGATGCCATTATGGTGACAGCAGGCGGCAACCAGATCCCGGCTCCCCTGGTGGATCAGCTGGATATGGGGGGAAGGCTGGTCATGCCTGTGGGCGGCCATCATTCCCAGGAGCTTCTCAGGCTTGAGAAGACAAAAACCGGAATCAAGACCACCAACCTGGGCGGATGCAGGTTTGTCAAGCTCATTGGAGAGCACGGCTGGAGTGAATAATTCAAATCAATGTGAATCCGCAGATATGACCGCTGTCTCTTCCACGATCAGGGAGCTGCTCATCGGGTTGTGCCTCGGGGTGGCCAATATCATCCCCGGTGTTTCCGGCGGAACCTTTTTGCTGGTTTTCGGTATTTACGAGCGGGTCTTTTCCATTTTAAATCTTATCAATAAGGACTTTCTGGTTCAGTTGGCCGGGTTGGGAATATCGGCGGTTAAAACCTGTGGCAGAAAAGGGACTGTCTCCGACCTGGTGGCATTCTTCCGGGACACGGGGTTTTTGTTCTTATTTAAACTCGGTATCGGGGCGGTCGTGGCCATTCTGGCCCTGTCCAGCCTGATGAAGTACCTGCTGCTCCATCATTTTTCAGTCACCTATGCCCTGTTCCTGGGGCTGATCCTGGTATCGGTGATTATTCCCGTGCGGATGATAAAGTCTTTTAAGGCCGGAACCCTCTTTTTTATCATTCTCGGCATGGGGCTGACCATTTTCGTGACCGTGATGGTGAATCCATATGACAAGATAAAGGTGAAGTCCGATTATTTATCTGCGCTA
Organism: Desulfobacterales bacterium; assembly: GCA_022361395.1. Lineage (GTDB taxonomy): Bacteria > Desulfobacterota > Desulfobacteria > Desulfobacterales > Desulfobacteraceae > Desulfobacter. Next base: position 33,530 of record JAKSAX010000606.1, on the reverse strand, counting down.
TACGGTGCAAATGAGACTGCCGGATCCGTATCAGGCGCGCCTGCAAAGCCATTTACCTTTACCGGAAGGTACTCTGTGGATGAATACCTGTATATCGGGATGTGCGGTGCTCTGGCCATTTCCGCCACCGTGCTGCCCGGAATTTCAGGGTCCCTTGTCATGATTCTCATGGGATCCTACTTTGATGTGATTTCCGCCATCTCGGCCCTGAAAACCCTGAACCTGGACACCTTTGCCTTTTTAGGTGTATTTGCCTTGGGTGTTCTTCTGGGAGGACTGATGTTTGCCAGGCTGGTGAGCTTTGTCCTGGAAAGGTACTACAATGCAACCATGGGGTTTCTGATCGGATTGATGATCGGGTCCCTTTATGCGCTGTGGCCCTTTAAGAAGACCATAGTCATGGCCAGGCAATACGTAAAGCAGGACGGGCTGATCAGGGTTCTGGAGAATGTGCCTGTCCAGACCAATATCAACATGCTGCCCGGAAGCGAAGACCCCCTGTCCACTGCCCTTGTATTCTTTGTCCTGGGAGGGATAATCATGATGGGGTTTGTGCGGGCGGAATCCGGTAAATCCGGTTAAACGTTGTGGCCGCCCCCCGTAAGAGCGGTTATTGCAGGGTGAGCCCGTCTAAAATCAGTTCAACGGCAAACCGGGTATCTTCTTCAATGGTTTTAAAATCGGTTTTTTCCAGTATCAGGTTTCCCTGCTGAATACCCATATGTTCCTGCTTCAGGCTGTTGGCCACGGAGAGAATAATCCTGGCGGTTCTTGCCGTATCTGTTTTCCGGATCTGCCCCTTTTCAAAGGCCAGGTCCAGGATATCCCGGATCAGGTCCGCCTCCTGGGCGGCAAACCTGCCGGCCAGTTCCCGGAACATGGGCTGGAACTGGAGCTGCTCCGCACTTTTGACAGACAACTTATGAAGGTTTACAGTCTGTTGAAAATAGCGCTGGCGCTCAAGGAGATAGGCCTGGATTTTTTCATTCCAGGAAGGGATCTTGTCTGTTTTTTCTTTCAGGCCGGCCAGAAAAGCCGCGCCTTCGGTTTCAATGATTTCGCAGAAAATGGCTTCCTTGTTTTTGTAATAATAGTACAAAGAGGCCTTGTTCAGTCCGACCTGCCTGCCGATATCATCCATGGTGGTTTTGGAAAAACCGTAATGGGCGAAACTCTGGCTGGCTGCTTTACGTATCTCTTTTCTCTTGTCTGAATCCGGCATATTTCCCTGTCAATAAAATGATTTGCCACACCATATTTTCTGCCGGGAGCCCTGTCAAGGGGTAATGCTGAATCTCGTATAAAAAACGGAACCCGCCGGCCGGGGGGAACCCGGCCGGCAGAAGGGGGGGGGTTACAGGAACCGGTACTGAATTCCGATGGCGCCGCTGTAAAGCTCTTTGTCATAGGTGACATCGGGGTCGTTGCTGAAGTCTGTATCAGCCTGGTAGAAATATCCGGTCAGTCCGAATGTCAGGAGCAGCCGTTCCGTCATCCGGTACTTGGTGCCCAGGGCAAAGGCATGGCAGTCCAGGGGAGGGCTCATCTGCTCAATGATTCCGTAATCATCAGGGCTCATTCCGATACCGATATACATATAACCTGCGGTAAGGGCCCAGTTATCAGTGACATCATACTGAAGCCCCAGGGCCAGGTCGTAGGAGTTTTTATCCACGACATCGTTCTGGCTGCCCCAGTCTGCGTCTTTTTCAAAATAATGGGTGTAGGAGGGATTGATGGAAAGTTTGGGCAGTACCTGCCATTCAAGGCCGATGCCAAAAACCGCCGGCAGGTCCCTGGCATAGCTTTCCCCATGTACCCTTCCGTTCATCCAGAGGATGTTTTCACCCACAGTTCCGCGGCTGCCGGGGTCCACGGTGGTCTCCCAGTCAAGCTTGACCTTTGTCTCATACCTGATACCGATGTTCAGTGTCTCCGCGGGCCGGATGTTTACACCGAAGACACCGCCGAAGCCGTCTGCTTCCTGGTCATATTTGCCTAAGACAGACGTATCTGTTCCCCCTGAGGTATATGTGCCGTGGATATCGACCTCTTTGTCCGTCCACACATACCGGGCGCCTGCGGAAAGGGAGAGTATGGCGTTCACTTTGTAGGAAACCCCGGTTGTAAAGGTGTAGTCAAAGCTCTTTGCATAGGCATACTCATTGGAAAGCGTTCCGTTGGGTGCAAGCTGGTTGTTGTTGGGACGGGTGGTTCCCGTGGCAGCCTCGTACTGGGAATAACCGGCATCGGTGAAAGTTCCCCGTGCCGCGGCATTCCCGATGTTTTCCGTAATAATATTACCGTTATCATATTCGGTTTCACCGCCGCCGCCGTTGATGGTAAAACCGCTGAAAACCGCCCATCTGTCGGATTTATAAATTCCAAATCCCGTTGGGGTCACAAGCCAGGGACTTGCCGTACGGGTCTCACCGTTAAAGGTATGGTCATAGTCGAATGTAAAGGGCTGGGCATCTACACTCAGGGTCAGTCCGTTTTTAAGATACATAATGCCGGCCGGGTTGTAGGCTGCTGCATCTGCACCGTCAGTGGCGGCATTCCTGCTTAAACTGCCGGCATAGGCCGCACTGAAGTTTTGCTTGTTGTCCACACCGCCGCCAAATGCAGGGGTTGCCAGCCCCCAGGTCAGTACCGCAATACACAAGAACTTTAGCCATGCTTTCATCAATGTTTCCTCCTTAAGATAGGTAAATAATCATCCTTACACTGATACAATGTGCCCTTTTGCCGACACATTTATTCTATACTGACAGGGGTTACGGGCCTGTCAGATGACATTGCTGGTACTATTTGGGAACGGTGTTTCAAATTATCAAACAGAAATATGTTTTGTTTGAATAGTTGTCAAGTAAAAAATTAGAATCGGTTAATAAATTCCTTTCATTGGACAGATGACGGATACAAGTCTAATTGTTCGAAATAGGTATTACAGGGGAATCCGGGATGGGAAAATAATTGTTCGGTTATTGCAGCAGGCAGGCTGCAATGGGATTGGTTTCAATACGCCGGGAGATGAAATTCAGCGCTGGCGCCTGCCTGCGTATCTTTGCAGGGCACGGCTGATGGTTTTCCGGAACAGGGTGGTGTTAACGGGTTTTTCCAGGAAGTCCGAAGCCCCGGCACGGAGTGCCCTTAGGGAGCCTTCCCTGTTATCGCATTTGGCCGTGAGGATGACCTGGCTTTCCGGGTAGAGGTGTTTTATGGTCCGGGTAAGCTGGACACCGTTGATCTGAGGCATGTCCAGCTCTGTAATCACAAGGGGGATCGCCTTCACCTCTATTTCGTTCAAGGCGGCAGTCGAACTTGTAAACCCTATGGGTTCCAGTCCCTGGTGTTTGAGTTCCGCACAGAGCCCTTTAACCTGTTCCGCGTCGTAATCCACCACCATAATACGTTTATCGTCCAGCCGGAGCACACGGTTGATAGCCTCCACCACCTCGGGGTCGTACTTTGTTTCCAGACCTGAGCTCAGCTCTTCAATGGCCTCCCTCAGCGGCAGGCCCGGCCGGTAGGGCCTGTGACTGGTCATGGCATCAAAGATATCCGCCACTGCAATAATCCTGGCCCAGAGATGGATGCTGTCCCCTGAGAGCCCCATGGGATATCCGGAACCGTCCAGGCGCTCATGGTGCTGGTGTACCACATCTGCCACAGGCCAGGGAAAGGGAATCCGTCTCAGGGTTTCATAGGCCGTGGAGGGGTGTTCGTGAATGAATCCCCACTCATGGGTGGAGAGTTTGCCGGGTTTGTTGAGAATGCCAGCCGGGATGATGGCCTTGCCGATGTCATGGAGCAGGGCGCAGACCCGCAGTCCGTCAAGATCCTCCTGGCAGAGTCCCATCTCTTTACCCGTTTTTAAGGCCAGTTCGGCCACATGTTTGGAATGGCCTGCCGTATACGGATCCCGGCTTTCAACCAATTCGCTCAGCGCCTGGGTAATTCCCTTAAAGCTGTCTGCCAGGTTCTTGCTGAGCCGGATGGATTCCTTTTCATTTTTGCGGCGGCCGGTGACATCGCTGATCACCTCAACCGTGTGGGTGATATTTCCTTTGGTGTCCTTGATGGGAGAGGCACAGAAGTGGAGAATCTTATCAAGGTGGCCCTCTGTTTCCTCAGCCTCACAATAAATCCCCTTTTGCTGGGCCTTCATATGGGGGCAGAATTTAGGCGGGGCATCTGTTCCGTGGAAAAGGTGATGGCATTTCAGCCCGATGAGTTTACTGACTTCAATATCCAAAAGCCTGGATGTGGCCATGTTGGCCCGCCGTATACTGAAATCAGGATCGATCAGCATAACGGCGTCATCCAGTGCGTCAAAGGATTTCCGCCACTCTTCCGATGCCAGGGACAGGGCGCGGATCATGGCCTCCCGTTCGCTGATATCCCGGACCATGCAGATGATGACGTCCAGGCCGCCCATGTGCATGGGCTGGGCAATGATTTCAACGGGCAGGATTTTTCCTTCCGTGTTCTGGCACAATTTCCGTGAACTCAACCCGCCGCGGTTCTCTTTAAATCGGAAAAAGGTTTTTTCAGCCTCTTTTTGCAGGTCCCCGGGCTGGAGCTCCCATACTTTCCGGGTGCGCAGTTCAGGCAGGGTGTATCCTGTCTGCCGCTGGAATTCCAGGTTGGCATCAATGATCTTTCCATTGGTATAATCCACAATGATAATGCCTTCCCTGGCCAGTTCGAAGATGGACCGGTATTTCTGCTCGGAGATCCTGAGGGCATTTTCTATCTGTTTGGTGTCTGTTACATCCATGAAATGCCCCATGACTGCCGGGCGGTTTTCAAACAGGATCGGATCGACACTCTCCATGATCCAGCGAATATCGCCGGAGGCGGTCAATACCTTAAATTCATAGGGGTCTTTCCGCCGGGCTTTTAACATGGCCACGGCATTCTCTTTCAACTGCTCCCGGTCTGCCGGAAGGACGATGTCCAGGGGATTTTTTCCAAGCAGTTCTTCTTCCGAATACCCGATGATTTCCTGGAATTTGGTATTGGTAAAGCAGAATTGATGATCCTGAACCACATAGGTCCCGATGGGCGAATTAGTAAAAAAGCTCTTCATCTGTTCCCGGGCTATGGCATATTGCATGGTCAATATCCTTAAAATTCAGCGTTTCAAAGCAGTTTTCAGAGTTTATCCGGACGTTATCACAGCATGGGGGACGGCTACAATACAAAGATGACGGACAGTCAGATTTTTTAGGGAATGTAATAAAGAAAAGCGCGATTTGCGATTGTTTTTATAGTATAAAACCGCCGGTGCTGATGAGCTGAGTATATAGTCAGCCTGTATCCTGAATGTGATGAATAGGCAGGATCAGAGCATTTCAGGGGTAAACGCAACCACCTGGTCAATGGACAGGGTATCGCAGAACAGCATCACCAGGCGGTCCATTCCCATTGCAATACCGGCTGCTTCCGGCATGGCCTCAAGGTCGGAGAGGAATTTTACGGGCAGGGGCAGGGCATCCTGTCCCCTGTTGATGCGGATCTGGTTTTCAAGGTTAAACCGTTGTTTTTGAATCCCGGCATCGGTGAGTTCGGTAAAGCCGTTTGCCAGCTCAATACCGGCTACATAGAGTTCAAACCGCTGGGCAAGGTTTTTGTTCTCAGGGTGGAGTTTGGCCAAAGAGGCAAGGGGCGCCGGGTAATCGTAGAGAAAACAGGGCTGGTTTATGCCGAGTTGGGGTTCAATATCAAAGCTTAAGATTTCGTCAAACAGGTTTTTTTCAAGGGCTGTTTCAACAGAGATAGCCGCAAATCTGTTAAAGGCATCCGCCACTGTAATCCGTTCAAAGGGGGATTCAAGGTCAATGGACCGATCCTGGAACCTGATTCGGGATCCGGCCCCTGTGCCCCTGGCAATATGCCTGAGCAGGCCCTGGCACTGGGCCATGAGGTCCTGATAGGTCTGGTTGGCGCCGTACCACTCCAGAAGCGTCAGTTCCGGCAGGTGGCGGTCTCCCCGCTCCTCTTTCCGGAAACTTTTGCAGATCTGGAAAAGCTTGTCCGCCCCCATGGACAGCAGGCGTTTCATGCAGAGTTCCGGTGATGCCTGGAGATAGTGGCTGCCGGACATGACCGGATCAATATGGGCTTCGGGAATGATTGCCGGGCAGCGGACCGGGGTGTCCACCTCCAGATAACCCCTGGTAATGAAAAAATCCCTTGTTAACTGCATCACAAGGGATCTTTTTTTAAGGTTTTCAAGATGGGCGGTATTCAAAGTTGCCCTCCGGGATCAGGTTTTGATTTCATAGAGATCCTTGGGCCTGTCCTGGAGATAGACCCGCCCGTACTTGGCTGTATCAGCCTTGTCGTAGAACTCATAGGCCTTCTCCTTACAGGCATCACAGGCATTGACGGGGATATGAATTCCTAAAATGTGATTGCCTGGTGTGGCCTTTGAATCCACCTCAAAACTGCCGCCGCAGTCCCTGCAAATCCGGATCTTCTCTTTCTGCCGCTCAAAAATATTGTCGGTATCGTAAAAGACCTCCCTGTGACGAACCATGATGTCACCCGGGGTTCCGGCCTCTTCCCTCATCTGATGCCGCTGGGACCAGAAGGTGTTGATCTGGTCGGTGGTCTTTTTTATCTTATCCGTGATGCTGACCGATTGTTTGAGCTGCTCCGGGTTGTAATCCGGCTCCACCACTCCTGAGTAGTCCAGGCCGGCCATGGCCAGGATTATCCCCAGGTTGACATAGGGCAGGGCCCCTTCAATGGCGTACCCGCCTTCCAGGACGGCAATGTCGGGTTTCAGCAATGAGGTGAGCTGGGCATATCCCTGGGCTGAGAAATTCATATTGGTCAGGGGATCGGTATAATGGTTGTCCTGGCCTGCGGAATTGACGATAATGTCCGGCTTGAACTCTTCAAGCACCGGCAGTACGCAGTTCCGGATAACGTAGAGATATCCTTCGGTGGACGTGCCCGGGGGCAGGGGAATGTTCAGGTTTGAGCCTTTGGCATTGGGGCCGCCCAGTTCGCCCGGGAACCCCGTGCCCGGGTACATGGTCCTGCCGTCCTGGTGAAGGGAGATGAACAATACGTCGGGGTCGTGCCAGAATATATCATTGGTGCCGTCCCCGTGGTGGCAGTCCGTGTCAATGATGGCGATTCTCTTTAACCCGTACCGGGACCTTATATACTCCACCATGACCGCTTCGACGTTGATATGGCAGAATCCTCTGCCGCCGTGGGAAACCCGCATGGCATGGTGACCTGGGGGGCGGACCAGGGCAAACCCGTTTTTGACTTCTTTGGTCAGCACCGCGTCTGCGATTGCCTTGGCGCCGCCGGCAGAGATCAGGTGGGATTCCGTGGTCACGGTCTTTTCGTCGGGCACACAGAAGTGGGTCCGGCGGATATCCTCATTGGATACCAGTTCAGGTTTGTACTCCACAATGCCCTGGATATCGAAGACCCCCTCTTCCGTGACCTGGTCCTGGGTGTAAAGAAGTCTTTCCTCCCGTTCCGGATGGGTGGGGTCAATGGCCCAGTCAAATGCAGGAAAAAATACCAGCCCGGTTTTATGAGATGCTTTTAACATGGTTTACTTCCTCAATGCGCTTATGCGTTCTCGCTGAGAACCGATTCATAACCTTTGATCAGACCGGGTTTCAGCTGCATTTTTGTTCTGAAAATCTTGCCCCTGGGTGAAAAATTGCGGACAATGTTAAACTCCTGGAATTCAACCACCTCTACTTCATCCAGGTTGTCCGGATCTGCCCCGGCATTTTCGGCTTTTTCCCTGAGCAGGGTATAGGCCGTTTCAACAATATTATCCTCTGAAAAGGATTTGGAAACCGGTTCTGCAAAATCCTCTTCATGGGCCGTGACAATGCCCTGTTCCGTGTCGGCATTCACCGTCACCTCACAGGTGGTCCGGGCCAGGGCCGCGCCTATGGCATTGGCCACGGATGATTCCGGGACGGCAATGGTCTCTATCTTATACATGTCCTGGATCTTTTCGGCAAAGAAACGGGCCGGTCCGCCCAGCATCAGGATTTTTCTCGGGCTGAGTTTATACCCTTCGAGAAAATCATGGACAGTATACACCGGCTGGGAGTTGAGCTGGTCAATCATCTCAAAGGTTTTTTTCAGGATAACGGAGCAGCAGGTCCTGAAAATATGGTCGGCCGCCTCCTCATCTTCCATGGACAGTTCCCTTGCGATTCCTTGTATCCCCTGTGCCGCCTTTTCCCTGTCGCCTTCATCCATGAGTCCCAGCACCACCAAAGCATCCGTGGGGGTGGGGCAGGGGCCGCCGAATGCCATGGCCGGTCCCTGTCTGTCCGGCCCGATAGTGAGTTCTCCGTCCACGATTCTAAGGGCTGAATCCCCGCCGATGCCTTTGGAGTCGGTCCGCAGAGACCGGATCAGGCTCCGGTACTGTCCCCGCCTTATACCCACCGGTTCAAGCAGCGGGGTTTTATCAACCAGAAAGGCAATATCCGTTGTGGTGCCGCCGATATCGAGAACAATGGCATCCTGCCCGGCCGGGGCGTGGGGAATGGCGCCCATGATACTGGCTGCCGGGCCTGACAGCACGGTCTGGGCCGGAAAGTGCATTGAAGATTCCAGGGTCATGGTGCCGCCGTCAGCCTTGAGAATCTGGATAGGGATGGTCAGTCCCTTTTCTTCCAGGGACTGCTGGACCGCCTCAAAAAAATCCTTGTGAAGGGAGAACACCGCAGCATTCAGATGGGTGGTGGCGATACGTCTTGGGAAATTCAGGTTTCCCGACACATGGTGGCCGAGAAAAACCTTTTTTACATATTTATTGAGGATCCGTTTAATCAGTATTTCATGGGAGGGGTTTCTCACGCAGAATTTGCTCACCACACCCACATACTCAATACCGGCTTTTTTTATCTCCTTTGCAATATCCTGGATCTGCATCTCATTGACCGGGGCCTTTTCCCTGCCCCTGTGGTTGATGGATCCCGATACCGTATAGTAGTGTTTTCCCGTTCGAAAGTTTTCAGGATCAATACCCGGGCCTGCCGATACAATCATTGCCACCGGCGTCATGGTCTGCTGGATAATGGCGTTGGTGGTCAGGGTGGTGGAAATAACGACCCTATCAATCTGCTTGGGGTCGGTATTTTCCAGGAGTTTTGAAAATCCCGTGAGTACGCTGTTGAAAAGGTTGTCAGGGTCAGTGGAGACTTTTACGCGCTCCTGGATTCCTGTACTGCTGAGCAGAACAGCATCAGTGTGGGTGCCGCCGACATCTAATCCTAAAATCATGTCCTCTTCCTTGGCATAATGATTGAACTTTAGTTGAAATCAGGTGATACCAGGGTATCTGTAATAAAGCGGAGCTTGTCAGAAAACGATAAGGTTGTCAATGAAGTTTTAGGCACTTGAAATGTGCCGGGATTTAATTTATCTTTCGATAACAACGTTAACTTTGTCAATTGATATTTATTGCTGACATTTAAAGGAGTAAACAATGGCGGTCATTACATGGAGAAAGCAGGAAAATATTGCAATCGTGGAGATGTGCAACGGTCCCAACCGGATGAATAAAACCTTTGCCAAAGATATGAACCTTTGCCTGGACCAGGTGATTGAAGACACCGATGTGCAGGCGGTTATCCTCACATCCACGGATGAGAAAAACTTTTCCCAGGGCATTGATGTGGAGTGGATCGGCGGCAAGCTTCATACCGGGGAAAACCAGACTGTCATTGATTTCATGTACGGGATGAACAATATTTTCAAGCGCCTGATCCTCTTCCCGGTACCGGTGATCGCCGCCATCAACGGCCATGCATTCGGCAACGGGGCCATTCTCTCCTGTGCCTGTGATTTCAGGTTCATGAAAAAGGATAGGGGCTTTTTCTGTTTTCCCGAGGTGGATGTGAGCATTCCCTTCCTGCCGGGCATGCTCGCCTTTGTCCGCAAGGCCATTCCCGAATACCGCTTCAACCAGATGCTGCTGTCCGGCCAGCGGGTCACTGCGGATGAACTGGCCGCTGCCAACGTTATTGTCAAAGCCAGTGAAAACAAGGAAGAACTGATGGCGGATGCACTGGCCTTTGCCGGGTCTTTTGCTAAAAAGCGGGGGATTTTCCAGGAGCTTAAAAAACGGATGCACAAGGAGCTTATCCGTGTCATTGACGAAGAAGACCCCGAGTACATAGATGCGCTGAACCTGTTTGTGGCAGACTGATCTTCAGGCTGAACATATTTTCGCCGGGCAAAGAGGCGGCCTGCCTCTTTGTCCGTACCCCCTTTTCCCCCCGTTGCCTGCACTTTAAATGAATTCCCGCTGAACCGGCTTATTTATATGGTAGTGAATTATCCCTTTCTTGATCTATATCAATGAACAAAGGGCCTGAATCTTTTAGTCTGACGGGGTATGGCCGGTAAAAGTACATTTCGGAAAACCAAAACAGAGAGCGGGGCAATATGGGGTGTATTGAGACGGAAAAGACAGATCTTGGATTTTTAGAACGGATCGAGCAAATGAGCCGGGCGAATTTAAGCCGGTGCTGGCATTGCATGGCCTGCAGCGGCGGCTGTCCCCTGTCCCGGGAAATGGATGTGATGCCCAATGCGGTATTGCGGATGGTCCAGTTCGGCTTAAGGGAAGAGGTCTTGAAGACATCCACAATCTGGCTCTGTGTCGGATGCAATACCTGCTCCATGGAATGTCCCAATGCCGTTGACATTGCAGGGGTTATGGATGCCCTGCGCCAGGTGGCGCTTCGTGAAAATGCGGAAATCGCAGAGCCCGGTATTCTGGCCTTTCACAATGCAGTGGTGGATTCCATTGGCCGGTATGGCCGCACCCATAAACTTGAAATAATGATGCGGTACAAGCTCTCTGAAAAAGAGTTGTTCTCAGATATAGACCTGGGCCTGAAGATGCTGTCCAGACGAAAGCTTGACCTGCTTCCCTCAAAGGTGAAGGACAGGAAATCGATAAAATCCCTGTTCAGTATTCCTAAGGAGGCAATATGAGTAATTTGGAGTTGAGCTACTTTCCCGGATGTTCCCTTGCCACCACTGCCAAGGAAAACAACGCCTCGTTAAACCGCTTTTTAAACCGGTTTGACATCCGCCTCAGGGAGATAGAGGACTGGAACTGCTGCGGATCGTCCTCCACCCACATGATCAACTCGGACCTGGCGCTCTCCCTTGCCGCCCGGAACCTTTTTCTTGCCCCGGCTGACAGGCCGCTGCTGATAGCCTGCCCCGGCTGTTTCCTGCGGCTGAACCAGGCAAAAATCGAGCTGGATGAACACCCTGAAAAACGTAAGGTCTATGAAGATTTGTTCGGACGGGCGTTTAATCCGGATCTTGAATTGCTCCATTTTTTTGAACTCCTGGTGCAGATGGATGAAACAGGGGCGTTCAGGGGATTGGGTGACCGGCTGAACGGTTTGAAAATCGCCCCCTATTACGGATGTATGCTGGCAAGACCGCCCCGGATGAAAAAGGAGAAAAATTTTTTCGGGCTCATTGAAAGAAACATGGCTGCCCTGGGAGGGGAATCCCTTCAGTGGCCGTTTTATTCAAGATGCTGCGGGACTTTTTTATCCGTAAGCCGTCCGGAAATTGCCGGTACACTGGTGAACCGGATTATGAGCGGCGCCATTGATGCCGGTGCTGAATGCATTGTTACCGCCTGTGCCATGTGCCACCTGAACCTGGAGATCCGGAGCCGTCCTGAAAACAGGATTCCGGTGTTTCACTTTTCGGAACTGCTGTCACTGGCCGTGGAGGGATCAGCACCCAGGGATTGGCTGAAGCGGCATCTAATAGATCCCGGTCCTGTGCTGAAGCAACGGCAGATTATGAATTGATTCTTTTGGGAAATTTCTCTAATCTTCACATAAAATGATTTATCTGAGAGCTAAGTTTTATAGTTCTATTTGGTAATTGGGGTTCGAGCATTCAAAGAATTTTGAATCTCCTAAAAGCCACGACGTTAAATTCTCTAACGCGTTTTTAAGGACAAGTTTATTTTTCGTAGTGCATTCCCATATTATTGCAATTCTCCAGTTGGAATCCGTGAGATGCTGAATGTTCGTTCGGTCCCTTAGAACAGTGTTGCCAATTTTTTGTTTCCAGAATTCTTTCCGTGTTTCAGGGAAAGTCGCTTTTTTACAGCCTCTGTGATTATGCCAAAAACATCCATGCACAAAAATAACAGCATTGTATTTTTTTAAAACAATATCTGGTTTACCTGGAAGATTTGCGCAATGAAGTCTAAAACGAAAACCTTTAGCGTGTAAATATGACCGGATCGCCTTTTCGGGTTTAGTGTTACTGCCTCGGACTTTTGACATAGCCCGACTCCGTTGCTCTTGAGACATAAAATCAGGCAAAACTATCCACTTTTCTTTTCCCAACGTCTTAAAAACTCCGAATTATCTGTTCCAACCCTTGATATTTCGGTAGCAAATTTATTTGCTATTCTTTGAGCAAACTCAAATTTTAGTTCTGCAATCCATTTGTATTTTGAATTTAAATTATCTAAAAATATAAAAGTATCTTTTTCTATTTTTATTGCTTCAATCTCATCATCTTCATTTGTTGGGACAAATTCTATAACTTTACACATATGAGGTCGTAAGGAGACGGTAAATATTTTATACTCATCCTTTTCAATGGGTAGTATTAGTTTTATACCTTTACCCGTCTCCAGCAAAGGTAAAAGGGGAAAACCTCTCTGTTTCCCTTGTAGGCGGACACTATCACATCTTGGCTGTAAGCATAGCCAGTAACGCACATCTCCATTATTAGAAGATGATAGTATTGAGCCTAGAGCTAATTTAGGTGAGATATCGGAGTAATACGATTTTAGAGTTGTTAAGGCTGCATATTTGTGATCCAAATAATCATTTTTAAGTGTAGGGTCAGCATAGACACAGGTTAATTTATTAAACGCATTTTTTTTCCCTATTTTCGGCGATTTAATATTATCAATACCTTTACTAAGAATATCAATTATATCATCGAGTTGAATTTCTTGGCAATCAGGGTTTGATTTTTTGGGCTCAATTAAGGTGCAAAATTCTCCATTTTTGATTATCTGGTCTTTTAGCCACAATTTGATTTTAGACAGTTGCGCTTTCTCTCCAACGGAATGTTCCTCCAAGAGAGATTCTAATTCATATGAAACTATTTGTTCGATGTGTCTTTTGGAGTCTGGTGGATAGTCCAGGCAGGAACGATGGTTTAGGTAAGGAGCATCCAAATCTGGGGAGAACTTTGTAAGAATTTTATGTGTATTTTGTCGAATGACGGAAAAACTGTCCATAGCTACATTCGACAGTAGACCAGAAGTCATTTTTGTAAATTCTTCTATTAATCTATCTGCTAATTTAGAAAATGGAACTATTTTGTCGCTATGAAATTCTAAAACATCAATACCCTCCTTAACCAGAACTATGATCCGACAAGATCCTATTGTATGAATCAATTTATCTGTGTTTGAGTTAAGCTTAAAAGGGGCAAAAGATTTCAGAACTTTTGCAATTTTATCAAAAATTTCATCTATACGTCGGCTACCGGTATATACGCTAATTAATCGCAATTGTTTAGGGGTTCCCGAGAGACTATGGGTCACTATTTCCCTTATTAATTCAAGCGTTTTATCACCTGATTCATGGAACAGCTGCCAATCGAGTACTATTAAATCTGCGGTTTGTCCAACCAGTTGAACGGTCTCATTTAAACGTTCTAAATCTTGTTCCTCCGGCTTTAATACGGAGCAAATGATTTTTTTTTCGGCAAAATTTTGAATTATTTCTTTAGCATTTAAATCATGTGAGAATTCAAATACATCATCTCCATCCTCTTGTCGGGAAGGCTCCTTCTCTATCGTCTCATCATAAGATGCTCTCGTTTTTCCTCTTTTGCGAGTTTTGGTTTTTTGTAAAACGATTGGTGGCTGTTCTTTTTTGTGTTGGTGAGCCATATTCATGCCTTTTGTTTCCCGAGGTCCGAACATAGCACGATCATCGATAACAACAGCTGTCGTTAAAAAATTTTGAACGATTGATTTTGAGTGGTCAAAGAAATTTTCATATTGAGTTGTTTGGTTCATTGTTTGTCCCAGATTTGATTAATTGTCGATTGGCCCAATAATAAATTTAGTGCCGTTGGAATAGGAGCTATCGATCGATAGATCGAAACCTGATTTTTGCAATACGTCTTTTGAAATAAATAGACCTAAGCCTCGTCCACCGGGCTTCCGCGTAAAACCTTTTTCAAATACAGCATTTTTGTCTCTTATTGGAATCCCCGGACCATTATCTTGAATTAAAAATGACCCTCCTGTAGAGGCTAAGGTGATTTTTTTTGATTCAGAATTATTCTTTATCCAAAAGATCGCATTATCAATAAGGTTAACGAAAACTGGATAAAATGTTGAAGGGTAGCCTTTAATTAATACTTTCTTGAAGTCTGTAGAAACAATTAATTTAACATTGTGTCTTTTAAGTCGTTCTTTAAAAAGATCTGCAACGAAGTTTGCGATATTCGCACCGGTAATATTACTTTTGTTACGGTAAAGTCGCCTCTGAAGAGGAGTGAAAAGAGATAGGTAACCATCCAAGTGTTCAAAACTGCTTCTTATATTTTTATATAACGGAGTAAGATCTTCATTTATATCAGCCCAGCCTTTTAGCTTTCGTATATTCGCTCGAATCGTTTTAATTGAGCTACTAAACTCATGGTTGATAATGTCGACGGCCATACCCAGTTGTGTCAGTTCAAGATCTGTTTCTATATTCTCTCTAATCGCAAGTAGTTCATCTTCTTGGGCCGCGAGCATGTCTGTTTGAGATATAAGTAATCCATTGCTATCTCTGGAAAATTGAATGATATCTAGTTGATTTTTTACGCTTTCCAGAGTGTCTTCATGATTCATTGCGGCGTTATTGATTCTCTGCTCTATATCTATGCGTAATTGTTCAATATCATCCAAAGTCATGTCGTCTAAATTTGTTTTTTGAAAATCAATTTCGGTTTTGCTAATAAGGTTTTGTATTTCTGCAAGACTTGATCTTAATAGGCTCTGTACATTTGTTTGTGTCTTTTCCAAAGAAGATTTTGTTTCATTTGCCTTTGACTTTACTTTATTCACGGATCTTTCTGAAGTTTGTTTCAACAAAATTTCAAGTCGTTTACGTTGATCTACATATAAACGTGCTTGTTTCGCAGACTCACCAATTATCTCAGCTACATTGATTTCAGCTGGCTCAAATGTTTCACGACAAAGCCTATTGTATTCTCCGTTATAGGCATCCCAATCTCTGACGAGTTGTTTTGTTAGTCCTACACCACGAGGGCGTGAAATTTTGTACTCATTTTTTATTAAATCCAACCCCTTTTTAGCATTATTCTCTGCTCGAATTAAGATCGCAGCTGCAGAATCTGGATTTTTTTGTTTAGTTGCTTTTTGAATAGAATTCTCAATTTTACGAATTAATTTCTGGACCTGAACCTGGGGATTATTTTGCTCAATTTTTATAAAAATTTTATCAAGTGATGATGCAAAATTATCTCTTTTGGTTTTCGACTGTCTTGCCGCTTTTTTTCGTGCGGCATCCATTTTATTCAACTCTTCTCTTTTATCAATGAAATCATTTGATTTGAGACCATCTGCTCGGAAAAAATCAGCAGCAATTTGAATGAAAAAATTTGATAGTATATCACAAAATTGTCTGTATGCTTTATTATGTTGAAATCCCTCTCTACCTGCTTTTTCAACTAACCTCTTATTGGTTTTATTTGTGATTTCTATTGCACCTGCCATATTTCTGTGTGAGAAAAAATAGTAGGCTGCACTTTTGGTTCGGCGCTTTTCGATCTCCAAAAAATCGACATCGTGGTTTCCATATGGTAAGACTCGAATACCATCTC
Source organism: Desulfobacterales bacterium (assembly GCA_022361395.1). Taxonomy (GTDB): domain Bacteria; phylum Desulfobacterota; class Desulfobacteria; order Desulfobacterales; family Desulfobacteraceae; genus Desulfobacter. The sequence continues at coordinate 17,603 of JAKSAX010000606.1, read as the reverse complement.
GGTATATGTAGAGCCCTCCGATTTTTTTTAACTTTTTCCTTATTCTCGCATAATCTTCTGGAGATAGACTACTTTCCCGAAAGGCTCCTTGAACTGTAGCTAAATTCAAGTTAAAGGGACCACAAAGTGTTTTTCGACCAGCGGCCTTTCCCCAAGGGACAACATGACTGACAGGGTTTTGTCCATAAATCCCTATGGTTCCTGAAAATTGTCCATATTCGTCGAACCAGCCTTGAAAATGATGATCTGCATTATCAAATTCTTCGCGAGTGAAAAATTCAGAAGGACCTATTAATTCTTTAAAATCATCAGGAGCATCTGTTTTCCAATCCCTAAACTCAGTTCTCAGCAGAGCGGTATGCTCTGTTGTCATAGTATTGGAAAAACCTAAAAGAAACTTTGTAAAAAGGGGATTGTCATCATGGCTGTTTTCTTCATCAATATCTAAAGGTATTGTTTCATTTGACGGTAATATGTAAAAATGAGTTCCATGACCGTTACCAGACAGTTGTGGTCCATCTGTAAATGATTCTAAATCTTCAGGATCTGCAATAAATTCATCAAGCTCAGTTTGGATTTTTTGAAAAGAACTTTCACTAATATGAGATGATAGATTTTCCAAGTTAGCTCTCGCAATATCGACTAACGAGTTTACGTCGTCTATATTGGGTAAGGTTCCTCCTGGGAAAATTTTAATTGGAATTTCAATATCTTCAATATCAATTCCAGGAAGTTCAAAGAAACCCCAGTTTACAAATGCTGCAACAACATCCTTAAGTCCATCTTCTCTGATTGCACGTGTAAGAACAAGAACTTGGCGACCAATAACTCCTATTGCAAGACGCCCTATTCCTTTTTCTCCCATTGTGACTCTTGGAGGTTTATTGGGTGGGGCATAGGGAGCAGTTATTCCTGACAGTCCTTGAACTTTACTTTCTGTTCCAATGGTAAGCCAACGTGTTTCAAAGTCTTCTCTTGTCATTCCGACGCCGTCATCTCTAAGGACGAAAAGTCCATCAGAGCGAAAGTAATCCACTTGTGCATTATCAGCATAAGCATCGTGAGCGTTTTTAAATAGCTCACTAATTGCTGTAGGGATTCCAGCAATTTGCTGGCGACCTAATAGATCTATTGTCCTTGCTCTAGTTTTGAATCTTGCCATGAATATCACTATAGTGCTTTAGAATGTGAGTGCCAAAAACTTCAGCTAATTTTACCGGAACGGCATTCCCTATTTGTCTTGCCATGGAATTTAGGTTGCCTTTGAATATAAAATCCATTGGAAATGTTTGTAAACATGCTGCTTCACGGATACTGATCGCCCTGTTTTGATCTGGATGCCCGAACCTTCCATTGGATAGACTTATGCATCTTGTCGTCAAACCTGTAGCTGGCTCATCCCACTTCATTCGACCGTATACATCTGTATGCCCTTTATACCCGTTTAGATGGCATTTCAACCATAGATGTTTAGGCCAATTGAGTCTGTTCCCTCCCTCAGGAGTTCTTCGAATTCGTTCAAGATTTTTATTTGATAATGCAGCAGACCTATGATTTGCAATGAGTGCATGTTCTTCTCCTGCATTTATCGCTGGTAGATCCTCTATCCAATCCCTCACAGTTGAATAATCACCGAGGCCATTTTCCGGGTCACAGGCTGGTTTCGGAATGCTTATTTCCCCTAAGGAACTTGCGACCAAAACAAGTCTCTTTCTTCGTTGGGGAACTCCAAAGGATTGTGAGGTGATAACAGAGTAATCATAAAAATAACCCAGCTTCTTTAATAAAGTAAGGAATGTTTCAAAAGGGCTATCTTTTTTAAATAGTTTTTGTAAACCTGGGACATTTTCAATAAAAATATATTGAGGTAGATACTTTGCAACAAAGCGCTTAAATTCATTAAGAAGATATATTCTATGGTCTTGATCTTTCTTTTGTGTTTTTTGTTTTGAGAACGGCTGGCATGGAGCACATCCGCTAAACAAAATGGGGGCATTCTGACAGGATTTAATATGACTTGATATTTCTTCGGTATCAATTTGGGTGATATCCTGATTAATAAAAGTTGTATCGGGGAAATTATGTTCATATGTCGCTGCCGCATCAGAATCATTGTCAATAGCACAGATAAGGTCTAATCCAGCATTTTTAAACCCTTTACTTGTTCCACCACAGCCTGAGAAAAAATCAAATACTTTTATCAAAATTAAACTTTACCTTATAGCTATGCATTCCAAATATGATTAGTTTTTACCTTTGATTGAAGTTAGCGTCAACAAAATATATAGCTATCAAGAGTTGCTTTGCTCTAATTTATGGTTCTTAAAAAGAAATAGTTGGAAATGCAAAGTGTTGCCATTCACTACTTCTTTTATCATAGAGATTTAAGTTAGTTTGGAGTTTTCTACGCCAAATATATAGCTGCAGACTTCAGATATTGTTTTTTGCAAAATCGATGAATTTCCGGCAGATGGGAGACTGGCTCCGCTTCTTTGACAGGGTCAGGTAAAAGTACCGGGTAAGGTCCAGTCCTTCCACAGGCAGGGCAAACAGTCTTTTGGTGCGAAGTTCCTCTGCCACAGCCATGGTGGAGAGAATGGATATGCCCGCCCCGTTGAGAATTCCCTGGATAACTGAAATGGAGTTGCCCATGGTTACATTGGGGACAAGGTCCTGGGAGTTGAACCCTGCCTCGTCCATGCTCTTCAGAATAGACTGCCAGGTGCCTGACCCCTTTTCCCTTGCAATAAAGGGCTGGTCGAATAATTTGTCACAGGAAACGGAAGAGAGGCCCGCCCATTCGTGGTTTTGCGGCACAATCAGTTTCATTTCATCCCTGACCAGTTTTTCCTGGCCAATGGCCGGATCATCAATGCGCGCCCCTACCACACCCAGCTCCAGGCTGCCGTCTTTCACTGCCTCGGTAATCTGGCTGGTATCCCCTGCGGACAGTGAAATGGAAACATCCGGGTAGGCTTTTTTAAACGCCCCCATGAGCCTCGGGAAGATATAACCGGCAGGAATGGTACTTCCGCCCATAACCAGGCTGCCCTTGGTGTGACCTAGAAAATCCAGCATGGCGCTCTGGGTTTCATCCCTGAGCGCCAGCAGGCGCCTGGCATAATCATAGAGAATAAGACCTGCCCGGGTGGGCTCGGTAACTTTGCCCAGGCGGTCCAGAAGTCGGCACTGGAAATGCTCTTCCAGCTCTTTGATATGGGTGGAAACCGTGGGCTGGGACAGATTAATGGTCTCTGATGCCTTTGAAAAACTCTTCTTTTCAACCACAGATACAAAGATATGAAGCTGCCACAGGTCCATAGCCATAAAAGCCTCCTCAGCAGTCGAGCTTGGGGAATTTTTCCATGAGTTTGATTTTCACGGGTTCGGGCACCATATCTGATATGTCACCCCCGAACTGGGCCGCCTCCTTGATAATGGAAGAGGAGGTAAATATCCACCTCAGGCCGGTCATGAGAAATACAGACTGAACATCCTTATTCAGTTTCCGGTTCATCAGGGCCATCTGGAACTCACTTTCAAAATCTGAAATGGCCCGCATGCCCCTGATAACGGCAACGGCCTTTTTGATCCGGGCATATTCCACCAGGAGCCCGTCAAAGGTGTCCACTTCAATCCGCGGATCACCGTTAATGCTGTCTTTTATCATGTTTACCCGTTCTTCAGGGGAAAACAGGGACTTTTTTGCCGGATTATGCAGTACAGCCAGAATAACGCGGTCAAAGATGTCCTGAGCCCGTTTGAGTACATCAAGGTGGCCGTTTGTCAGGGGGTCAAAGGAGCCGGGGTAGATCGCGATTCTCTCTTTAGTCTCAGTCATACTCATCCTTTATCCATTAGGCAGATTCACGCAAAAAGGAAACAAATGTCTTTGAGTATTTTTTTTGACGGTAAATGTCAAGCCTGTTCAGGGGATTGGCAAGGGATTCCTTGAAAGACTGCTCCACGATGACGATGGCACCGGGGTTTAAAAGATCAATAAACCCCTCTTTAGCCAGCACGGTTTCCGCATGCCCCTTTTCATAGGGCGGGTCCATGAAGACCAGGTCAAAGCTGCCAAGGGACCGGGGCAGCGGGCGGGTGACCAGGTCATGGCGGACCAGGGTCGTGCGCTCTTTCATCCGGCACAGGTCTATATTTTTATTAATAACGGTGCAGGAACTCTGTGCCAGTTCAACAAACACGGCAGCATCGGCACCCCGGCTTAATGCCTCCAGGCCGAAGGCGCCTGTGCCTGCAAAGAGGTCCAGTACCCGCCAGCCCCTGATGGCCGGGCCGATGATGTTAAACAGGGCCTCTCTCACCCTGTCCGAAGTGGGCCGGATATCCCGGCCCTGGATCTGAACCAGTTTTCTGCCCCTGCATTCTCCGCTGATGATTCTCATGGATATCAGGATATTCTTTTTTTGATGTAATTTACCGTGGTTCCGATTTTTTTGGCCACAGCCTTCAGATCCCCGCCAGCCTGTTCCACCCTGAGGCGGAGAAATTCCTGCTCAAATGCGATCCTTGCCTCTTCCAGGTTATCCAGGGAGAACAGCCATCGCCGCTCAGACCGCGTCTCTTTTGAAAAATCCGGGTTATAGGGCTGGGGGATGTCCTCTTTTTCAATTATCTCCCCTTTAACCATGATGCAGAGCCTTTCCACCAGGTTCTTCAGCTCCCTGACATTGCCCTGCCAATGGTAATGGCCCAGCAGGTCAAGGGCCTCTTTGGACAGTGATTTTTTGGGATCCGAGGACTGTTTGGACAGCTTATCCATAAAGGTGTCCACCAGCATGGGGATATCAGCCTTCCGTTCCCTGAGGGGAGGAACGTGGATGGGGATAACGTTGAGGCGGAAGAACAGGTCTTCACGGAAGTTGCCCTCTTGGATCTCCTCTTCCAGGTCTTTATTGGAAGAGGTGATCAGCCGTACATCCATCTCAAGGGTTCTTGAACTGCCGATACGCTGGAAGGTTTTTGACTCCAGCGCCCTGAGCATTTTTGCCTGGGTCTTGATATTCATATCCCCGATCTCATCCAGAAACAGGGTACCGCCGGATGCCAGTTCAAATTTGCCCTTGTTCTTTGATGTGGCCTGGTCAAAGGCGCCTTTTTCATGGCCGAAGAGTTCGGATTCCAGGTGTTCTTCAGGGATGGCGGCGCAGTTGATAATAATAAACGGGCCTTCAGGCCGGGAGCTGAACTGGTGAATGGTCCTTGCCACCATCTCCTTGCCTGTGCCGTTTTCACCGGAAATCAGGATGGAGGCATCTGAGGGGGCTGCCGCCATCACCTCTCCGTAAAGCTTTTGAACCGCCGGGCTGGCACCGGTAATGGAGTTCTTCTCAATGGCCTTTTTTCTCAGGTAGATATTCTCTTCTTCCAGTTTTCGAAAGTTCAGGGCATTGTTGATGGTCACCATGACCTTATCAATGGACAAGGGCTTTTCAAGGAAGTCAAAGGCCCCGGATTTGGTGGAATCCACGGCAGACTCAATGGAACCGTGGCCCGTGATCATGACCACGGGCAGGCTGGGGCTGGTCTTTTTGATCTCCTTGAGGGTGTCAATGCCGTCCATCCCCGGCATCCAGATATCCAGCAGCACAATGTCAGGAGAGTGGGTTTCAATTTTTTTCAAGGCCTCGTATCCGTTATAGGCATGGATGACTTCAAACCCGTCATCGGAAAGAATCCCTTTCAGGGAGTCAATGATTGTGGCTTCGTCATCAACGATTAATACAGACGGGTACATAAGCAATATCCTTTCATAAGTGGTGGGCTGGTACTAAACTATAAGGCGGATCATGCAGGCAGTTCAATAATAAACTTGGCCCCCCGGGGCTGGTTGTCCTGCACCCGGATGACGCCTTTGTGGTTTGATATAATGGAGTTTACAATGGCAAGTCCCAATCCCATACCTGATTTTTTAGTTGAAAAATAGGGTTCAAATAATTTTGTTTTTTCCTTGTCTGATATTCCCCTGCCGGTATCGGCAATTTCAATACGTACAATTTTCAGGATGGCATCATAGGAGAGGTCGATCACAATGGTGCCGTTTTTATTCATGGCATAGACAGCATTGTCCACAAGGTTGATAAATGCCTGTTTCATGTGCTGGTGATCCAGTTTCAGTGTGGGAATACTGTCACTGAAATTGGTCCGGATATCCACCTGTTCCAGTCCTTCCCTGTACAGGGCAATGGTCTCAAGGATGATATTGTCGATCCGGCCCGATGAAAAATTGGTATCCGGGAATTTGGCAAAGGTGGAGAACTGGTTCACCAGGTTCCGGATCAGGTCCACGTGTTCAACAATGGTGTCTGCGCAGCCGGTGAAAATATCATCGTTGATCTCTTTCCCGTATTTCCGTTTGAGCCGCTGGGCAGAGAGTTTGATCGGGGTAAGGGGATTCTTCACCTCATGGGCGATTCTCCTGGCCACCTCCCGCCAGGCCACCATACGCTGGGCCTTTTCCAGCTCGGTGACATCGTCAAATACCAGGACCGCGCCTAAATTCCGGTTTGCATCATCCTTAAGGGTGGAGTAATGGAGTGAAAAGTGTTTGGGACTGCCTGAAACAGATGCGGATATGGGCACTTCTATATGCTGGGCGCCCTGGGCGGCCTGGTCATAAATTTTTTCAGCCATCTGAAGGTAGTCGCTTGTCAGGATCTTTCTGAAGCTTTTATCCAGAATATCCGCGCCGTTAACGGCCAGCATGGATTCCGCGGCTTTGTTTATGGTTGTAATTCTGCCGGTATTGTCAATGGACACCACCCCGGCCGAGATGTTTTTCAGAACAATTTCAATGTATTGGCGGCTCTTTTCCAGCTCCGTGTTCTGCTGTTTGAGCATTTCCCCGGAAAGGGCGATCTGTTCCCGCCCGGCTGCCAGCTGTTTGGTCATTGAGTTGAAACTCTTTATCAGGGTGCCGATCTCATCATCTGTCTGGAAGTCAATCTGGTAATTAAGATCCCCGTCCGTGATGCGCTGGGTTCCCTCGGCAAATTTCATGATGGGAATGGTAATGGATTTTGCAATCTGGAACCCGAACCAGATGGCACAGAAGATCACCAGCAGGGCTACAATGGTCAGGGCAATGTAATAGGAGATCTGGGCCGGTTTTTTGGTCAGTTTCAGCTGCTGGTACTCTTCCACTCCCTTGAGAATGGATTTCAGGTTTTCGGAAAGCTCGGGAGAGACCAGGGTGGTGATGACGATGAATCCCCTTGCCTTTGACGGGGGGCTGCCAAAGGGGATTGTGGAGACGGTTCTTAAAAACTCTCCTGCCTCAATGGTCTGGTAAACGGTATGGCTGGTCTTGCCCCCGGTGATTCTCGTCAGGTCGGTTGTGGTTAAAAGACCGAAGTACAGCGGTTCCAGTTCATTTGCCAGGGAAAGGCTGACCCGCTTGGCGTCCGGGGTGTAGATTTCCACGGCATGGCGGTTGAACGCCCTTTGGATCACCTGGGTGTACCGGGTGAGTTTCTCCTGGTTTTCAGTTTTCAGCAATGCACGGGAATCAATCTGGAATGCCCCTCTTTTGGCAAAAAAGGCATTTTTTTCTTCAATATAGTCATAGAGTTTCTGACCCACGGCCAGGGAGGAATCCAGGGTTTTTTCAACAGGTGCATTAAACCAGAAGGCAATGGAGGTTGAGATAAACTGGATGGAAAAAAAGAACAGCACTGTGGTGGGCAGCAGGGCCAGGATAATAAAGGCAATGGTCAGGCGGGTCTTGATCTTGGAGCCCAGGATATTCTTCTTTTTTTCATAGTACAGCTTGGCCAGGTTGCGGAATACCAGGAGGAGAAGTGTCAGGAGCAGCAGCAGGTTGATATTGATCAGAATAAACATCAATACCGTGGATGAGAGCGGGAAATCCGTACCAAAGGGGGTAATCCGGGTTTCAACCACCGTCAGTCCCGCCACAAGCAGAAGGATGACCAGGATAAATATGCCTTCCTTTTTCCGCTTGGATTTTTCGGTCTGTTGAATGTCTTCTGTCATGGTGTGAAACTAAGGCTGTCTTTTAAGACGGTTAACCGTTTAATAGGTAAAATTAATCACATACCAGTCTGTTTCAAAATCCCAAAAAGAGACAAAAAAGAAGATGTAGTGGAGGGAGAGGGGCAGGGTCACTTTTTCCAGTTCCGCTTTGATACGTATCTGGTATTTGTCCCCTTTGATCAGCTGGTCCAGGGGGATAACCTTCAGATTGTCCACCTCCGTCATCCAGGCCTGGGCCTTCTCAAAAGATTTGGTCACAGCGGGCTTGTCGTCTTTCCAGGGCCTGGAGACCGTATATTCCTTGGTTAAGGAGTTGTACTTTACCGTGGATTTGATCTGGATATCGGCAATCTTTTTGTCAAAGAGATTGCTGGTGGTCTTATAAAGGGATACATAAAAGGAAAAAGTGGTCGGGATGCCGTTCTGCACCGCCTGAACCGTCTTGTCCTTAAAGGCGTTTTTTACCTCAAAATAGGTAAGCAGGTCATCCCGGGTATTGGCCAGCTTGATATTGGTCAATACCGCATTGATATCTGCAAAAATATGGGTCGGCACCAGCAGATTAAAACAGATGATGAGTATGAGAATGGTATAGTATGTTTTAAAAGCACCCTTTTGTTTCATTATTCTCGGTTCAGCTTAGATTTTTGCCGGTCCGGTCTCCCAGGCATCCTTTTCATCAAGAAACTTCTTTATAAACAAATGGTTCAGGGTGTGCCCGGATTTATGGGTAATGATATGACCCTGGATGGGCATGCCCAGAAGGGAGAAATCACCCAGGCTGTCCAGGATTTTGTGCCGTACAAACTCATCCGGATACCTCAGCCCCCCTTCATTCAGGATTTTATCATTATCAATAACAATGGCGTTGTCAAGGCTTCCGCCTTTTCCCAGGCTAAATTTTTTCAAAAGTTCAAGGTCTTTTGTAAATCCAAAGGTTCTTGCGCGGCTTATTTCCTGCTGGAAATCGTTTTCAGCCCGGTCATAGGTCAGTTTCTGAACACCGATCAGGGGGTGGTCAAAATCAATTGAACAGGAGATTTTAAAACAGGGTTCAGGCAGAACCCGGACAAATTTATCCCCGTCTGTGACTTCTATGGGCTTTTTTACAATAATAAAATGTTTGGGCAGGGTTTGCTCCTTAACCCCGGCGGCTGTAAGGGCGCTTGCAAACTCCACTGCGGAGCCGTCCATGATGGGCATCTCATAGTCATCCACTTCCACCAGGGCATTGTCAATGCCAAGCCCTGCAAAACTGGCCATAAGATGTTCAATGGTGGAAACAATGGCCCCGTTGGTGCCAAGGACGGTTGCAAGGCTGGTATCCACCACCATTTTAAACAGGGCGGCAATATCCTGGGTGCCGGGCAGGTCCACCCGCCTGAATTTAATACCGTGGTTTTCCCGTGCCGGACGGATGGTGAGGTTGGTTCTTTTACCGGAATGAACCCCTGTTCCGGAGAGGGCCACATTCCTTGCTATGGTGCGTTGGTTATAGGATTTAGTCATATATGCAATATTGTTTCACAAAGGCGTAATCAAAAAAAGTGAGCTATATATATCTGATTTTTATATACAAAGCAAAACAAATGAGAAAAATCTTTGGTTCACCGCGGTTTTCTGGTAGAAAAAAACAGGTCCCTTATCTTCTAAATCCATAGGTGGAACATGATCTCAAAAATGTACTCATGTGCGGTCCGGGGGATTGACGCCATTGTTCTGGACGTGGAGGTGGATATCTCCTTTGGCCTGCCTGTGTTCAATATCGTGGGGCTTCCGGAGGCAGCGGTGCGTGAAAGCAAAGAGCGGGTGCGGTCTGCCATTCAGAATGCCGGATATACCTTTCCCATGGACCGGGTGGTAGTGAACCTGGCACCGGCAGATATTAAAAAAGAGGGAACAGGGCTGGATCTTCCCGTGGCACTGGGTATTCTTTGCGCATCAGGGCTTTTCCCTGGCGAGGCAGCCTCGCACTGGCTGATTGCAGGAGAGCTTTCCCTTGACGGGCGGCTCAAACCTGTCAAGGCTGCGCTTCCCTTTGCGATTGCCGCAAAGGATGCCGGTTTAAAAGGGATAATCCTTCCTAAGGAAAACGGGAATGAAGCCGCCCTGGTCCGGGGTATTGATGTACTTGGTGTGTCACATCTTTCCCAGGTGGTGGAGTTCTTTTCAGGAAATAGAGAGATCCCGCCGACCATGGTTGATCCGGAATCCTTAAAAAAGGAGCTGATTAATCCCGGAGATCCGGATTTTTCCCAGGTCCGGGGACAGGCCCACGTGAAAAGGGCGCTTGAAATCGCAGCGGCAGGATCGCATCATATCCTGATGAGCGGCCCCCCTGGCAGCGGAAAAAGCATGATGGCCAGAAGATTCCCTGGAATCCTGCCCCGGCCGGCCTTTGAGGAATCCATGGAGATCGCCCGGCTGTACTCCATCGTGGGCAAGACCTTTGAGCCGGGCCATGTTTTGGGAAAACGCCCTTTCAGGTCTCCCCACCATTCCATTTCCGATGCAGGCCTTGTGGGCGGCGGCCCCAGGCCCATGCCCGGTGAGATCAGCCTGGCCCATCACGGGGTGTTGTTCCTGGATGAGCTGCCCGAATTCAAGCGTAATGTGCTGGAAGTACTGCGTCAGCCCCTTGAGGACGGGAACATCACCCTGGCCAGGGCAGACAGCAAAGCCACCTATCCCTGCCGGTTCATGCTTGTGGGGGCAATGAATCCCTGCCCCTGCGGCAACCTGAACAATCCTGCAAGGGAGTGCAGCTGTACCCTGGCCAGGATCCGGCAGTACAGGTCAAAAATTTCCGGCCCCCTCATGGACCGGATGGATATCCAGGTGGAGGTCCCCCAGGTCAAGTATGAAGATCTCTCCTCTGATATAAAAGAGGAAAGCTCCGGACAGATCCGGGCAAGGGTTGCCTCGGCCCGGAAAATTCAACAGGCCAGGTTCGGGAAAAATACCTGCTTTGCCAATGCTGATATGGGACCGGATATGGTCAGGATGCACTGCGCACTGGATAGTGATGCCGGGAATACGCTCAGGCAGGCCATGGAAACCCTTAAATTGTCGGCCAGGGCCTATACCAGTATATTAAAGGTTGCAAGGACCATTGCAGACCTTGAAGGCGAGGTGCAGGTGGAGCGGGTACACATTCTGGAAGCTGTACAGTACAAGGCCCTTGACCGGGAAGACGGGATTTGAACGAAACCTCACTTCCGTGTTGCTACAAAAGTTTACCAAATTATAGAATCAGGCCTCATGTACTACATTACACTCCGGTTTTAAATTTTTTGCGCCTTGCATATGGGCAGGTTTTTGTTCAATCCCGGCTTTTAAGCCCCTCCTCTTAATACTTCCCATCATTGTTAACTATTGTAAGGTTTACATTTAGACGAAAGCCCTTATAATACCTGTACCTGAAGAAAACCCAATGTTGCATACCGAAAATAAAAAGTAAGGTAAAATGATCAAGAAAGATATTTTTGACCACGATGTAAAGGCCCAGTTCAAGGCATCTGCAAAGGACAGGCTTTACCGGTTTATGATGGCGGACGACCAGATCAAAGGCGCTGTTGTACATTCCACCCGCATGGTAAATGAGATGCGGGCCAACCATGACCTGGGCCCCCTGGAAACCCTTATTCTCGGCCAGGCCTATATAGCCTCCTCGCTGATCTGCTCCGGGCTCAAGGGCAAGGACAGGATCAGCATGAATGTCCGGTGCTCCGGCCCTGTTCAGGGGTTGGATGTGGAGGCAAATGTATTTGGTGAGGTAAGGGGGTATTTAAAGGCAAATCCCATTGAGATCGAGGATCCGGACCAGATAAAACGGCTGTCCACCCTCTACGGAGCAGGTTTTTTGTCCGTAACCAAATACCTGGAGGATGCAAACCTGCCTTACTCGGGGCAGATTGCCCTGGCCCACGGGTCCATTGCCGAGGATCTGGCTGAGTATTTTTTAAAGTCCGAGCAGATTCCCACGGGATTCAAACTCAGTATCTTTTTTGATGAAGAGGAAAAGGTTGCCGGCGCCGGCGGGATCTTTCTCCAGGCCCTTCCCGGAGTAGATCCTGAAAAGGTGGCCCGGGCGGAACAGTTGATTCAGGAGATCGACTCCCTGGGCGAGTCCTTTGCCGGAGGAGAATCTCCCGAGGCAGTCATCAACCAGGCATTTTCAGAGTTAACTCCCAGGTTTTTGGACAGTTCCCGGGTGGAGTTTTTCTGCAGATGTGCAAGGGAGAGAATGGAAGGTTACCTTAAGGGGCTCTCCCCGGAAGACCGGTCCGATATCCGTGAAAACGGTCCTTTCCCCCTGGAGATAACCTGTCATCATTGTAATTCGTCCTACCGGTTTACCAAGGCGGAACTGGAGTCCCTTTTATAAGATGCGTATTGCGGTTCTCTCCGATATCCACAGTAATTATTCGGCCCTGGAGGCTGTTCTGGCAGATATCGGGACCCTTGGGGTGGATAAGATTATTTCTCTTGGGGATAATATCGGATACGGGCCTGAGCCGGAAGCGGTTATCCGGACTCTGGCGGATAAGGATATTCCCTCTGTCATGGGTAACCATGAGCAGGCGCTGCTGGACAACGATGTGCTGAACGGATTCAACCCCAAGGCAAAGAAGGCGTTAAAGATCAATAAGGCCCTGCTCTCCATGGAATCAATGAGACGGATATCCGGGTTTACCACCTTTATCCTCTCCAGCAACGGCAGGTTTGTCCACGGCGTCCCCCCTGATGTGATCTCACAATATGTAAGCAAACAATCCCTTACCCGGCTGGGCCATATTCTGGATGCCAACCCGGAGCAGGTGGTCTTTGTGGGGCACACCCACGATCTTGCAATATATGAGTCCGGTCCCAACGGGGTTGTCCGTAAAAAATTCTGGCAAACAAGAGTTTCTCTTGCAAAAAATTTTAAATATATTATAAATTCCGGTAGTGTCGGACAGCCACGTGACAGTCACAATGAAGCTACATATGTGATCTGGGATTCTGGCAAAGGTGTTGTTGAATCCAGGGCTGTCCCCTATGATACCCTAAGAACCATACGGCTGATAAAGGCTGCAGGCATCCCGGATATGTACGCCGAGTTGCTGAAACCGGGTAACTTATGGTGTCAGCCCAACCCCTAATGAAAAGAAAGGCCAAGGATCATGTGTAACCATTGTAATGATCATTCCCACCACCACCATCACGACCACCCTGAAATCGTCCAGCTCATGCCGGTTCAGAATAATCTTTTTGCCGTGTATCAGACCGAGTCACCACTGGATTTCAGCGTGGAAACCGGAAAGGACGGCATCAGTATCGTACCGGTTCTATTCATGGGATTGATCCGCCTCGGGGAAAAAACCATGGTGGAAGGGTTTTTTGCCTCCAGCGCCATCAATTCCTGTGAGGAGACCGAGGGCTTCAAGGGCTATGCCTCGTCACTGGCCCATGCTGAAAAATTGTACGCCTGAAATAGGCTGCTTGAAACAAGCTGCCTAAAACAGGCTGCCTGAAATTCAGGCTGAATAAATCGTGAATCTGCCGGTGGGTTTCCGGCAGGTTAATTAATATAACCGCCGTATCAGAACCAAAAGGAGTGCGCATGCATAAACTGTTAAAGGACAGCCCGGGCGAAAAAATCATGCTTCTGGGCAATGAAGCCATCGCAAGGGGCGCCATTGAAGCTGGTGTGGCCTTTGCCACCACTTACCCCGGAACCCCCTCATCTGAAATTTCCCTGAAACTGTTCCAGATGTCCCAGGAATCAGATCTCTACTTTGAGTACAGCACAAATGAAAAGGTGGCCCTGGAAGTGGCAGCCGCTGCAGCCAACTCCGGGTTGCGGACCTTCTGCATGATGAAGCATGTGGGCCTGAACGTGGCGGCAGATCCTTTGATGACCCTTTCCTATGTCGGGGTTACCGCAGGCATGGTTATCCTTACGGCTGATGATCCGGCCATGTTTTCCAGTCAGAATGAGCAGGACAACCGCTACTATGCAAAATTCGGCGGGTTCCCCATGATGGAGCCCTCTTCGGTTGCCGAAGCCAAGGATATGATCAAAGACGCCTTTGAACTGTCCGAAACCTTAAAGCAGCCCGTGCTGCTGCGTACCACCACCCGGATCAACCATTCCAATGCCTTTGTCACCATGGGAGAGATGAAAGAGCGGATAACCAAAGGCCGGTTTGACAGGGATCCTATGCGCTGTGTCACCGTTCCGGTGGTGTCCAGGGGACTGCATGTCAAACTTCTGGAGAGGCTGGACCAGGCCCAGTCCATGGCTGAAACCTCTGCACTCAACTATGTGCAGGGTGACGGGCCCCTGGGTATCATTGCCAACGGGGTCAGTTTCCACTATGCGGAAGACGCGGTAAAGGACCTGGGCATAGAGGACAAAACCCGGATCCTGAGGCTCGGATTTTCCAATCCCATGCCGTCAGGCCTGATCAAGAAGTTTCTTGCGGGCTGTGAAAAGGTGCTTGTTGTTGAGGAAGGCGAACCGTTCATGGAAGAGGTCGTTAAATCCTTTGCCCAGGAAGAGGGGATTACCATTCCCATCCGGGGCAAATCTGCCGAACTCTTTTCCAGGTTGTCCGAATATGATCCGGCCATGGTCAGGGAAAAAGTGGCTGCCTGTTTCGGCATTGATTACACCCCGTCTCCGAAACTGGATCTCTCGGATGTCCCGGAGATTGCCAACCGTCCGCCCAACCTCTGTTCCGGCTGTTCCCACAGGGCAACCTTTTACGCGGTCCAGAAGGCTGCCGAGGGGATGGACATTGTCTGCCCTAATGACATCGGCTGCTATACCCTGGGATTCATGCCCCCCCTGAGCACAGGCGACTTTGTCATCTGCATGGGCTCCTCCGTGAGTTCTGCCTGCGGATTCGGCCAGGCAACGGACCAGAAAGTGATCTCCTTTATCGGTGATTCCACCTTTTTCCACTCAGGGATCACCGGCCTTGTCAATGCCGTGTTCAACAACCATAATTTTACCCTGGTCATCCTTGAAAACGATATCACGGCCATGACCGGCCACCAGCCCCATCCGGGCGTGGATATGGAGCGCCTCGGTCTTTCCGGCTACGGCAGGGTCAATATTGAAGAGCTTGTCCGGGCCCTGGGGGTGGAGCATGTATCCGTGATCAAACCCTTTAAGGTGAAAAAGAGCGTTGACACCATTAAAGAGGCCCTTGAGTTTAAAGGGGTATCCGTGGTCATTGCCAAGGAACCCTGTATTCTCTTTGCCAGAAGCATTAAGCTGAAAAAGGCCAGGCCCTTTGAGGTGACCAGCAAATGCACGGATCATAAGGAGTGCATCAACGGGATTGCCTGTCCCTCATTTTTCATTGAAGAGGGCAGGGTGAAAATTGATGCCAATACCTGTGTGGGCTGTGCACTATGCGCCCAGATCTGTCCTGACAATGCCATCAGGCCCCTGAAAAACAAATAGCGAAGGGAAAATATAATATGGAAACAACCAGACTAATAATCGTAGCTGTCGGCGGGCAGGGCAATCTTCTGGCTTCCAAGGTTTTGGGGGAGGCCGCTCTGATTGAAGGTGTTGAGGTGAGGATGAGTGAGATCCACGGTATGGCCCAGCGGGGCGGTGTTGTGGAATCCGCCATTGTTTTCGGGGATGCCAAAAGTTCCATTATCTCCGACGGAGAGGCTGATATCCTTTTGGGATTTGAACCGGCTGAAACCCTCCGGGCTATCGGCAGGTGCTCCGCCAATACCCGGGTGATCACCAATACGGCCACCCTGCCGCCCTTTACCGTGGGGATCGGTATCGGTGCCTATCCTGAGGTGGATACCATCAAACAGGTGCTCAAAGAGAAAACAGGCGGCCTCGTGGCACTGGATGCCATGACATTGGCCAAAGAAGCGGGCAGCCCCATGAGTGTGAACATCGTTCTGCTCGGGGCGCTGATTCAGACCGGGGCCCTCGGGTTTTCCAAGGAAAATGTCATTGAAGCCATTAAACGGAGAACAAAACCCGCCTTCCTGGACAAAAACCTCAAAGCCTTTGAACTCGGGTTTGAGGCAGCTGCCGCAGGCGTTGTTTAATTGATTACCCTTTCCCTGGCCGGCCTGCCGGTCAGGGAAAGGATAAATAAGGAGTGTATTGTGAGCAGTGATGTGGTTCATGTGATCAATGGCCCCAACCTGAACATGCTGGGAAAACGTGAGCCGGAAGTTTACGGCAGTCTCAGTCTTGAGGATATCAACCAGGGGCTTGATGTCCTGGCCGATGAGTTGGGTATAAAGCTCTCCTTTTTCCAGTCCAACCATGAAGGTGAACTCCTGGATTACATCCACGGGATTTTTGAGCAGTCACCGGCCGGTGTCATCATCAATCCCGGAGCATTCACCCATACATCAGTGGCCCTCAGGGACGCCCTTCTGCTCCTTTCCTGCCCCATTATCGAGGTTCACCTGTCCAATATTCATAAACGGGAGCCCTTTCGTCACAAATCCATGATTGCGGATATTGCCAGGGGGCAGCTGACCGGGTTCGGGCATTTCGGCTATCATATGGCCCTCCGGTCCATCCATAACAGCCTTGCCGGGTAGCCATCCGTGTCCGGGATTCTGATACTCTGTGCCACGGAGTTTGAGATGGCGGGATTTCTGGCGCTTTACCCGGATGCAAGTAAAGAAAAACTGAGATCCGGGCAGCTTGTGTATACGGCTCTGGATTCAACCTGGACCTGCCTGATCACAGGACCGGGTGTATTCAATACTGCCATGGGCCTTGGGTCATACCTTGAACACCATACACCGGATCTGATTTTGAATACCGGCATTGCAGGTGCTTATGAAGGTTCCGGCCTTTCAGTGGGGGATATTGCCGTTGCCACCCGGGAACACTATCTGCACACGGGAATCGGCAACGGGCCTTTGTCCCTGTCCCCGCTACCCTTTGAACTTATTCCGGGACAGGCGGGCACGCGGGAGGGGATATACGGGTTTGACCCGATCCTGACGGACGCATGGGCTAAGCGCCTGGATAAATCCCCGTCACCCGGCAGCGTTTTCAAAGGTCCCTTTCTTACGGTTTCAGCCCTTACAAAAGGCCTGGTTCAGGCCGACAGGATCCATCAGAAGTTTTTACCGGTAATGGAGGCCATGGAAGGCGCTGCCGCCGCCCATGTATGCCAATGTTATAGGATACCGCTGATAGAGATCCGGGCCGCATCCAATATGGCCGGGGAAAGGGATAAGTCCAGGTGGGATTTTCCTCTGGCCTGCAGCCGGGTTACCGGAATTTGCAGGTCGCTTCTTGGCTGATTCCGATTATCGATGTATCATTGCAGTAAAAATTAAAAGAGAGTATTTTTATCCCTGATGAGCGGGATTAAGAATCAATGGGTAATTGGTGAAGATACTGCCCTTGCGACGGCAGTACCATCTGGGAAGAGAGGGAAAAAACAGAAGCAATGGGCTTAGAGATTAAAATTTTAGGAAACGGCGGGTGCCTGAACAAAGGATTGCCCCACAATGCATTTCTTGTTGACGGCCGGCTGCTGGCGGAAGCCCCGCCTGATATCATGAATTCCCTGAATACCCATGGTATC